>NZ_JAUIZP010000043.1:0-154266 GCF_041414735.1 Rhodococcus sp. GXMU-t2271
TACCGGAAGCCCCCCGACACTGTCGGGGGGCTTCCGGCATTTCCGCATGTTCCGGCCCGTCCGCTCTTGTCCGTGGTCCGGCACAGGCGAATCATTGACTCCACGGTGGTCGCGATCGCCGGCCGTCGGGTGACGTCGGCGGTGGACGGCGACGGGTCGGCCACGGAAATCGTTGGGTGCGGGCTCGTCCCGCACGCGGAGGCGATGGAGATGTTCATTCAGGTCTGGCAGGGAAAGGTCCGCGACGAGCAGGGGCTGAAGGCCTGCCTGCAGCGGTGGACGGACGAGCTGCGCCCGGGCGCGGTGGGCTATCTGGGCAGCACGTCGGGATTCAGCGACGACGGCACCTTCGTGTCGGTGGCGCGGTTCGAATCCGAGGAGGCGGCCCGCCGGAACAGCGAGCGACCGGAACAGGGCGAGTGGTGGGCCGAAGCGGAGCAGTGCTTCGACGGCGAGATCGTCGTCCATGACTGCCGTGACGTCGAGGTGTGGATGGAGGGTGGCTCCGACACCGCAGGGTTCGTTCAGGTGATGGAGGGGCACAGCCCCGATCTCGGGCGGATGAAGAGCCTGCTCGCGCAGGGCCAGGAACGGGTGCATCAGTTGCGCCCCGAGATCATCGGCGGCACGTTCGCCACCTACGGCGACGACGGATACGTCGAGACGGTGTACTTCTCGTCCGAGGACGAGGCGCGTGCCCACGAACGAATGGAGATTCCCGACGATCTGCGTCCACTGCTGGAGGAGGAGATGCGGCTACAGGGCGATGTGCACTACTACGACCTGCACGAACCCATTCTCACTTCGAGCGGCAGGTGATCCAGGAGAGCCGTCGGTAGGAAAGTCCGGGCCGTGACGACACGGCCCGGACAAGGGTTCAGGGTCTCGGCCTGTGGGGCAGGGCCCGGGTGAGCCGCGGCGCCCAGCCGTGGGACGGCCAACGCTTGAGCCCCAGCCGATCCGGCGTCAGGCGGGTGTCGACGAAGAGCTTCTCGAGTTCGGGATCGGCGTCCCCGAGGAAGCGGTAGAGGATGGTGCCGCCGTTGTCCTCGGTGCGGGACGCCGCTTCCCAGCCGGTTGCCCGGTAGGCGCCGCGGACGATGTTGTCCGCGACCACCAGGATCGGCAGGCCGTCGATCCGGCGTGCCGACGCTCCGGCCGGCCACGGACGGTCGGCGAGTCCACGGACCTGCTCGGCGGAAGCCGATTTCGCCTCGGTGATCCGGAGTACGACGCACGGCGTGGGCAGCTCGGGTGCGGCCTCCGCGGAGTACTGACGAATCAGCTCCTCGACGGGACGTGCCACCCGGTCGGATTCCTCGCTGGCGCCGACGAGATTGGTCAGCACGAATTCGCCGTCGTGCGGTTCGAGCAACCCCAGTACCGAGACGAGGGCCTGGGCGGTGAAGCCGGCGGCGTGATCGGCGTCGACGGCCGGGGCCACCCGGTCGGCCACGACGTAGTGACCTACCGAGTAGCCGGAGTCGTAGACGGCACGGATCCGGCGCACGGCTGCGTCGGCTTCGGGGGTCTGCGCGGGAGCGGCTTCGCCGCCGGCGGCGAGTTTGTGATCTTCGCCGAGCGCGGTCCACGTCAGGACGAACATCCGGTTCCCGCGGCCCTGTCCGACGTGCAGGACGGTATGGTCGCGCGGATCGACGAGGGCGTACACGTAGGCACCGAGCTGTTCGACGACCGTCGCCGGCAGCGGGTCCGGGGTGGGGGTGCGGTCGTCGACGTCGGTGACGATCTCGCGCAGGACGGCCAGTCGCAGTGCCACCGGCACGGTTCCGGCAGAGCCCCCGAACAGTTCACGGTTGGCTGCGTCCACGGAGGCGAAGGTGCGTCCGGTGTGGCGGGCCAGGGCGGCGAGCGCATGCGTGAACTCGGCGAGCCGCTGACGAGGGTCCGCGGCGGTGTCGGGCAGCTCGTTGCTGGTCAGGAACATCTGGATCTCGGGGGACTCCAGAAGGATCTGGGCGATGTTCTGAGGAACTGTCCACACGGTACGCATGAGGCGACTGTAGGCCAGTCTTTCCCGGGCAGCGGGTTACGTGCTCAAACGCGCTGCACAAGGATGTCGGTCACCGTGCGGTCACCGCATCGTGGTGTCGTGGACATGTCCCCGTGATGTGACGTCGGACACGTTCCGAGTGGTCGTGTGCTACACGAAGGGCACGATTCGCGGCACCCCTGCGCCTCGGGAGCGGCTCGTCGCTTAACGTAGACACGTGAGCATCCCAGTCCCCGATGCCGCGCGGTCTGCGGCGAGCCCAGCATCGAACTGGCCCGCGATTCTGACGTGGCGGGCGTACGACGTTCCTCGGATGGAATCGGTGCGTGTCCAACTGAGCGGCGATCGCATCAAGGCGGCGGGCCGGATCGTGGGCGCGCAGTGCGCGGAGCATCCCGCGTTCAGCGCGTCGTACGACCTCGTGACCGACGAGAACGGTGTCACGCGCCGGTTGTCGGTGCGCACCACCCTGGCCGCAGGTGAGAGGCACATGTCGATCAGCCGGTCCGAGGAGGGCATCTGGATGGTCGACAACGGCACCCAGCACCAGCGGTCGGCATTCGGCGGCGCACTCGACGTCGACGTCATCCTCAGCCCGTTCTTCAATGCTCTGCCGATCCGCCGCTACGGGCTGCAGTCCGGCGCGGACGAACTCGAGGTGCCCGTCGTCTACGTGAATCTGCTCGATCTCGGCATCGAGGAGGCCACCCTCGTCTACAGCAGCGCAGCCGACGGCATCCACGTCCTGTCCCCGGTGTCCAGTTCCTCGGTGACGGTCGACGGCGACGGCTTCGTCGTGAACTACCCCGGACTGGCGGGACGGATCTAGGACGGGTCGGTCAGGAGGTCGGTGCCGTCCACCGCCATCGCCAGTGCCAGAGCTGTGGACTCTCCGGGATGACTGCCGTGCCCGCTGGTCCCGGAGGTCAACCCGACCACCTGTACGCCGATGGGGAGATCACGGTCTCCTGGGGCAGGGACGGACACCGCCGGTACGCCCAGCACGCTGAACGGGATACACATCTGCAGCAGTGGCCCGCGGAGGGCGGCGGGATCGCTGTCGAGCGGGGCCGACCGTAGCGGGGTCGTGACGGTGATCAGCGCATCCAGCCCGTCGTCGCGCCGTAGCCGACGCAGGACGTCGCGGCGCAACCGGGCGGCCGCCCGCACGGCCCGGACGTAGTCCGTCGCCGGACGGTCCCGCTGAGCCGCGAGCAGCGCCGCGGTGGCCGGCTGGTAGAGGTCCGGGTCGTTCTCGAACCAGCGCTGATGGGTTTCGTACGCCTCCGAGCCGGTGACGACGGGATAGACGCCGAGGAGGTCGTCGGTTTCCGGCAGGGTCACGTCCCGCACCTCGGCACCGAGATCGCTGAGGGTGCGGCAGGCGTCGTCGAGCGCGGACTCGAATGCAGCGGGCACGTCCCAGATGCCGCCGCGCAGCCGTCCGACCCGCAGCCCCGAGACGGGCGTTCGCAGGTGCGCTATTCCGGGCAGCGCGCCCCAGGCCAGTGCCGCGTCGAGGACGTCGCGGGCGAGCAGACCCACGTGATCGAAGGTGGTGGACAGCGGGAAGACCCCGTCGACCGGCAACGCACCGAACGTGGGCTTGAGGCCGACGACTCCGCACAGCGCCGCCGGGGTGCGCACACTGCATCCGGTGTCGGTGCCCAGTGCCAGCGGCACGACGCCCTTGGCGACGAGCGCTGCCGACCCCGAGGACGAGCCACCGGTGATGCGGGTGGGATCGTGCGGGTGCCGGGCCGGTCCGGCCGCGTTGACCAGGCCGCTGGGCCCGTACGCGAACTCGTGCAGGTGCGTTTTGGCGACCACGACGGCGCCGGCCTCGCGGAGCCGCTCGACGATCCTGGCGTCCTGCGCGGCCGGCGCGACGTCGGCGAGGACGTTGCTGCCGCAGCGGGTCGGCATGCCCGCGACGTCGATGTTGTCCTTGACGGCGACGGCGACGCCGTGCAGCGGACCGATCCAGTTGCCGGCCGCGAGCTCGGCATCGGCGCGGGCCGCCGATTCGAGGGCCGCGGCATCGTTGCGGGCGGCCACGAGATTCGACCACGGTGTGCCGTCGAGCGCGTCGAGGTCGGCCAGCACCTGTCGGACGTGTTCGGTGGCGGTCAGCTCGCCTTTCGCGAGTGCCGCGGTGATGTCGCGCAGGGTCACCGCGTCCACACCTCGCCGCGACGGCCCGCCTCGCGCAGCCGGGCGAGCCAGTCCTCGTCGCCGGGGACGACGCCGGTGACGGGTCGGCGGTTGCGTTGCTCGAACCGTCGCCGGGCGGCGTGACCGGCGGCGGTCAGCTCGGCGGTGCTGCCGTCGGCGAGTTGTTCGCGAGCGACACGCAGCACCTCGAGGGTCTCGTCGAGGGCTGTGAGCAGCGCCGGGGCGTTGCCCTCACACATCGCGTCGACCAACGTGGGGGTGGTCCCGGCGACCCGGGTGCCGTCGCGGAACGATCCCGCCGCCAGGCCCAGCGCCAGGTCGCCGCCGGCGGCCCCGGACAGTGCCAGCGCCTCGGCAAGCAGATGGGGCAGGTGCGAGACGCGGGCGACCGCCGCGTCGTGCTCGCCCGATTCGGCGGGTACGACGACGGAACCGCAGTCGAGGGCGAGATCGGCGACCTGCGTCCACACGTCGGGATCGGTGTCGTCGTCGACGGTGACCACCCACACCGCGTCGCGGAACAGTTCCGCGAATCCCGCCGACCACCCGGACTCGGCGGTGCCGGCCATGGGATGGCCCCCGACGAAGCGTGCGGAGAGCCCGTGGGCGGCGACGAGGGCGGCGACCTGCGACTTGACGCTGACGACGTCGGTCAGGGCAACGTGCGGGGCGTGCTCGGCGACCGCTGTGAGCACGGCGCCGACCGCGGGCACGGGCACGGCGACGACGACGAGGGCGTCGCATTCTGCGGCGCGCCGCAACGTGGCCGGCAGGTCGGTGGAGGCGTCGAATCCGTCGGCGCGGGCGGCTTCGACGGGCTCCGATGAGCGGTTGTACCCCCAGGCCTCGCGGCCCGCGGCGACGGCCGCACGCAGCAACGATCCGCCGATCAGGCCGAGGCCGAGTACACACACGGGCGGGGTGGACGCGGAGGTGGGCACCCGACCAGGTTGGCACATCGCCCGCTGGACTTCATTCACGGGACCGCGCCGACTACCGTTGCGCCCATGGCTGCGCAGCGTGCGGGGAACAAGAGCCCTTCCGTGAGTTCGACTGAGGACCTCGACGGGTTCGGGGTCGCCGTGACGCGGGAGGACGGTCGCTGGAAGTGCAAGACACTGTCGGCGGCGGTGTTGACGAGCCTCGAGGTGGCCGACCGGGAGCTGCGCGAGTTGCGCAGCACCGGGGCGATCTTCGGGTTGCTCAACGTGGACGACGAGTTCTTCGTCATCGTCCGGCCGGCCCCGTCGGGCACGCGTCTGCTGCTGTCGGACGCGACGATGGCAGTCGACTACGACATCGCCGCCGACGTGCTCGATGCGCTGAACATCGAGATCCCGGACATCGACCCCGACGAGCTCGACGACATCGAGCCGTGGGAGGAGGGTGACCTGGGAATCCTGGCGGATCTGGGGCTGCCGGAGCCGGTGCTGGCGGTGATCGCCGCCGAGACCGACCTGTATCCGGACGAGCAGATCGACGAGATCGCCCAGCGACTCGGGTTCGACGATGTGCTCGCCACGGCGCTGGACAAGCTGCGCCGCTAGATGGGCCTGCGCGACGACGAGGCGATGATCCGGGCCGCGTTGGAGGCGGCCGCCGCGGCGCCGGCCGGGGACGTGCCGGTGGGTGCCGTCCTGTTCGCCGCCGACGGGACCGAATTGGCCCGGGCGGCGAATTCGCGGGAGGCGACGGGCGATCCGACGGCGCACGCGGAGATCCTTGCGTTGCGGGCGGCCGCGAAGGTGCACGGCGACGGCTGGCGCCTCGAGGGCACGACGCTGGCCGTGACGCTGGAGCCGTGCACGATGTGCGCGGGCGCGCTGGTGCTGGCCAGGGTGCATCGCGTGGTGTTCGGTGCATGGGAGCCGAAGACGGGCGCGGTGGGGTCGCTGTGGGACGTGGTGCGTGATCGTCGGCTCACCCATCGTCCGCAGGTGCGCGGCGGGGTGCTCGAGAAGGAATGTGCCGCGGTGCTCGAGGACTTCTTCCGCGCGCAGCGGCTCCCGGAACGCTCGTGACCTGGGGATTTCAACTCCGGGACCGAATCCGGTAAAGTCGTGGGCGGTGGCGTGTCCGAGCGGCCTAAGGAGCACGCCTCGAAAGCGTGTGACGGGTAACCCCCGTCCGAGGGTTCAAATCCCTCCGCCACCGCCAACAACGGCCCCGATCCGATTCACCGGATCGGGGCCGTTGTCGTTCTCGAATGCGCAGTTCTCGTCGGGTCACCCGGCGTGTCGCGACGACAACTGCGCACTCGCGACCGTGGCCGGGGGCGTCGGCGCCCAGCCGGGCGGACCGAACGTGTAGCCGAGCTTGTCGCGCAACCGCGCGGCAGCCCGCCAGTCACGCGCGATGGCCTGATATTCGTGCGTCTGCAGCCGCCAGATGTTGTAGGTGCCGACGGGCTTGGTGAGTCCGTACGTGGGGCGGTGGGTCTCGCGGCGGAAGGTGCCGAACAGGCGGTCCCAGATGATCAGGATGCCGCCGTAGTTGCGGTCGAGGTATTCGGGGTCGCAGCCGTGGTGCACCCGATGGTGCGACGGGGTGTTGAAGACGAACTCGACGGGCCGGGGCAGCGTGCCCACCCGTTCGGTGTGCACGAAGAACTGGTACACGAGCGAGACGGAGAATCCGACGAACACCATCCACGGCGGGATGCCGAGGAAGGGCAGCGGCAGCCACATGAGGATCTCGCCGCTGTTGTTCCACTTCTGGCGCAGGGCGGTGGCGAAGTTGAAGTACTCGCTCGAGTGGTGCGCCTGGTGGGTGGCCCACACGAGCCGCACCCGGTGCGCCGTCCGGTGGTACCAGTAGTAGAGCAGGTCGATACCGAGGAGCAGGATCACCCACGTGTACCAGGCGTTCGCCGGTAGGTGCCACGGCGCGAGATACACCCAGATCGCCGAGTAGCCGACGAGAGCCAGCACCTTCCAGGCGGCGCTGGTGCCGATGGAGACGAGTCCCATGGAGATGCTCGTGCGTGCGTCACGGGCCTCGTAGCCTCCGCGGGGCGGGCGGGTGTGCCCGTCGGCGCCGGGTTCGACGTGCTCGAGCGCGCGCGCGGCGGCCCATTCGAGCGCGAGGAACAGCAGGAACGCCGGGATGGCCAGCGCGACGGGGTCGTGCAGGGGCTCGAGCAGCGACGCCCAGGATGCCGTCAGGGTCTCCCACATGCGGTCCTCCGGGAGTGATGTGAACAGGCGTCCAATCTACCGGAATGTGGTTCCGGTCACTACGGAGGTCCGGCGGTCAGTGGGGCAGCGGCCGGCCGTCCGGCCGCAGGCCGGCGAGGTAGATCGCGATCATCCGGGGCACGAGGGCGGGCACGACCTCGTCGACGAACTGCACGTGGGGGCGGGTGAGCCGGGCGATCGCCATGATCACCTCGATCGGCTGGACGTCGTCGCGGACGAGGCCGGCTCGCTGTGCGGTGTGGACGAGTTCGGTGACGCGCGCCTTGGTGTCCTCCCGGACCTCGAGGACGTCACCGGGCAGTTCCCGGTAGCTCTCGACGATGAGCGCCGGGATCAGGGCGCCGAGCCGCAACCGGACGGCGGTGCCGACGAATTCCGTCCAGGCACGTTCGGGGTCCGAGGCCATCGCGGCGAGGGCGTGCTCGGCGGCCGCGCCCGCCTCGGTGAGGGTACGACGGGCCACCGCATGGGCGAGATCGTCGCGCGTGGGGAAGTTGCGGTAGAGGGTGGCGATGCCGACGCCGGCACGCTCGGCGATGGCGTCGAGGGGCGCGTCGTGTCCCCGTTCGGCGAGCACGTCGCGGGCGGCGAGGATCAGGGCCTCGCGTCGGCGGGCGGCGTCGGCGCGCATGCAGTCTCCTGTGGTCGGCGGGTTGACACCCACTCCTAGCGGAGGAATATACTCCACATAAACGGAGAGCGATCCTCCACTTCAAGGAGTCGTCATGGCCGCCTCGACCTCCGCCCCGGACCCCACCACCGCCCGGCACGCCCCGCCGGACGCCGTGCGTGTCGTCGGCGTCGTGCTTGCGCTCACCGCCGTGATCGCCCTGATGCTGTTCGCCTTCGCCGCCCCGGCGGTCGAGAGCGGTCCGCACGGGCTGAAGATCGGGGTGGTCGGACCGGATCCGGCCGTCGCCCGGATCGAGGCCGGTCTCGCCGATGCCCGGCCCGGCGCGTTCTCGCCGCAGCGATATGCCGACGTGGAGGCGCTGCGCACGGCGATCGAGCAGCGTGAGGTCGTCGGCGGTCTCGCCGTCGAACCGGACGGGCCCGCGATGTATGTCGCCGGCGCGGGCGGAGCCCCGGTCGCGCAGGTGCTGACCGCCACGGCCGCCGGACTGTCGCAGACGCTCGGCCGGCCCGTCCCCGTACGCGACGTCGTGCCACTGCCCGCCGACGACCCGGCCGGGGCCGGCCTGAACTCGCTGGCCCTGCCCCTGGTCCTCGGCGGTCTGGTACCGGCGATCGCTCTCGTCAGGTTGTTCGCCGGGCGCGTCGGCCTGCGAGTGCTCGGCGCGATCGGCTTCGCGGTGCTCGCGGGGCTGACTCTCACCGCCGTTCTGCAGTTCGGGTTCGGCAGCCTGACCGGGAACTACTGGGCGACCGCGGCGGCGCTCACGCTGAGCCTGGCCGCCGTCTCGCTGCCTCTGCTGGGCCTCGAGTCGCTCTTCGGTCTGCCCGGCTTCGGTGCCGGTGCGGTCCTGATGATGTTTCTCGGCAACCCGCTGTCGGGCTTCGCGACCACCGCGGCGTGGTTGCCGCAGGGATGGGGTGCCTTCGGCCAGTTGCTGCCACCGGGCGCCGCGGGGACCGCGGTCCGCTCGGTCGCGTTCTTCGACGGGCACGGCGGTGGGACGGCGGTGCTGGTGCTGAGCGCATGGGTCGTCGTCGGGCTCGCGCTGTGTGCAGTCTCGGCACGCCGGCGCACGGTCGCCGCGTGACCCCGATCGCCGGACGGGGCTCGCGCGCTTTTCCCCCGGTTTGGTAGGAATTCTGTGTCCGTCACCGCCGGCGGCGCAGGGTCGAACCGAGGAGCGCGACGTGCACATCACCGCCCGGGTGGACTATGCCGTGCGCACGCTGCTCGAACTCGCGGCGGCAGGCGAGGCGCCCGCCAAGGCCGAGAACCTGGCGCGGGCGCAGAATATCCCGCACAAGTTCCTCGAGGCGGTGCTCGGCGACCTGCGCCGGGGCGGTCTGGTGCACAGTCGCCGTGGCCCGGAGGGCGGGTACTGGCTGGCGCGCCCGGCCGAGGAGATCTCCGTCGCGGACATCATCCGCACGGTGGAGGGCCCGCTCGCGTCGGTGCGTGGCCAGCGGCCGGAGGATGTGGTCTACACCGGACCGGCCGAACGCCTGCGCGACGTGTGGATCGCGGTGCGGGTGAACCTGCGGGCCGTCCTCGAGGAAGTCACCCTCGCCGACGTCGTCGCGGACGATCTGCCACGGTTCGTATCCGACCTGACCGCCGACCCGGGCGCCTGGGAGCGTCGCCGCACGTGAGCGCCGCCACACCGCTCGGAGGGGTGTGGGCAAACGCATATTTTTGCAGGACTCTGCAAATTTGCAGGACTCTGCAAGGTGCGTACCGTGGAAGACGTGACCACTTCGCCCGGCCTGCGCGACCGCAAGAAGGCCGCCACGCGAGCAGCGCTCGTCGCGGCCGCGGCCGATCTTGCGCGGGAGAAGGGACTCGACGGTGTCACCGCCGACGCCATCGCCGCCCGGGCCGGGGTGTCCACCCGCACGTTCCACAACTACTTCGCCGGCAAGGAAGAGGCCGTCCTCGCACACCTCGAGGGGTTGGTGCACGCGTGGGTCGGGCGCCTGCACGCGCGGCCCGCCGGTGAGCCCGTGTGGGAATCGATGGAAGCCGTTGCACGGGAGATAGTTTCGGATCCCGGCGGGGACTTCGTGGAACTGTGCACGACCATGGAGCTGCTCGAACAGAGCCCCGCCCTGCTGGCGCGCCGGGTCGAGATGGAAGTGCGCGCCTCGCAACTGCTCGTCGAGGCCATCGCCGAGCGCACCGGCACCGACCCCCGGGTCGACCTGTATCCGAGTCTGGTCCGCTACGCCGCGGTCTCGGCCATGAAGTCGGCAGTCGAACTGTGGCTCGCCGGCACCTCGGGGGCGACGTCCCCCGAGGAGCTCGTCCTAGCCGCCTTCGAGCAACTGCGACAAGGCCTTTCCTAAGACATCTGCACGACACATCCGGAAGACGAGGTTCCCCGTGGCGACCTATCTCTATCGGATCGGCAAGTTCGCCTATCGGCGAAAAGGCACGGTCCTCTCCCTCTGGCTGGCGATCCTCGTCCTCTTCGGGGTGGGTGCGGCCACCCTGTCCGGACCGACGACGGACTCGTTCTCCATCCCGGGCACCCCCGCGCAGCAGACGCAGGACCTGCTCGCCGAACGGTTCCCGAACGCCGCGGACCCGACGAACGCGCTCAGCGCGCGCTACGTGTTCGCCGCCCCCGACGGGCAGACCCTCGACGAGCCGGACAACCTCGCGGCGATGAACGAGGTGCTCGCGGCGATCCGCGGCATCGACAAGGTGACCGCCGCCGCCAAGATCGACCCGGCCGTCGCCACCCCCGAGCAGCAGGCCGCCGTCCTCGTCGACCCCGTCACCGCGAACGCCGGTCTCGTCGAACGAATGAAGGCCGCCGCGGAGCAACAGGGCAAGCCGGAGGAGACCGCGCTCGCCGATGCGGCCGCGCTGTCGCCGCTGAGCCCGGACCGCACCGTCGGCTTCGTCACCGTCCCGTTCGAGGGCGGCTTCGGCGACGTCGACGACACGATGCGCGAGCAGATCGCCGCGGCCGCGGAGATCGGCCGGGACGCGGGCCTGAACGTCCAGGTCAGCGGCACCGCCGCCGCGGAGGCCGAGATGCCCGGTGGCGTCACCGAACTCATCGGCATCGGCATCGCCGCCGTCGTCCTCGCCATCACCTTCGGCTCGCTCGTCGCCGCGGGCCTGCCGTTGATCACCGCCATCATCGGCATCGCCATCGGCAGCCTCGGCATCACCGTCGCCACCGGCTTCGCCGACCTGAGCTCGATGACCCCGACGCTGGCGATCATGATCGGTCTCGCCGTCGCGATCGACTACTCGCTGTTCATCGTCTCCCGGTTCCGCCACGAGATCACCGTCACCGCCGACCGGGCGGAGGCGGCCGGACGTGCCGTGGGCACCGCAGGCTCGGCCGTCGTGTTCGCCGGCCTGACCGTGATCATCGCCCTGATGGCGCTGAGCGTGGTGGGGATCCCGTTCCTGTCCGCGATGGGATACGCGGCCGCCTTCACCGTGTTCATCGCCGTGCTCATCGCGATCACCCTGCTGCCCGCGATCCTCGGCCTGTTCGGGCGCAAGGCGTTCGCCGGCCGTATCCCGGGCCTGAAGGACCACGATCCGGAGGCCGACACCGACACGCCGAGCGCCGCTCAGCGCTACATCCGCTGGTCCACCGGCAAGCCGCTGATCCCGCTCGTCGCCGGCGTCCTGCTGCTCGGTCTGCTCGCGCTGCCCGGCGCGAACCTGCAGCTGGCGCTGCCCACCGAAGCGACCGGTGACCCGAAGACCAGCGCCCGGCAGGCCTACGACCTCGTGAACGAGGGCTTCGGTCCCGGCCGCAACGGTCCGCTGCTCGTCGTCGCCGACGCCCGGGAGGCCACCGTCGCGCCGCAGGAGGCGTTCGGTGCGGTCGTGCAGCGTCTGTACGAGCAGGACGAGGTGGTCAACGTCCAGGTCGTCGCCGTCGACCAGGCCGGTGACACGGCGCAGATCATGGTCACGCCGCGGTCGGGCCCCAGCGAGCCGGCGACGATGGAGCTGGTGTCGAGCATCCGCGACCAGGAGGCGCAGCTCGACGACGAGATCGGTGTTTCCTACGGCGTCACCGGACAGACCGCCCTCGAGGGCGACGTGTCGGAGACGCTGCAGAGCGCACTCGTGCCGTACCTCGCGGTGGTCGTGGGGCTCGCGTTCATCCTGCTGATGCTCGTCTTCCGCTCGATCCTGGTGCCGCTGACCGCGACCCTCGGGTTCCTGCTCAGCGTCCTGGCGACGTTCGGCGCGACCGTGGCGGTCTTCCAGGAGGGCTGGGGCGGGCTCGTCTCCAACCCGCAGCCGATCGTCAGCTTCATGCCGATCTTCCTCATCGGTGTGGTGTTCGGGTTGGCGATGGACTACCAGGTCTTCCTGGTGACCCGCATGCGGGAGGAATTCGTCCACGGCGCCTCCGCGAAGGAAGCCGTGCGGATCGGCTTCGCCCACGGCGCCCGGGTGGTCACGGCCGCCGCGGTCATCATGATCTCGGTGTTCGCGGCCTTCATCGCCGAGCCGAACTCGTTCATCAAGTCGATCGGCTTCGCCCTCGCCGCGGCCGTGTTCTTCGACGCGTTCGTCGTGCGCATGGTGATCATCCCGGCGGTGATGGCGCTTCTCGGCGACAAGGCCTGGTGGCTGCCGAAGTGGCTCGACCGCATCCTGCCGAACGTGGACGTCGAGGGCGAGAAGCTCCGCCGTGAGCTGACCGCCCCCGAGCCCACCCGCGAGCCGGCGCACACATGACCGGGCCCGGGCACCTCTTCCCCTCCCGCAGGAGCGGAAAAGGTGCCGGGAACCGGGCCGCTGCACCGGTAGCGTGGTGATCATGCTGGTCCGGTTGCTCCTGCGGTTCCTGCGCCCGCACCGCGGGGCGCTGCTCGCGGTGGTGCTGCTGCAGACGGTCGCCACCGGCACCATGCTGATCCTGCCGGCGCTCAACGCCGACCTGATCGACTACGGCGTCGCCCGCGGCGACATCGGCTACATCCTGTCCACCGGCGCGGTGATGCTGGCGATCAGCTCGGTGCAGATCGGCTGCTCGATCGGTTCGGTGTACTTCGCGGCGCGCACGGCCATGGCGGTCGGCCGCGACGTGCGGCTGGCCGTGCTCCGCCGCGTCGGCGGGTTCTCCGCCCGCGAGTTCGGCCGGTTCGGTGCGCCGTCGCTCATCACCCGCAACACCAACGACGTGCAGCAGGTGCAGATGCTCGTGCTGATGAGCTGCACCATCGTGGTGATGGCCCCGATCATGGGCATCGGGGGCATCGTCATGGCGCTGCGCGAGGACGTCGGCACGTCGCTGGTGCTCGTCGCCGCCGTGCCCGTTCTCGCGGTCACCATGTTCGTCCTGATCGCCCGGATGGTGCCGGCCTTCCGCGTGATGCAGGTGCGCATCGACGCCGTCAACCGGATTCTCCGCGAACAGATCACCGGGATCCGCGTGGTGCGGGCATTCGTCCGCGAGCACACCGAGCGGGAGCGATTCGAGGTCGCCAACGCGGAACTGACCGACACCGCGCTGCACGTCGGCCGCATCAACGCGCTGCTGTTCCCGCTCGTGATGCTCATCGCCAACGCCACGAGCGTGGCCGTGCTGTGGTTCGGCGGCCACCGGATCGACACCGGCGACATGCAGGTCGGGTCTCTCACCGCGCTGCTGAGCTACATCATGCAGATCCTCATGGCGGTCATGATGACGTCGTTCGTGGCGATGATGGCGCCGCGCGCGGCAGTGTGCGCCGAGCGGATCCTCGACGTGCTCGACACCGAGTCGTCGCTGCCGACGCCGGCCCGGCCCGTCCGTACCCTCGGCTCACCCGTGACCCTCGAGCTGCGGAGCGCGGCGTTCGCGTACCCCGGTGCCGACGCGCCCGTCCTGCGCGACGTGACGTTCCGGGCCGAACCCGGCAGCACGACCGCCGTGATCGGCGGTACCGGCTCCGGCAAGACGACCCTGCTCCGGCTGATCCCGCGGCTGATCGACGTCACCGCCGGCTCGGTCCTGGTGGGCGGCACCGACGTGCGTGACCTGGATCCGCAGGTGCTGCGCGCCGCGATCGGTCTCGTACCGCAGCGGGCGTACCTGTTCTCCGGGACCGTCGCCGAGAACCTGCGGTACGGCCGCGCCGACGCCACCGACGACGAACTCTGGCACGCCCTCGAGGTCGCACAGGCGGCGGACTTCGTCCGGGCGATGCCGGCGGGACTCGACACCCTCGTCGCCCAGGGCGGCACGACGGTCTCGGGCGGGCAGCGCCAGCGCCTGGCCATCGCCCGGGCACTGGTCCGCCGGCCGTCGATCTACCTGTTCGACGACGCGTTCTCGGCCCTGGATCAGGCCACCGACGCGCGGCTGCGGGAGGCACTGTTCCCGGAGACCCGCGATGCGTGCGTCGTGGTCGTCGCGCAACGGGTGTCCACGGTGCTCGACGCCGACCGCATCGTCGTTCTGGACGGCGGGGCCGTCGTCGGCTCGGGCACGCATCTGGAGCTGCTCGCGAGCTGCCCGACCTACGCCGAGATCGTCGAGTCGCAGCGCATGGTGAACGCATGACCGAGCGCAAGGAGGCGGGACCGCGGCTCGGGGGTGTGGACCCGGGCGCACCGGAGAACCGGGCGCGACAGAAGTGGCCGGCCACCAAACGGCTCGTCGGCCTGTTGCGGCCGCATCGGTGGGCCGCATCCGCGGTGCTCGTCCTGGCCGTGCTCGGGGTGGTGGCGTCGTCGGTGGCGCCCCGGGTTCTCGGTCACGCGACCGACCTGATCTTCAGCGGGGTGATCGGCCGGCAGCTGCCCGCCGGGCTGTCGAAGGAGCAGGCCGTCGAGGCGCTGCGCGCGCAGGGACGCGACCAGTTCGCGGAGATGGTGTCGGCGATGTCGCTCGTGCCGGGCGCGGGCATCGACTTCGCCGCCCTCGGCCGCACCCTCGTGTTCGTACTCGCGCTGTATCTGCTGTCGTCGGGCCTGATCTGGCTGGCGGCGTACGGACTCAACGAGATCGTCCAGCGCGTCATCCGCGACCTGCGCTCGCGGGTGGAACGCAAGGTGCATGCGCTGCCGCTGCGTTATTTCGACTCCCACTCCCGCGGTGACCTGCTCAGCCGCGTCACCAACGACATCGACAACATCTCGCAGGGTCTGCAGCAGTCGATCAGCCAGCTGGTGCTGGCGGTGCTCACCCTGATCGGCCTCGTGGTGATGATGGTGTGGATCTCGCCGCTGCTCGCACTCGTCGCCATCCTCATGGTGCCGGCGTCGGTGGTGGTGACCGCAGTGGTGGCGAAGCGGTCGAAGCGGCACTTCGTGACCCAGTGGAAGACCACCGGCAACCTCAACGGTCAGATCGAGGAGGCCTTCACCGGCCACGAACTCGTCACCGCGTTCGGCCGCACCGCCGAGGTCGAGCGCCGCTTCACCGAAACCAACGACGAATTGTTCCGGGCCGGGTTCCGGGCCCAGTTCGTCTCCGGACTGGTGATGCCGCTGGTGATGTTCATGAGCAACCTCAGCTACGTCGCGATCGCCGTGCTCGGCGGACTGCGGGTCGCGTCGGGCACCGTCAGTCTCGGCGAGGTGCAGGCCCTGATCCAGTACTCGCGCCAGCTCGGTCAGCCGCTCGGTCAGATCGGCGCGATGGTCAATCTGCTGCAGTCCGCGGCGGCGTCCGCCGAGCGGGTCTTCGAGATCCTCGACGAACCCGAGCAGGAACCCGATCCGCCGGCTCCCGTCACTCCGTGGGGGCGGTACGGCCTGGTCGAGTTCGAGGACGTCTCGTTCTCGTACCTGCCGGAGCAGCCGCTGATCGAGCATCTCGACCTGCGGGTCGAGCCGGGGCAGATGGTCGCGATCGTCGGACCGACCGGCGCCGGCAAGACCACGCTGGTGAACCTGATCCTGCGCTTCTACGAACTGGATTCGGGACGGATCCTCGTCGACGGCGTGGACGTCACGACCATGAGCCGCGACGAGCTGCGCTCGCGCATCGGGATGGTGCTGCAGGACACCTGGCTGTTCGGCGGCACCATCCGCGACAACATCGCCTACGGCCGGCCGGACGCCACCGAGGACCAGATCCTCGAGGCCGCACGCATCAGCTACGTCGACCGGTTCGTGCGGTCCCTGCCCGACGGCTACGACACCGTGATCGACGAGGATGCCGGCAACATCAGCGCGGGGGAGCGGCAGCTGATCACCACCGCCCGCGCCTTCCTCGCGCAACCGTCCATCCTGATCCTCGACGAGGCCACCAGCTCGGTCGACACCCGCACCGAGCTGCTCGTGCAGCACGCGACGGCGGTACTGCGCCGGGACCGCACCAGTTTCGTGATCGCGCATCGGCTCTCGACCATCCGCGACGCGGACCGGATCGTGGTGATGGAACACGGACGCATCGTGGAACAGGGCACGCACGACGAACTCCTCCGAGCGGGCGGTGCCTACTTCCGGTTGTACGACGCGCAGTTCCGCGCCCTCGTGGAGTGACGGGCGGCAGGATCGCCGCGCCGAGTGTGGATCCGCGCCCGGCACAGCCGGAGCGGATTCCGGACCGGCGAGCAAATTCCCGGCGGGGAGGCCGGATCGTCCTTCACCCGCGCGTCACGTCCACGGCCCGGGGGTGCTCGGCGACGGCCAACCGGCGGGCCCGCACCAGCGCGACGGCGAACGCCGGGACGGCGAGCGCGAACAGCGGCAGGCTCGCGCCGGTGGCGGGTTCGAGCACCACGAGCAGCACCGGCAGCGCGAAGCCGAGGTAGGTGCCGACGTAGAAGACGCCGGTCAGCGTCCCACGTGAGGTCTTCGGCGCGAGCGACTCGAGGTCGAGCAGGCCCTCGCGCAGGCACAGCCCGTACGCCACCCCGAGCACGGGTGCCGCGACGGGCAGCAACCACAGCGGCGGGTGCGTCCCGCCGGCGCCGACGAGGAGGAACCCGAGCCCCGCGAGGACGGCGCCGACCGTCCCGGCCTGCGGTCCCCACTCGCGTCGCCGTGCCGCCGCCTGCACGACGATCCCGGAGCCCAGGGCGAGCAGCGCCGCGGCGCCGGTCAGGGCCGGACCTGCGTACTCGCTCGAGATCCTGGCCGGGAAGGTCACGAATGCGACTGTGACGCAGGCGAACACCCAGGGCGCCAGCGGCAACGACCAGGACAGCGCGCCGGCGACCGACCGGTCGTGCCCCGGCACGACCGGTTGCAGTTCCGCCGCCGCGTAGTGCGCGGACCGGCTCCACACCGCCGCGGCGGCGACAGCCGCCGCCGACAGCACGGCCGAGAGCACGAAGGGGAGAGAGAGCGGTCGCGGACCGAACTCGGCGAGCAGACCGGACACGAAGGGCCCCAGGGCGAATCCGGAGCTGAGGGCGACGCCGGCGAGCACCGTGCCGACCTTCCCGCGCAGATCCGTGGCCCACGCCGTACCCGCACCGATGGCCAGCCCTGCGCCGATCCCGACGACGAGACGGCCCGCGACGAGTCCGGCGGCGTCGTGCCGGACGAGCAGCAGCACGGTACCGGCGAGGGCGATCGTCGCGCCGGGGAGCACCACCGCGGCTCGGCCGACCCGGTCCGAGAGAGCGCCGCCGCCGACGAGCCCGGGCAGCAGTCCGAGCGCATAGATGCCGAACACCGCGTCGAGCAGTGCGCGCGAGAGTCCTTCGTGCTCGCGCAGGACGGGGATCATCGCGGCGAAGTGGTTCGCGGCCCATCCGGTGGTGACGAGGACGGCCAGCACGCCGGCCAGGGCCCGGCTCAGCTGTCGTGCCGATGCTGCGGTCATCCGTCTGTCCTCTCGTCGGGGCCGACCCGTCACGCTAACCGATCGGCCGCTCGGGCCGGACCGGCGGTCAGCGCAGCACCTCCCCGGCGGTCCGCCGGACGACGTCGGTGAGTGCGTCGAGGACCGGCGACTCGAGCCGCCAGCGCTGCCAGTACAGCGGCACGTCGAACGGATCGTCCGCGGCGAGGAACACGAGTCCGTCGGTGTGGGTGAGCATCGGTTCCGGCAGCATGCCCCAGCCCAGACCGAGCCGCGCAGCCTCGACGAACTCGGCGGCGCCCGGCACGTAGTGCCGCGGCGGATCGAGGCGGTGCCGGGTGCGGCGCCGCAGGAACCGGTCCTGCAGGTCGTCCTTGCGGTCGAAGGTGAGCATCGGGGCGTGCCGCAGGGCCTCGGCGTCCGGTCCGCCGGGAAACCAGCGGTCCGCGAAGTCGATGCTCGCCATGGCGTGATACCGCATGGCGCCGAGCTTTTCGGAGACGCATCCCTGCACCGGTTCGGGCACCGACGTCACGGCGGCCATCGCGGTGCCGTCCCGCAGCCGCGCGGGGGCGTGGTACTCGTCCTCCCGGTGCAGTTCGAACAGGGCGCGGTGGCGCTCGGGCATGCGGGCCAGGGCGCGCAGCATCCACGTCGACATCGAGTCGGCGTTGACGACCAGGGGAACCGACACGTACTCGTCCCGGCCGGCGGTGAGGCCGAGTGCCTCGGCGGTGTCCTGCTCGAGGCGCGCCACCTGACGGGCCAGTCGCATCACGGCCTCACCGGCGGCCGTCGCGGACACCGGCCTGGTGCGCCGCACCAGGACCCGGCCGACGTGCTGCTCGAGCGCCTTGATCCGCTGGCTCACCGCGGAGGGGGTGAGGCGCAGCGCCGCGGCCGCGCCGTCGAAGGTGCCTTCGTCCAGCACCGCGGCGAAGGTCCGCAGCTGCGCGAAGTCCAGATCCACGTGAAGAAACTCTAACGGTAGTGAAGAAAAATCAACTGTTCTTCATCGAGCCGGATTCCTAGCGTGGGAGACATGCACCTCGTCGTCGCCGGATTCCTCACCGGCCTGTCGCTCATCGTCGCGATCGGTGCGCAGAACGCATTCGTGCTGCGCCTGGCGATCGCCCGGCGGCACGTGCTGCCGGTGATCGCGGTCTGCGCGCTGTCCGACGCGATCCTCGTCGCCGCCGGCATTGCCGGCATCGCCACGGTGCTCGACCGGGTTCCCGGCGCGCTCGGGGTGATCCGCTGGGCCGGCGCGGCGTTCCTCGTGGGCTACGGCCTGCTCGCGGCGCGGCGGGCGCTGCGTCCGGCGGCCCTGACCGCCGCGGCCGGCGGTCCCGTCACCGTCGGCACAGCACTGGCCACCTGCCTGGCGCTGACCTGGCTCAACCCGCACGTCTACCTCGACACCGTGCTGATGCTCGGCTCCGTCGCCAACCATCACGGGGACCCGGGACGCTGGTGGTTCGGCGCCGGCGCGGCGCTGGCCAGCGTCGTGTGGTTCCTCGGGCTCGGTTACGGAGCCGCGCTGCTGCGCGGGGTGTTCGCGAAACCCGCCTCGTGGCGCGTGCTCGACGGTGGCATCGCCGTGCTCATGGTCGGTCTCGGCGTCGGCATGGTGGCGGGCTGACGCCGAGGCAGCGTCGATCCTCGGTCAATCCTTGACCAGCGCGAACCGGCGGCCGCTGATCTCGCTCGCGGTGACCTCGACGAAGTTGTACTTCGGAGTGGGCACCCAGGCTTGCAGCCCCAGTTCCTCGGCCTCCTGGATCTCGTTGTAACGAACCAGGTTTCGAGCCCGTCCGTGCAGCACCACGCTCCAGGCCCGGTCCTGCTCCACGTGGTCGGCTTCGAAGGCCACTTCGGCGTTCAACGTCAGTTCGACCAGTTTGCTGCCCTCGGCCGTCCGGAAGTACAGCTTCCGGTCGCGCACCGCGTAGTTGATCGGGAAGACGTCGGGCCGTCCGCCCGAGACCACGACGAGCCGGCCGATCCGCTCGGTGCCGAGCAGTTCCCAGCTCTCCTCGTCGCTCAGGACCACGACGGGATCGTCGACGTTCGGCTCACTCATGGCTCCTCCGATCCGGCGGCGTGCGCCTCGATATCACCGCCTCCAGCACATCACGAATCCGGGCGCGGCACAGGCGGATCGTGCGTCGAATCGCGCGGCATCCGTCACATCGATAGCGTGGGAGCCGCCCGACCTCACCGAGGAGCGTGCGAGATGACCCTGGCCACCACGTGGCACACCCGCGGCGCCGACGCCGTCGCGGCGGCCCTCGACGTCGACCCCGCGGTGGGGTTGTCCACCGGCGCGGTCGAGGAACGCCGGCGCGAACACGGGCCCAACGCCCTCGTCGAGGCGCCGACCGTGCCCGGCTGGCGCAAGGTGCTCGCCCTGCTCGCCGACCGGATGACCCTCGTTCTCGTCGTCGCGGCCGTGGTCAGCGCCGTGGTCTCGCGCGAATGGGAGACCCCCGTGGTCATCCTCGCCGTCATCACCCTCAACACCGTCCTGAACTACGTGCAGGAGCGACGCGCCGAGAACAGCCTGCAGGCGCTGCGGCAGATGGCCGTCGACACCGCCCGTGTCCGCCGCGACGGCCGCGAACAGCACCTGCCGCGCACCGAACTGGTGCCCGGCGACGTCGTGCTCCTCGAGGCCGGCGACTCCGTGCCCGCCGACGGCCGGGTCGTCACGGCGGCACGGTTGCAGGTCGCCGAGTCCGCGCTCACCGGTGAGTCCCATCCCGTCGACAAGACCGTCGAACCCGTCGACGACGAGCAGGCCCCGCTGGGCGACCGCGCCGACATGCTGTTCATGAACACCGACATCACCCGGGGCCGGGGCACGATGGTGGTCACGGCCACGGGGATGCAGACCGAGATCGGCGCGATCGCCACCCTGCTCGGTACCGCGGGGGTGGAGAAGACCCCGCTGCAGCGCCGCATCGACCAGCTTGCCAAGACCCTCACCGTCGTCGCCCTCACCGTCGTCGCCGTCGTGTTCGTGCTCGGTCTGCTGCGCGGGCAGTCGTGGTCCGACCTGCTGATCACCGCGGTCTCGCTCGCCGTCGCCACCATCCCCGAGGGGCTGACCGCGGTCGTCGCGTTCACCCTCGCGATGGGAGCGTCGCGACTCGCCGCGCGCGGCGCCATCGTCAAACGGCTCGCGGCCGTCGAGACCCTGGGCAGCACCACCCACATCGCCACCGACAAGACCGGCACCCTCACCCTCAACGAGATGACGGTGCAGCGGCTGCTGGCCCGCGGCCGCAGCTTCCGCGTCACCGGAACCGGATACGAAACCAACGGCAAGATCCTCGTCGGCGACGGGCTGCCGGCCCCGGACCTGACCGCGCCGCTGCTCGGGATGGCACTGTGCAACGACGCCGTCGTCCGCGACGGGGTGCTCGTCGGCGATCCCACCGAGGGCGCGCTGGTGGTGCTCGCCGAGAAGGGCGGCATCGACGTCGAGGGGGCGCGCCTCGCGGTGCCGCGGCTGGCGGAGGTGCCGTTCGACTCCGCCTACAAGTACATGGCGACCTTCCACGCCCTGCCCGAGGGTGGTTACCGGTGCTTCGCCAAGGGGGCACCCGGTGCACTGCTGGACCGCGCCACCGCGATGCTCGACGGGGACGGCCCCGTCCCGCTGGACGACCGCCGCCGCGACCGCCTCCGCGCCGCGGTGCAGGCGCTCGCCGCCGAGGGGCTGCGCACCCTGATGATCGCCGGCCGGGACCTGCACGCGGTGCCGCGGGGCGACGCGGAGGCCCTGCAGCGTGCGGTGTCCGACCTGACCCTCTACGCCGTGGTCGGCATCGTCGATCCACCGCGGACGGAGGCCGAGCGGGCCATCGAGGTGGCCCATGCCGCCGGCATCGAGGTGCACATGATCACCGGCGACCACCTCGTGACCGCGTCGGCGATCGCCGGCCGGCTGGGCATCGGTGGTGCCGCGGCCACCGGCGCCGACCTCGATGCTCTGAACGACTACGAGTTACGTTCCCGGGCAGCAGATTTCGGAGTACTGGCCCGGGTGGCTCCGGAGCACAAGATCCGAGTCGTCAAGGCGCTGCAGGCGAACGGGGAGGTCGTCGCCATGACCGGCGACGGCGTCAACGACGCGCCGGCTCTCGAACAGGCCGACATCGGTGTCGCCATGGGCATCACCGGCACCGACGTGTCCAAGAGCGCGGCCGACATGATCCTCACCGACGACAACTTCGCGACCATCGTCGCCGCGGTCGAGGAAGGCCGCGGCATCTACGCCAACATCGTCAAGTTCGTGAAGTTCCAGCTGACCACGGCGTGGGGGTTCGTGCTGATCTTCCTCGTCTCCGGGGCGCTCGGACTGGCCGGGGGCGCACCGTTCACGGCGCTGCAGATCCTGTGGGTCAACATCATCATGGACGGCCCGCCGGCCCTCGCCCTCGGCGTCGACCCCACGGAGCCGGGCACCATGTCCCGGCCGCCGCGGCCGGCGCGCGAGCGTCTGCTCAGCCGCGACCGACTCCGTCGCATCCTGGGACTGGGCATCGTCATGACCGCCGGAACCGTAGCGGTGCTGCACTACGCGCCGCAGTGGTTCCCCGAGAGCGCCGACGATCCGCTGTTCGCCACCACCCTCGCGTTCACCACGTTCGTCTTCTTCCAGGTGTTCAACCTGCTCAACGTCCGTTCGGAGCTCGGCTCGGTGTTCTCGCTGCAGACCCTCACCAACCACAGCATCTGGATCGCGCTCGTCGTGGTGGTCGTCCTGCAGGTGTGCGTGGTCCAGACGGCGTTCCTGCAGGGCTTCTTCGACACCACCGCGCTCACCTCGCAGCAGTGGGCGCTCGCCGTCGGCGTCGGGTCCTCGGTGCTGTGGGTGGACGAACTCGTCAAGGCCACCGGGCGGAGCATGCGGCGCCGGCGTGGCGACCTGCACGCCCGATCAGGCGCATAGTGGAAGTGGTGTCGCCCTCCGACGAGCACCGCAGGACGCGGAGGTGGGAACGATGGATATGGGCTGGATGCACATGCTGCACATGCTGATGATGCAGATGCACCACATGCTGATGCCAGGAATGCCGATGCACCACATGATGCCGATGTGACGGCATCACCTGATGCAGAGGTGACGGCGGCGCCCGGGTCAGCCGTGCGGGTGCCCGCCCTCGTGCGGATCCCTGTGCATGCTCTTGTAGAGGTGGTGGCTGTACACCTGGAAGCCGAGCATCGCCTCGGTGTACTCCCGGCGCTCCGCGGTGGTCACGGCGTCGGTCAGGGCGACGATCCGTTCCAGGCGGGACTGCAGCTGCCGGTGCAGCTCGGCGGACAGGAAGGCGTAGAGCTTCTCGATCGAGCCTGTCTCGATCGCGCGCTCGGCGAGCGGGATCACCGGGCCGACGTCGCCGCCCGCAGGCTTCACGCCGGTGAACGAGGCGCCCTCGCCCGCGCGGTGTAGCCGGACCACGGTGTCGAAGAAGTAGAGATCGGCCACTTCGTGGGCGATCGGACCCTCGGCGCGCGCGGCTGTCGCCCGTTCGAACGCCGTGCGCACCTCGTCCTCGGCTTCGAGGGGAACGAACGGCAGGATCAGCTCGACGTTGTCGTCGCCCAAGGCCGCTTCGGCGGCCTTGACGACTGGACCGTCCATGGAATCGCAATGGGGAGGCACGGAGTGCTCCTTCCGACGATCGGCGAACACGCTCGGTCCCAGGCTAGTGCCGTGGTGTGTCCGGCGTCGAAGGAGCGGGCCGCGAGCGCCTCGGCGGGGTCCGGGCGGAGGCGTGCGGGTCGATCGTGCCGGACGAGGTCCGGGCCGACACCGTACATACGGTACGTACGGCGTGGGAGGTCCGCGCCGCGGGGTCGGCCACGCCCGAGCCTCGCGTCGGCCGGCGGCCGGGTTCGTCGCCGGGATGCGAACGACTGTTGACACGGGGGCGCGCGGCGGCGAACGTGGACGCATGAGGCGACGTCCCCGCGTCGACGTGCATCAACATGTGTGGCCGGCGTCCTTCGTCGACGCCCTCCGGGCGCGCAGTGCGCCGCCCCGGCTCGACGGCTGGGTGCTGCACCTGCCGGGGGAGCCGCCGTACCGGGTCGACCCCGCCGATCATTCGGTCGCTGCGCGGACCGCCCTCGCGGTCCGGGACGGAATCGACCTGGCGCTGGTGTCGCTGTCGAGCCCGCTCGGGATCGAGGAGTTGCCCGCCGAGGAGTCCCGGCCGCTGCTCGACGCGTATCACGAGGGGGCGTTGAGCCTGCCCGACCGGTTCGGGGTGTGGGCCGCAGCCGGTCTCGCCGAACCCGACCCGGAGACGCTGCGTGTGGTTCTCGCGGCCGGGTGCGTGGGTCTGCAGCTGCCGGCGACGGCCCTGGCCGACTCGGCGGGCTTCGACCGGTGTGCGCCGCTGCTGGCAGAACTCGAGCGGGCACACAAGCCGCTGTTCGTGCATCCCGGTCCGGCCGCCGCGCCCGGCGCTCCGCCGTGGTGGCCGGCGATGGTGTCGTACGTGACCCAGATGCACACCGCCTGGTTCGCCTGGCACGAGTTCGGGTCGCGCCGGTTCCCGGCGCTGCGGGTGCTGTTCGCGATGCTCGCCGGCCTGGCCCCGTTGCATGCCGATCGGATGGCGATGCGCGGCGGTCCCGGCAGCATCCCCGGGGCCGGGGTCTATGTGGAGACGTCGTCGTACGGGCGGGAGGTCGTCGCTGCGGTGACCGCGCGCCTGGGCGAGGACCGGGTGCTGCTCGGCTCCGACCGGCCCTACGCGCGGCCCCTGGTGCTCGGTGGTGCCGCCGGCATGCGCCTGCGGACGGACAACCCGGCGCGCTTCTTCTCGAGGGTGCCTGCGCAGGCCCGTTGAGCCGTACTGCCGTCGCGCGCCGGCCCTCGCCCTGCGAATCGCGAACGATCCCAGCTCGACGGCGCTCGTTCGATTCGGCGAGCGGCAGGGTTCCCGCGCCGGGTCGTGGACGACCCTCACGAAGTGTGGCTGCGTTCGTGGCTGCCCGGGCAGCGAATCCGAAATCCATGATCACGGCGACGGCGCGCACCTTCGCGGTGGCGCAGGGTGTGCTGAGGGAGACCTCTCACTGCACCGCAGCGGCCGGGGTCTCGATGATTCCGGAATAGCATTGCTGCACAGGAGTATTCGTGCTAATGCGGCCCGCAGCTTCGGTGTCGATCACGCCCCTGTCGTGACGAGCGACACGAATTCTCCGGCCGTCGTGTACCCGCCCGCTCCGACGGTGATGAGCCGGTACCGGATCGGCGACGTGGTGCTCCGGCTGCGCGCATCCGAACGGGCCGGCGCGAACTGGTGAATTCTGTCGCCTGTCCCGGTCGTGTCGGTCTTCGAAGTCTTTGTCGCAGAATGGTTTCGGATATCTTCGCTGTGGATGCGGCGGCCGGGCCGCAGCGTGATCTGCGCGCCCCGTCCCGGGCGCGGCGGGTCGTGGACCGATCCTTCGCAGGGCGCGTCTCGTGCCGGGGTGGCCGAACTCACGTCCTCTCGATTCGAGGTCGAATGGGCATGTGCAAGAGAATGGAGACTCGGCTGGTCTCGCACGCCGATCCAGCGCATCCCGCACTATTCGAAGGTTCCCGCTCATGACGACGACGGCATCCGCATGCCCACCTGCCTCCGCAGCGCCGGGGGCCGTCCACGAAACCGCGACGACACCGCACGCCCGATCGCGGCGGGCCCGCGCGATGTGGGCGCTCGCCCTCGGCGGATTCGGCATCGGGACCACCGAGTTCGTCGCGATGGGCCTGCTGCCCGACATCGCGACCGGCCTCGGGGTCTCCGAACCTACCGCCGGGCACGTCGTGTCGGCGTACGCGGCCGGTGTCGTCGTCGGTGCGCCGCTGATCGCGGCGCTCACCGCCCGGTTGCCACGCAAGACGCTGCTGATCGCGCTCATGATCGCCTTCACCGTCGGCAATGCGGCGACGGTGCTCGCGCCGAGTTACGGACTGCTCGTCGCCTCCCGGTTCGTCGCCGGGCTGCCGCACGGTGCGTACTTCGGGGTCGCCGCGCTCGTCGCCGCGCATCTGGCCGGCCGCGGGCAGCGCGCCCGGGCGGTGGCGCTGGTGATGATGGGCCTGTCGGTGGCGAACGTCGTGGGGGTGCCGGTCGCGTCGTGGCTCGGCATGGCGCTGGGCTGGCGCTCGGCGTTCGCGTTGGTGGCGGTGATCGGCACGGTCACCGTCGCTGCGATCGCCGCGTGGGTGCCCACCCTGGCGATCCGCACCACCAGCGTGCGCACCGAACTCGGCGCGCTGCGGCGCGGGCAGGTGTGGATGACGCTGGCGGTCGCGATGATCGGCTTCGGCGGCGTGTTCGCCGTCTACACCTACATCAGCACCACCCTGACCGACGTCGCCGGAGTGTCGAGGGCGCTGGTCCCGGTCGCGCTGATGCTCTTCGGTCTCGGCATGGTGCTCGGCAACGTGGTCGGTGGCCGCGTTGCCGACCGGGCCCTGGTGCCGGGCATCTTCACGACCATGACGACGCTGGCGGTGCTGCTGGCCGTGTTCGTCGCGGCCGCGCACAACCCGTACACGGCCCTGGCGATGGTGTTCCTCCTCGGTGCGGGTTGCGCCGCGGTCGGACCGGGCCTGCAGATCCGGCTCATGGACGTCGCGGAGGACGCCCAGACCCTGGCGGCGTCGCTCAACCACGCGGCGTTCAACCTCGCCAACGCGTTCGGCGCCTGGATCGGGGGCGCGGTGATCGCCGCGGGCTTCGGCTACACCGCGCCGGCCGCCGTGGGCGCGGGGCTCGCGCTCGCCGGTGTCGCCGTCCTCGCCCTCGCGGTGCGGTTGCCGTCGGCGCCGTGACCGGACCTCGTGATTGGATACCGACGTGACCGACCCCAGCACCACCGCTTCCGCCGTGCCCACCCCGCCCGACCCGTTCTTCACCGTCCGGACCCGGCTCGACAACGGACTCGGACGCACCGGCACGATCCACACCCCGCACGGTGACATCCACACCCCGGCGTTCGTCGGTGTGGGCACCAAGGCGACGGTCAAGGCGGTCCTGCCCGAGGCGATGAAGGAACTCGGGGTGCAGGCGCTGCTCGCCAACGCCTACCACCTGTACCTGCAGCCCGGGTCGGACATCGTCGACGAGGCCGGTGGGCTCGGCAGATTCATGAACTGGGACGGGCCCACCTTCACCGACAGCGGCGGATTCCAGGTGATGTCCCTCGGGGTCGGTTTCAAGAAGGTCCTGGCGATGGACGCCGTCGGCGTGCAGTCCGACGACGTCATAGCCGAAGGCAAGGAGCGCCTCGCGCACGTCGACGACGACGGCGTCACCTTCAAGTCCCACCTCGACGGTTCCCGGCACCGGTTCACGCCCGAGGTGTCGATGCGCATCCAGCATCAGCTCGGCGCCGACATCATCTTCGCGTTCGACGAGCTGACCACCCTGATGAACACCCGCGGCTACCAGGAGCGGTCCGTCGAGCGGACCCAGGCATGGGCGGTGCGGTGCATCGCCGAGCACGAGAAGCTCACGGCGCAACGAGCCCACCGTCCGTATCAGGCGCTGTTCGGTGTGGTGCAGGGTGCGCAGTACGAGGATCTGCGCCGGCAGGCATGCCGCGGTCTCGAGTCGATCGTCGGCGAGTCGGGCCGTGGCTTCGACGGCTACGGCATCGGCGGCGCCCTCGAGAAGCAGAACCTCGGCACCATCGTCCGGTGGTGCACCGAGGAGCTGCCCGAGCACAAGCCGCGGCACCTGCTCGGCATCAGCGAGCCCGACGACATGTTCGTCGCGATCGAGCACGGTGTCGACACGTTCGACTGCGTGAACCCGTCCCGGGTGGCGCGCAACGCGGCCATCTACCACCCGGACGGCCGGTTCAACATCAACACCAGCCGGTTCCGCCGCGACTTCACCCCGATCGACGAGGACTGCGACTGCTACACCTGCCGCCACTACACGCGTGCCTACATCCACCACCTGTTCAAGGCCAAGGAGATGCTGGCGGCCACGTTGTGCACCATCCACAACGAGCGGTTCACGGTGCGGCTCGTCGACGACATCCGCGCCGCCGTCGACGGCGGGTACTTCGAGGAGCACAAGGCCGAGACCCTGGGCCGGTTCTACGCGCGGCGGTGAGCGAGTTCGGCGCTGCGCGTCGGCGGACGTCCGGGCCGGCGGTCACTCGGCGTAGGTCGGCTCCCGCCTCTTCACGTACGCGATGACCGCGTAGGTGACCGGCATGACGACGATCTCGACGAGGGTCTTCCACAGGAACCCGACCACCACGTAGTTGACGAAGTCCGCCCACGTGGTGATGCCGATGACGCCGGCGGCGATCGCGCAGAAGATGAGCGTGTCGGCGAACTCGCCGACGACGGTGGAGCCGATCAGCCGGGCCCACAGGTGCTTCTCCTTGGTGATCTCCTTGATGCGCACCAGCACGTAGGAGTTGAGCAGCTGCCCGACGAGGTAACCGGCGAGACCGGCCAGCAGCAGCCGCGGCACCACCCCGAGGACCGCCTCGAACGCGGGCTGGTTCTCGTAGAAGTCGGCGGGCGGCAGCTGCTGGGCGATCCAGAAGCACAGCGCGGCCAGCGCCACCGCGCCGAAACCGTAGTACACGGCGCGCCGGGTCGCGGCGAAGCCGTAGACCTCGCTCAGGACGTCGCCGACGATGTAGGCGAGGGGAAACAGGAAGAACGCGCCGTCGGTGATGATCGGCAGGATCTGCAGCGGGCCGAGCGCCCATTCGG
The DNA here is from genome assembly GCF_041414735.1 of Rhodococcus sp. GXMU-t2271. Taxonomy (NCBI): domain Bacteria; kingdom Bacillati; phylum Actinomycetota; class Actinomycetes; order Mycobacteriales; family Nocardiaceae; genus Rhodococcus; species Rhodococcus sp. GXMU-t2271. Next base: position 28,510 of record NZ_JAUIZP010000043.1, read on the forward strand.
CGTCGCCGAAGAACGCCACGCCCTTGCCGGCGGCGACGTTGGAGATGATGAGCACCGCCGTGAACAGGGCCACCAGCCCGGGGTAGTGGCTGCGGACCACGCGGGCGAAGTGCGTGTGGTCGGATTGCTGAGTCTGCACGTGCTCTGTCACCCGGCCATCCAAGCACTCGGGCGGTCGGAAGGCGAAGAACGGACGAACAGGACGCGGGCTCCGGCCCGGCGGATCCGGGACCCGCGACCTGCTGTCAGGGAGCTACGCGCCCACCCGTGGCGACGCGGTAGGCGTACGCGTAGGCGATGGTGGTGACGGGCACGGTGACCAGCAGGCCGACGTAGCACAGCAGCGCGCCGACGAAGTTGATCGCGGACAGCACCAGCCACAGCAGGATCAGCTGCCCGACGTTGGCCGCGGCCGCGGACGCGCTCGACTTGATCGCCGTGACCGCGTCCTGCCGCTGGTCGATGACGAAGTGCAGCGTCCACACGGTCAGGAAGGCGACGACGATGCCACCGACGATGACGAGCGAACCGAGCAGTGTTCCCAGCGCGATGAGCAGGGACGCGAGCAGGATGGGACCGAGGCTGCCGACGCGGAAGAAGTCCTTCAGCGCCGGCTTGTGGCCGTCCAGCTCGTACAGGGCTCCACGCACCCCGGCCGCCTGGACGACGAGCATGCCGATGACGAACGCGACGATCAGCACGATCATCACGGCGATCCCGACGCCCGACATGCCGGTGGTGTCGCCGTAGCGGTCCGTCGTGGTCGAGGCCATCACGACCCCGAACATCAGGGCGCCGAACACCAGCGCGGCCACGACGATCACGCCGGCGAGGCTCAGCCAGCCGCCGACGTTCTCACTGAACTTGCGCCACCCGTAGCTCAGGGCGGCGCCGATGTCGATCTGCGGGCGGGACGAACCGAAGCCGGGCGGTGGGTAGCCACCGGGGGCTCCGTAGCCGGGCGGTCCATATCCGGCAGGGCCGCCCCCCGGCGGTGGCCCGTACGGTGCTCCGGGCTGCTGCGGTGCCCCGCCGTACTGGGGAGCGCCGTACTGCGGTGGCGGCCCCTGCGGCGGACCGTAGCCGGGCGGTGGTGCGCCGTAGCCCGGTGGGTAACCCTGGGGCGGGCCGTACCCGGGCGGCGGGCCGTACGGCTGCGCGCCCGGGTACTTGTTCGGATCCTGCGGATCGGGAGTGGGTTCGTAGCCCCCGCTGGTCATCGTGGTCCTCGTGATTCGTGACGTGCCGCTTCGTGGAACGCCGTACCCGTCAGGGTGCGACGCCGCGCCCGGTGGTCACCCGGTAGGCGTAGGTGGAAGCGATGATCGTGAGCGGGATGGTGACGAGCAGGCCCAGCCCGCACGGGATCGCGCCGAGGATGTTGATGCCGACGAGAGCGAGCGCCAGCAGCAGCAGCGGTCCCACGTTGGACGAGATGGCACGGAAGCTGGACTTGATCGCGTCCACCGGCGGCTGGTTCCGGTCGATGACGAACTGCAGCGTCCACCAGGTCAGGAAGATGACGATGAAGCCGGGGATGATCAGCAGGATGAAGCCGACCACGGTCATGAGCGAGACGAGCAGGCTCGCGACCACCACGGCGCCGATGTTCTCGAACTGGAAGAAGGACCCGAACGACGGGCGGTTGCCGTCGGTTTCGTGCAGCGCGCCGCGCACGTAGGCAGCCTGGATCAGAATGCTGACGAACACGCTGACGATCGCGCCGATGATGCTGAGCGCCGACAGCTCGTTCGTGTCGAAGCCGCCGAAGATCACATTGATCACGAACTGGATCAACGCCGCCGCGACGACGAACGCGATCCAGACGCCCGCGTTCTGGCTGAACTTCTTCCAGCCGTAGCCGATGGCCTCGCCGACGTTGAGCTGCGTGGGGCCACCGAACCCCCCGTACTGGCTACTGCCCGAGGGGTAGTTGCCCGGCGGGGGTGGGTAGCCGCCCTGGGGCGGGTAGTTCCCCGGCGGGGGCGGGTAGCCGCCGGCAGGCGGATAGTTGCCCTGCGGAGGTGGGTAGTTGCCCTGCGGGGGCGGGTAGTTGCCCTGCGGGGGCGGGTAGTTCCCGGGCGGGGGATAGTTGCCGGGAGGCGGCGGGTAGTTCCCGGGCGGGGGGTAGTTCCCGGGAGGCGGCGGGTAGCCGCCCTGCGGAGGGTTGGGTGCGCCGCCCTGGTTGTCGGGCTCTTTGCTGGGGTCGTATCCGCCGGTCGTCATCGGATCCTTCTCGAGGGGAGGGTGGAGCCAATCGCGTTGTCGACTGCGCACACTACGTCCGGCGCGCCCGAATTGCACGATCACCGGAACTTCCGCGAGCCGGACGAGCGGCACGAAACGGACCGACACCGGTCGCGCGGGCGGTGTCACCAGCTGCCGTCGTACACCCACGGCTCCCGCGGGAGCCGGGCCGGATCCCAGCGCCCGAGCAGCAACTCCAACGTGACGGGCTCGTCCTTGTCCGCCAGGTCGAGCGAGACCGCGATCCGGCCCAATACGTCGGCCGCGGTGTGGCCCAGCGCCGCCTGGTCGGTGAGCGTCACCGCGCCGTCGCGTTTGGCGAGGCGCTTGCCGTGCACGTTGAGCGCCAGCGGCACGTGCGCGTACGTCGGCACCGGAAGCCCCAGCAGCGCCGCGAGGTAGGCCTGTCGCGGAGCGGAGGTCAGCAGGTCGTCGCCGCGGACCACCTGGTCGATGCCCTGGGCCGCATCGTCGACGACGACGGCCAGGTTGTAGGCGGGGATCCCGTCGCCACGGCGCAGCACCAGATCGTCGACCACACCCGCGAAGTCGCCGTGCACCACGTCGTGCACGGTGAAGGTGACGGCACCGGACCGCAGGCGGATCGCGGCCGGCCGTCCGGATGCCCGTTTCGCTGCCCGCTCGGCCTCGGTGAGCGTGCGGCACGTGCCCGGATAGGCACCCTGCGGGGCGTGCGGTGCAGACGCCGCGTGCTGGATCTCGCGTCTGGTGCAGAAGCACTCGTAGGTCAGGCCTGCGCGGGTGAGGCGAGCGATCGCGGCGTCGTAGAGCGGCAACCGCCGCGACTGGTGGACGACCTCGTCGTCCCAGTCCAGGCCCAGTGCGGCGAGATCGGCGAGCTGACGTTCCTGGGCGCCCGGCCGGACCCGGTCCAGATCCTCGACGCGGATCAGGAACCGGCGTCCGGTGCTCCGGGCGAACAGCCACGCGAGGACCGCCGTGCGCAGGTTCCCCAGGTGCAGGTCGCCCGACGGGCTCGGGGCGAACCGGCCGGCACCTGCGCGCGCGTCCCCGGCCGAATGTGACATCTGGTCAGACTATCGACTGCGATGTCACATTCGGCCACGTGCACGGCGGGTGGGTCACGCGGCGGGGCGGCCGAGCAGGACGGAACGCTGGGCGTGCACGGTCTCGCGGATCGCCGCGACGACGGCGGCGACCTCCGGCCGGCGCAGCGTCTCCGATCGCGCCACCATCCAGTAGTTCAGCCGCGCCTCCACCTCCCCGGGCAGGATCCGAACCAGGTCGGCGTGCCGGTCGGCCATGAAGCACGGCAGCAACCCGAGCCCGGCTGCGGCGCGAGTGGCCTCGACGTGGACGAACACGTTGGTCGAACTCACCGACTCGTGCATGTCCGGGGCGATGCGACGGGCCAGGTCCAGGTCGTCGACCTGCAGCATCGAGTCGATGAAGTACACCAGCGGATGACGGCCCAGCTCGCGCACCGTCGTGGGAGCACCGTGCTCGTCGACGTAGGCCCGCGCCGCGTACAGGCCGAGGGTGTAGTCGGCCAGCCGGTGCGCCTCGGCGCGGTGCACCTGGGGGCGCCCCACCACCACCTCGAGGTCGAGTCCGGACCGCTGCTGCGACGCGCGACGGGTGGCCGCGACGATCTCCACCGCGATGCCCGGGTGCCGACGCCGCACCAGCGCGCCGGCCGGCGCCGCGATGTAGGCGCTGAAGCCGTCGGTGGCCGAGACCCGCACGACACCCTCGAGGCCGCGGTCCCCGCCGGGACCGGCCAGTCCGGCCACGGCGGCCTCGATCCGTTCGGCCGCGGCGAGTGCCGAGCGGCCGAGCTCGGTGAGTTCCCAGCCGCCGGACGCGCGGGCCAGCACGCGCCCGCCGAGGCTCTTCTCCAGCGCGGCGATCCGACGGGCGATGGTGGTGTGGTTGACGCCGAGGTCGTCGGCGGCGGTGGTGAAGCGGCCGGTGCGGCCGACGGCCAGCAGAACCAGCAGGTCATCGGCCGACGGCACGCTCATGTGTGCATTCTTGCAGATTCGCTCTGCGGATCGCGTCATTGTGCATGCAGATCTGTGCATCGATACTCGGCACATGCCTTCAGAAGTGTTGCCCGTCACAGTCGAACCGAGGAGGACGAACCCATGAGTGTCGAACAGTCACGGCCCGGCGGCCGCGCACCGGACGAGACCCCCACCTCGGGTCTGCGCAAGGTCGTCGGCGCCTCGATGGCGGGCACCGTCGTCGAGTGGTACGAATTCTTCCTCTACGGCACCGCCGCCACCCTGGTGTTCTCCAAGGTCTTCTTCCCCGACAACGGCAACGAACTCGACGCCATCATCGCGGCGTTCGTCACCTACGCCGTCGGCTTCGTCGCACGGCCCCTCGGCGGCGTGGTGTTCGGGCACTTCGGCGACAAGTTCGGCCGCAAGAAGCTGCTGCAGACCAGCCTCGTGCTCGTCGGCGTCGCCACCTTCCTCATGGGCTGCCTGCCCACCTTCGGCGCCATCGGTTACTGGGCGCCCGCGCTGCTCGTCACGCTGCGCTTCGTGCAGGGCTTCGCCGTGGGTGGCGAGTGGGGTGGCGCGGTGCTGCTCGTCGCCGAGCACAGCCCGGACCGTTCCCGCGGCTTCTGGGCATCGTGGCCGCAGGCCGGTGTCCCGATGGGCAACCTCGTCGCCACCGTCGTGCTGCTGATCCTGACCACCACGCTGTCCGACGCGGCGTTCCTCTCGTGGGGCTGGCGCATCGCGTTCTGGCTGTCGGCGGTCATCGTCCTGGTCGGCTACTACATCCGCACCAAGGTCACCGACGCACCGATCTTCCTCGAGGCGCAGCGTGAGGCCGAGCAGCTGAAGTCCAGCTCGTACAGCGTCGTCGAGGTCGTCAAGCGTTACCCGCGCGGTGTGTTCACCGCCATGGGCCTGCGCTTCGCCGAGAACGTCATGTACTACCTCGTGGTCACCTTCTCGATCACGTACCTCAAGGTGGTCGTCGGTGCGGACACCGCCACCATCCTGTGGTGGATGCTCGCCGCGCACGCCGTGCACTTCGCGATCATCCCCGTCATCGGGCGCCTGTCCGACACCTTCGGCCGCCGCCCCGTGTACATGGTCGGAGCCGTCACGGCCGGCACCTGGGGCTTCTTCGCCTTCCCCATGATGGACAGCGGTCACAACGCCCTGGTCATGTCTGCCATCGTCATCGGCCTGGTGTTCCACGCGTTCATGTACGCCGGCCAGCCCGCGATCATGGCCGAGATGTTCCCGACCCGGATGCGCTATGCGGGCGTCTCGCTCGGCTACCAGGTGACCTCCATCGTCGCCGGCTCGCTCGCGCCGATCATCGCGACCGCACTGCTCAGCCGCTACGGCAGTGCCGTGCCCATCGCGATCTACCTGGCCGTGGCCTCGGTGGTGACGATCATCGCCGTCGTCGCCGCCCGGGAAACCAAGGGGCTCAGCCTGCGCGACGTCGACGCCGCGGACGTGCGGGCCGTCGACGCCGAGAAGACGGCGGTGCCCGCATGAGTGCCCGCACCGCACTGGTCACCGGCGGAGCGAGCGGCATCGGTGCCGCCTGTGCCCGGAAGCTCGCCGCCCGCGGCATGCACGTCACCGTCGCCGACGTCGACGAGGTGGCCGCCAAGACCCTCGCCCACGACATCGGGGGACAGGCGTGGGGGGTGGACCTGCTCGACACCGACCAGCTCGACGGCCTCCGGCTCGAGGTGGACGTCCTCGTCAACAACGCCGGCATCCAGGTCGTCCGGCCGATCGAGGAGTTCGCGCTCACCGACTTCCGCCGCATCCAGACGCTCATGGTGGAAGCGCCGTTCCTGCTCGTGAAGGCGGCCCTGCCGCACATGTACGAGCGCGGCTTCGGGCGCATCGTCAACGTGTCGTCGGTGCACGGCCTGCGGGCGTCGGCCTTCAAGTCCGCGTACGTCAGCGCCAAGCACGGCCTCGAAGGACTGTCGAAGGTCACGGCCCTCGAGGGCGGGCCGCACGGCGTCACCAGCAACTGCGTCAACCCGGGTTACGTGCGAACGCCATTGGTGGAGAAGCAGATCGGTGACCAGGCCCGGCTGCACGGCATCGACGAGGAACGCGTGCTCGCCGACGTGCTGCTCACCGAACCCGCGATCAAGCGGCTCGTCGAACCCGAGGAGGTGGCCTCCCTCGTCGCGTGGCTGGCCTCGGACGACGCCGGCATGGTCACCGGCGCGTCCTACACGATGGACGGCGGCTGGACCGCGCGCTGACCCACCCCCGTGCCTGTGTGGCCGAATGTCACATCGCGTCGATCGGATCGAACGCGTGTGACATTCGGCCACAAGCATTGTGGAAGGCAGTCAGTGGGCGTCGGCGCCGTCGAGGGACAACTGGATCTGGGTGTGCAGCGCGTGGGTCAGGTACTCCGGCGGATACAGTTCTGGACTGGCGATCGCGTCGAGAGCCAGACCGTTGACCGCGGCCAGCAGCAAAGCCGCCCGGGTCTCGGCCTCCGCGGTGCCCATCCGGATCAGGACGGCGGACACCGCGGTGCGCATCGTGAACAACGTCGTGTGCCGGATCCTGCTCAACGAGGGCGACGTCGCGGCGCGCACGGTGAACGCCGCCATCACGTGTGCCTCGGCGGTGCGCTGCTCGTCGAGCGGCAGCAACTGGCTCAGCGCCGCGAACAGGGTGCGCGCCGGATCGATGTCCGGGTCGACGGTGCTCAACCGTGTCAGCACCCGCTCGGCGAGCGAACGGAACGAGTAGGCGAGCATCTCGTCCTTGGTGGGGAAGTGGTGCTGGACGGCGCCGATCGATACACCCGCATGGCTGGCCACCTCGCGCACGCTGGCGCCGTCGAGCCCGATCCGTGCCGCGACCTCGAGCAGGGCAGCGGCGAGACGCGTGGGGCTGGTGGTGGCATAGGGACGCGCGCGCATGGATGCACCGTACCTGCAGGTATCTCCATACGCCGGTATGGGGCACCGCACGACACCTGCCCGATGTGTCCGGTCCACCTTCCGTGGTCGGACCCCGGTCAGAAGTCCTCGTCGATGCACGCCAGACGAGCACCGGCCATGCCGGCTTCCCCGGGGCCGGTCTTGGTGCGCTCGGCGTGGAGCACCACGGAGTTCGCCTCGCCGTCGCGGAACTCCCAGTCGACCGTCGTCGACGCCTGAGCGTTGCCGTTGCCGTCGGTGGTGATGTCGAGCCAGACCTCGTTCCCGGGATTGGCGAAGGCGGGATCCGTCGACGGGGACTGCGGGGTGGCCGCCGGATCCACGTCGTTCTGATAGTGCGGACCCGCGTCCGACGGCTGCGGCCCGCACGGCTGGGTGTGGACGTGCGCGCCGAAGTCACGGCTGGGTGCCAGCCCGCTCGCCTCGAGCGTGACCGTCGTACGGCCACCCTCCTCCGCGGATTCGACGGTCACCGTCGAACCCACCGGGACGGCGACTTCGTCGTAGGTGAATGCCTTGTCGTCGTCACCGCCCTCGCCGGGCAGCTGGAAGGCCATCCCGTCCGTGCCGGGCAGTGCCGTGGGCATGCCGGTGGTCGTCGTCTCCGACGTGGGGGGCGGCTCGACGGTGGCCTGGTCGTCCGTCGAGGAATCACCGCTACCGCACCCGGCCACGACGAGTGCGGTCAGGGACACGCCTGCCATCAAGGTTGTGCGTCGTGAGTTCATGTTTCCGCGGTACCCACGGCGCGTCGTGTCGAACCAGCGACGGCACCCTTACCCGGACATCCCGCCGATGATCAGGGACAGGCCCGCCCCGAGGAGCCAGACGTCCTTGGCGATCGGCGTGCCCTGCTGGGTCGGGCGGAAGGACCCGCCCTCGTGCATGCCGGGCATCTTCCAGTACATCGCGAGCAGGCCCGAACTGAACGCGGTCAGCGCGGAACCGGCGACCACCGGGGAGACGAAGGGGGCCAGCAGCAGGGCGCCGACGCCGATCTCGGCGGCCGACAGGGTCTGGCCGAACGTCTCCGGCCGCATCTTCCCGAGCCGGGGGAGCGCCTTGCTCGCCATGTCCTGCAGCCCTGCCGCGGCCTCGGGCGGGAGATCACGCTTGCCGAGCCCGGAATTGAGGATGAAGGCGCCGGTGGCCAGCCGGAGCGGAACGTTGCTCAGTCGCACGGGAACCTCCGGAAGATCGGATGGGGCCGATTATCCCGCATTCCCCCGGCGGCGGGAACTCCCCGGGACCGTCCGGGTGCAGAACGACGTACCGGTCGGCTCGTCCGCCGGGGACCCCGGGTGTGGCCGCCGCCCGGGGTGACGCGATCGCGGCGAACGGCAGACCGCACCGCCGACGCACTCGGGGAGGCCCTCAACGGGAACGAACGGCGCCTGCCGAACGTGTCTCGGCTCCAGGGTGATCGGTCATCATCCGGGTATCACCGCCCGGGGCACGCCGGCACGCAACTGCACATCCACCACGAAATCGCCGTCCTCGGGGGTGTAGCGGCGCCGCGGGTCGTGATCCTCCACCCGGAAACTGCCGAGGGTGGGCGAGTGGGTGGTGACGGCGACCGTGCCGCCGTCGAGATCGAACTGCAGCAACCGCTGGAAACCCGTCGCGCGCCGGCCGTCGACCAGGAAGTACTGGTAGTCGGCGAGCATCTCGACCACGCGCCGGTCGCTGCCGGGGATCGGGCGGTCGGTCACGGTCGTCTGCCCGTCGACGTGCCCGGACAGCACCATGAACACCGACTCGTGCGGCACGACGAGCCGGTTCCAGATCTGCTGGCCCGAACTGCCGCCGATGTCGCCGAATCCACTCATCCGGAGACGGCCGTCCTCGTCGAGGTAGTAGTGCGCGGCGACGATCGTGTTGCGGTCGGGATGGCGGGCCAGCACCTCCTCGGCCCAGTTCAGCACGTGCTCCGGCGGGTTGTAGCCGAGGTAGAGGACGAGGAACGGGGTGCCGGCGATCTCGAACAGGTCGTAGTGCGCCGAATTGTCGGCGTCGGTCACCGAGTCGCCCCACTGCGGCCGGTCCCGGAATCGCTGCGGCCCGAAGTACTCGTTGTACAGCGCATGGTTGCGTTCGTGCTCGCCCGGCACGAGCCGGCCGGCGACGTTCCACAGGTTGTCGTGGTTGCCGGGCAGGACACCGTAGGGCACGCCGGCCGCCTCGAGGATTCCCATCGCCTCCGACGCGACCTCGAACTCCGTGCGGGCGCGGGTGTCCGGGGCGCCCGGCCGGATCCACGACTGGATCAGGTCCCCGGTGTGCACGGCGTAGGCGATCTTCCGGGCGCGGGCCTGTTGCGCCGTCCACGTGGTCATGTCCCGGAAGACGGCGGCGTCGTCGCGGGCGAGGTACTGGGTGTCGGTGAGGTGCTGGATCGCGAAGTCGTAGTCCGCCGGGTCGGCGAACGCCTGGTCCGGTGTGGCGTCGCGGAAGCTCCGGTCGCGGCGGGGCGCGTCGATCACCATGATCTCCAGAAGGCCGGCGACGTCGGTGACCCGCGCCTCGAGCACGATCGGCCCGCCGGGCACCTCGGGCCGGGCGACGGCCCGCGGCTCGCCCCACGAACGGTCGGTGCGCACGTGCAGGGCGAGGTCGTCGAGGTTGACGCTGCGGCCCTGCCACCGGATCGTCACCGCCTCGGTTCCGGCGGGAAATTCGAGTTCGTAGCGGACATAGGGGTATTCGTCGAACTCGTTGCCGACGGACGCCGGTGCGCCGCGCTCGCCGACGGCGCGCGGGAGCGGCGGGTCGGCGGAATCGGTCACGCCTGCGTACATCGTCGCGGACGTCGCCGGGACGTCGGTGGTCAGTCCCGTCGCCGGGATGCCGACGGACGTGACGGGCACGGGCGGGGTGACCTCGGCGGGGCCGGACAGGAGGGCGGCCACGGCCAGCAGCGACACCGGAAGCCACCAGCCCGGAGCGCGCATGCCCCGAGGCTACCGCCGCTCAGGCGCGACGCCCCAGGTGTGCGAGCACCCGCGTCTGCCGGTCGGCGTCCGCCGGCACCTCGACCGCCGGTCCGCAGACCCCTTCCATCCGGATCGAGTCACCCAGGGCCCGCGCCGTCGCCTCCACGAAGTCGAGGTCCTCGGCGTCGACGGTGTCGTCCAGACCCGCGGCACGGGCGAGGTCCCAGGCGTGCACCACGAGGTCGAAGTTGTAGAACCGCGCGACGGTCGCGGCGAGGGTGGTGCGGCCGAAGTGGCCGTCGTACTCGAGTCCGGCGCGCCGCGGATCGTCGAGGATCGCCTGCATGCCGTCGCGGGTGGTGGTCCACGCTCCGGACGGGTCGGTGTCCGGCGACGGTCCGGCGGGCAGTTCCAGGCCGACGACGGTGACGATCTGCCGCTGTGTGTCCACGACGTGCCGCAGCACGTCGCGGGCGGTCCAGCCCTCGCAGGGCGACGGGTGATCCCATCGGTCGGCGGGCACGGCCTCGACACGTGCGGTGAACTTCGCCGCGAGGTCGCGGTAGTGACGGGCGGGGGAGAGGGTCTCGGTCATGCGGCAGATTCTGCCGTTGCCCGGTCGCCGCGGGATTGGATACTTCGGACATCGAGGGCCGAGCCGGTGCCGTGCCACCGCGGCGCCTCCCCGGCGAGCAGGGCGGTGGGCGTCAGGGAGGAGATCCTGCGCGTCTCCCGGTTCAGGTGCGACTGGTCGCTGTAGCCGGCGGCCGCGGCGAGCTCGGCCAGTCCGCGCGCGGGTCCGGCGTCGGCCAGGGCCATGAACCGTTGCAGGCGCAGGATCGATCGCAACGTGGCCGGGCCGTACCCGAACGCCTCGTTGCAGCGGCGCTGCAGCTGACGTTCGGTGAGCGCGGCGGTCTCGGCGAGCGCGCCCACGCTCCACGAGTGCCCGGAGAGCGCCCGCCGCAGGTGCCCGATCAGCGGGTCGGGTGCGAGGTCCTGCGCGAGCCAGCGCCGCACCGCGGACTGGAACACCTCGAGCCGTTCGGCGGCGGTCCGGGCGTTGTCGAGCCGGTCGGCGAGCGGTCTGGCTCCGGCCGAACCGAGCAGGTCGTCCAACCCGACGCGGGTGTCGCGGAGTTGCGCGACCGACGCGCGCAGCGCGAACGAGGCGAGACCCGGGCGGAACCGCACGCCGGCGGAGACGACACCGGCCGGCAGCGTGAACGACCACGCGGACGTCTCCGGGCCGCACACGCGGATGCCGACGTCGGCGATCCACAGGACGTCGATGCATCCGTCCGGGACGAGGAGATGGGTCTGCCCGTCGGAGACCGCCGACCACACGCACACCAGGTGCTCGGCGAGGTCCGCGCTGGGAGTGCTCGGCACATACCACCTCATGGCCCACGAGCGTAGGCGCCGGCACCGACAACCGCTGCCCGCGTGGGGAACCGGCTTCCGCTACGGCCGGTAGGGCAGGTGCCGCACCGCGAGGGTGAGCGCGACGGCGACCGCGGCGGCGATCCACAGGGCGTGCAGTCCGAGCATCCGATGCGCCGCGGCGCCGCCGACGGCGCCGGTCACCAGTCCCAGCCACAGGCCCAGGTACGGCAGCCAGGTCCAGCGGGGGCCGCCGAACATCGCGGCGGCGAGCCGCTGCCCGATCTTGACGAGCGCCCCGGTCATGTACGTCAGGGCCACGCTCACCTCACCGTCGCGCTGGAACACCGAGTTCTCCACACCCATGGCGAGGGTCATCGCCACCACCGCGACGGGCGTCCAGCCCGCGGTGTGGGCGAGCGCACCGAGCAGCAGGAGCGCGGAGACCGTGGCGAGTACGGCGGTCTTGCGGGCGCGACGGCTGCGGTCGGACAGTTGCGCGACCACCCCACCGAGGACGACGCCGACGAGGAAGAGTCCGATGACACCGGCGGTGAGTGCGGCCGGACCCCAGGCGCCCTCGGCCAGGCCGACGCTCAGCCGGGTGGAGTTCCCGCTCATGAACGACACGAACACACCGCCGAGGGTGATGAACCCGAGTGCGTCGACGAACCCGGCGAGGCCCGACAGCGCGACGGCGAGGGCCGTGAGTTGTCTGCCGTATCCGACCACGGACGAATCGTAATCAATCCGTGCTGTTACCTCTGGTAACGAAAGGGATGTCCGGTGCGACCTCCCGGAGACGCCCTTCCGTCCCCCGCGGAGGGTGCTGCCGTGCCGCATCCCGTCCCCAGGAGTACCCAGCGTGTTCGCTTCACCGTCCCGCCCGTCCCCGAATCGCCGCACACCGGGATGGAGCGCCGGACTCGCTGCGGCCGCCCTGCTGCTGACCGGATGCGCCACGGCGACGGACACCGGCACCCGGTCCCACGCGCCCACCGTCGCCGCGACCCCGACGGTGACGACCACCCCGGCACCGGCTCCTGCGGCCTCGCCGACCCACCTCCCGGCGGACGCGTCCGCCACGTCGGCGCTGGCCACGCTCGCGACCCTGCCGATCAAGGGCCGAGCGCCCAAGACCGGCTACGACCGTGAGCTCTTCGGTCCGGCGTGGAGCGACGACGTCGACGTCGACGGCGGCCACAACGGCTGCGACACCCGCAACGACATCCTGCGGCGCGATCTGGTCGACATCACCTACAAGACCGCCACCCGGGACTGCGTCGTCCTCTTCGGCACCCTCCACGACGCCTACACCGGCACGACCATCGACTTCCGTCGCGGCCAGGACACCTCCGCCGACGTGCAGATCGATCACGTCGTCGCACTGTCGGACGCGTGGCAGAAGGGTGCCCAGCAGCTCGACGAGCAGACCCGCGCGAACTTCGCCAACGATCCCCGCAACCTGCAGGCCGTCGACGGTGCTGCCAATCAGCAGAAGGGCGACGGCGACGCCGCGACCTGGCTGCCGCCGAACCGGTCGTACCGGTGCACGTACGTCGCGCGCCAGATCGAGGTCAAGGCCCTCTACCGGTTGTGGGTGACCCAGGCCGAGCACGACGCGATGGTCCGCGTCCTCGCCGGGTGCGGTGCCGCCGCCCCGGAACCTGCGCCTGCCGCGACCACGGTGCCGGAACCGGTCCCGTCGGTAGCCCCGGAACCGGTCCCGTCGGTAGCCCCGGAGCCGGCTCCGGCCCCCGCCGTGGCGTACCGCAACTGCGCCGAGGCGCGGGCCGCGGGCGCGGCGCCGCTGTACGCCGGTCAGCCCGGGTACAGCGAGAAGATGGACGGCGACGGCGACGGCGTCGCCTGCGAGTGAGCTGGTGTAGACAGCCGCGCCTCGTTCAGCCGTCCGCACCCGCAATTGCGGCAGCGGACGACTGCGGACGGCGCGGCTGTGTGCCCGACGGACCGTGTGCACGACGAACTGTGTGCCCCTCGAACGGGCAACGGCCCGTGATCGGTGTTTCCACTGATCACGGGCCGTTGCCGTGGCGGAGGATAGGGGATTTGAACCCCTGAGGGCGTTAACCCAACCCGCGTTCCAGGCGAGCGCCATAGGCCACTAGGCGAATCCTCCGTGGGGAAGCATACCGAATACGACCTGGTAGATGCCAAACGGGGAGGTCGCCGCGGGTTTCGGAGGGGCGCAACAGGGTCGATTCACGGTCGCAGGCGATGTGTGTCTACACTGGCCGATGGATCCCGCGCGGCGCGCATCCTGTGAACTCCCCCAGGGCCGGAAGGCAGCAAGGGTCAACGGGCTCTGCCGGGTGCGCGGGGTCCCCTAGCTTCCGATGCCGATGCCCGTGCCGTTGGGCGCGGTGAAAGGTCCTTCCGCATGCCTACCCAAACCCAGATTGGGTTGATGAGCCATGAGGAACTCGTCGCAGAGCACGAGCGCCAGTCCCACAACTACGCGCGACTCGAAGCCGAGAAGCTGACGCTGGACCTGACTCGCGGCAAGCCGTCCCCCGAGCAGCTCGACCTCTCCGCGGAGTTGCTGTCGCTGCCCGGGGCCGACGACTACCGCGACGCGTCCGGTACCGACTGCCGCAACTACGGCGGCCTGCGCGGCCTGCCCGAACTGCGCGCCATCTTCGGTGAGCTCCTGAACATCCCCACCGAGAACCTGATCGCCGGCAACAACGCCAGCCTCGAGATCATGCACGACCTGATCGTCGCGTCGCTGCTGCACGGCACGGTGGATTCGCCGCGCCCGTGGTCCCAGGAGCCTGTCGTCCGGTTCCTGTGCCCCGCGCCCGGCTACGACCGGCACTTCGCGATCACCGAGTCGTACGGGATCGAGATGATCCCGGTGCCCATGCGCGACGACGGACCGGACATGGCGAAGGTCGCTGCGCTCGTCGGCTCGGACCCGCAGATCAAGGGCATGTGGGCGGTTCCCACCTACTCGAATCCGACCGGTGCCGTGTATTCCGAGCGCGTCGCCCGCGAGCTGGCGTCGATGCCGACCGCCGCGCCGGACTTCCGGATCTTCTGGGACAACGCCTACGCCGTGCATCCTCTGGTCGAGGAAGCGGCTCCCGCCCTGGACATCCTGAGCATGGCGGCCGAGGCCGGTCATCCGAACCGCATGTTCGTCCTCGCCTCGACATCCAAGATCACCTTCGCCGGCGCCGGCGTCAGCTTCTTCGGCAGCTCGGCCGAGAACCTGGCGTGGTACGAGAAGTTCCTCGGCATCAAGACCATCGGTCCGGACAAGGTGAACCAGCTGCGTCACCTGCGCTTCTTCGGCGACGCCGACGGGGTGCGGGCACATATGGCCAAGCACCGCGACCTGCTCGCGCCGAAGTTCGCGCTCGTGCTGAAGATCCTCGAGGACCGGCTCGGGTCGTCGAAGGTGGCGTCCTGGACCGAGCCGAAGGGCGGCTACTTCATCAGCCTCGACGTGGTGGAAGGCACCGCCAAGCGGGTCATCTCCCTCGCGAAGAACGCGGGGATCGCGCTGACGGCGGCGGGCTCGGCGTTCCCGTACAAGAACGACCCCGACGACAAGAACATCCGGCTCGCCCCGAGCTTCCCGTCGCTGGACGAACTCGCCACCGCCATGGACGGCGTGGCGACGTGCGTGTTGCTCGCGGCGACCGAGAAGGCCCTCGGGAAGTAGCCGGCGAGTAGTTCTGTCCCTCGGCCCCGGCTGTCACACGACGGCCGGGGCCGAGCATATCCACCACCTGTGGACAACCCTGTGGACAACTCGGGTCGGCGGCGACCTCCGCCGTCACGACCCGGATGTCCCGATGTTCTCGGCCGAATGTCACACCAGTTCGGACACATCGAACGTATGTCACATTCGGCCGGAGGTAGCGTCCACATTCGGCCGGAGGCAGCGTCCTCGACGTCGCGACCGGTCCTTACCCTGGACTCGTGGACCGGGCGACGAGACGAGCGTGCCGGTCGCTCGTGGCAGCGACGGCGGGCGTTCTCGTCGCGGCTGCGTGCGGTTCGGTCGATGCTCCGGGTACGACGCCGGAGCCGGTGCCGGCTGTTCGACCGTCGGTGGCCGCGTCGGCTCCGTCCGCGTTGCTCGTCGGTCTCGGGGATTCGATCCCGGCAGCGAGCAACTGCGACGAGTGCGCCTCGTTCGTCGACCTCTTCGGAGAGCACCTGTCGACCGGCGGCGACGGGACGGCCGTCGAGGTCACCAATCTCGGTGTGGGCGGGTGGACCAGCGCGGACCTGCTCGACGCGCTCACAGACGGTCGTCCCGAGGCCGCCCTGACCAGTGCCGCCGATGTCGTCACCGTCACGATCGGCGCCAACAACTTCTACGCCGTGCTCGACACCTATCTGGACGGGGAGTGCGGTGGCGACGACGGGCTCGGATGTTTCGCCGATTCCCTCCCCGCTCTCGAGGACACCCTCACGGCTGTGCTCGATAGGATCTCGGAGCTCACCGAGGGCCGGTCCACAGTGCTCGTGACGGGCTACTGGAACGTCTTCCCCGACGGAGACGTGGCCCGCCGGCTCTACGGGCCGCAATTCGTCGGCGACAGTGCAGTGCTCACCGGGCGTGCCGACGACGTCATCGCGGCCGTGGCCCGGGACCGGGGAGCCATCTACGTGGATCTGCTCACGGCCTTCAAGGGTCCCGCGGGTGACGTGGATCCCACGGCGTTGCTCACCGACGACGGTGACCATCCCAATCAGATCGGGCACCGACGGATCGCCGACGCACTGGAATCGGCATTCACCCCGTCGGACCCTGTCCGGGCACACTGATCGGAGGACACGATCGCCTACGAACCGGGAACAGCGCACAGGAAAGCGGGTATCCGGACAGCGTCCGCGAAGGGACCCGTCGACGGAGGGAGCCACCATCGCCAGGATGCAGAACCCGGAACGCGCGAAGTATCGGTACAGATTTCCTGCGCAGGTCGCCGGATCCTCGCTGACGGGACCTGCGGTCATCCGACGGACCGGGGTCGTCGATGAGGCCACGGGAGGAGATGTATCCGGATCCGGACGACATGCAGGTGATCGCGAGCCTCGATCAGCTCGCTGCACTTGTCGCCGGCGATCCGCTCATCTATCTGCGCTGTTCCCCAGGACCGGCGGCGGACGCCGCGGACGGCCCCACACGCGATGTTGAAGGCAACGTCACCCTCCCGGGTTGGGCTGTCCTGCCCATCGCCCCTGAGCCGTGGTGGCGCCGACCCGTCGAGGACTGGGTGGCGCGGCGGCTGCACAGGTACGCCACGCGGGACGCGGCCGTCGGGTGCTTCCTGTGGTTGCTCAAGGGAACGATGGTCGGACGTGGACCCGACCAGGAACCGCTGGTGATCGACATCCAGCCGCACGCGCGGCTCAGTCCGAGGGTGCTGCGGGAAGCGGAGCAGAGGTATCACGAACGGTTCGACGTGCAGGCGGATGCCGCAGAACGGTGAGGGATGAACGACCGGCGTCGTTCGCTCCGTTACCGCTGCAGAACGAGGTGGGGTGTCTCGTGTTCCGGGACGATCACGTCCTGGACCACGTCCGTTGTCCGCAGAGCGGAGAACGACACCAGCGCGATCGCCACGATCAGCATCGCGGCAATCGGGCGAGCCCACGGTAGTTTCGGTGGATCGACCAGTGCGCGCACGCGTTCGACGACGTCGCCGCCCGCCACGGAAAGGGTGGTGGACGAATGAGCTTCGAGGGAGCGGCTTCTCGCAAGGGCTGCGGAGGCGACGGCCTGGGCGGCCGTGCGACGACCGTCGGTGGCGGCCTCCTCGTCGGCCCATCGCTCCGCGGCCCTGCGGACGACGTCGGGAACCGGTCGCAGCAGCGGATGGAGAACGGCCGCCGTCTCGGCGATCTGGATCCAGCGGGAATGGTGGTGCCTCAGGTGGGCGCGCTCGTGTGCCAGCAACACGGCCAGTTCACCCTCCGTGAGAGCCGACTTCATGGCCGTCGTCAGGACGATCCCGCCCCGTCGCCCGGGGACGGAGTACGCGTCGGCGACAGGGCTCCGGGCGAGGAGGTAGCCGTCCGGCCGGGCGAGGTTTCGGCAGAACCGGGTTGCGGCGCGAAGACTCTTCCCGACGTGCCAGAGGTGCCGCAGACCTGCGCCGACGGCCCACAGCGCGGCGGCGAGGAGGATTGCCGCGACTGCGACGGACGTCGTGCCGGACCGGTACCGGACGAGCGTCAGAGCCACGGCAGTCGCCGACGAGAGCCCTGCCAGAGCACAGAGTGCGGAGAGAATCGGGAGGAGCCGGACCGCCGTCGCCGGGCGTGCCTGTGCCGCGATCCGCTCGGCGCCGACGCCGAGCGCGGCTCCCATCGCGAGTGGTGCGAGGACGACCGGCAATATCACGGTTCGCTGCTCCTCCCGTCCGGCTCGTCGTCTTCGCGTCCGAGCAACCTCAGCAACATCTGCTCGTCGTCGGGTGTCAGTTCCTCGACGAACCGAGCCAGCACGTCCGCCCGGCGGCCGTACTTGTCGAGGAGCCGGTGCATGTCCCGGGCGGCTCGGGCAGCCGGGAGAGTCTCGATCGGTGCGGCGAGCCGATACGCGTAACCTCGTCCGGACGGTGTCCGGTCGACGATCCCTTTGCCGTGCATGCGGGCCAGCGTCGTCATCACGGTGGTGTGCGCAAGTGTTCCCGGCAGCAATTCGTTCACCTTTGCCACTGTGAGCGGCTCGTCCGTGTCGGCGAGGATATCGACGATCTCCCGCTCCAGGGTGCCGCGTAGGCGCCGCGCCATCGGTTTCAGACTCCTCTCAGGCCAGCTTGCTACTATCGAGAAAGTAGTAGATGACCGGTCATCCCTCTCCCGAGGAGCAGCATGTCCCAGATCAACGGACTTCCGGCGCACATACTTCTCGTGCACGCCATCGTAGTGTTGGTGCCGCTCGTGGCGGTCGGAGTCGTGCTCTCCGCCCTGTGGCCCGCTGCCCGGATCCGGCTCGTATGGCCCATTGCGGTACTGGCCACCGCACTGCTCGTTCTGACCCCGCTGACGACCGAGGCCGGCGAGTCGCTGGAGGATCGGGTCGATCGCACCGCACTGCTGCACACCCATGCCGAACTCGGTGACACCATGCCGTTCGTCTCCGCCGCGCTGTTCGTAGCGGTGATACTGGTCGTGGCCCTGCACGTATCAGGCTCGCGTCGGTCGATGTCTGCCGGACGAATGCGGTCTCTGACCGTGGTCACCGCTCTTGTCGCGATCCTCGTCGGGGTCGGCGCGACGGTTCAGGTGTACCGGGTGGGCGACTCCGGTGCGCAGGCTGCGTGGCAGGACCGCGTGGGCATCGCCGCGGGGGAAGCAGAATGACCGCCGGACCCGGGGCGAGTTCACCCTACGTAGGGGCCCCCGCTCCCGATATTCGAATACGCATTGCCGCCCAATAGATTTCGTGAACTACGCACCCGTCGGTGCCGGTCGGGCGGGTGGTACGCACTGCCGTAGAGTGGCACGGTGCTGACAGCTTTGTGGTACGGACTGGGTACTGCGGTGCCGTTGTTCGCCGGTGCCCTGGTCGGGCTTCGGTACGACCTGCCCCGCCCGATGCTCGCGGCGCTGATGGCCTTCGGTGCGGGCGCCATGGTCGCCGCGGTGTCCACCGAACTGTTCGCGCCCGCCTTCGCGGACCAGGGCCTGTGGTCCGCCGGCGGTGCGCTGCTGCTCGGGGCCTCGATGTACGTCGTCGCCGATCGGCTGATCGAGCGCCGGCTCGGCGCCGCCGCCCTGGGGTGGGCGCTCATGCTCGGGGCATTGCTCGACGGCATCCCGGAGAACGCCGCCCTGGGGGTGACGCTCGCCGGCACCGGTGGCGGTGGACTGGTGTTGCTGGTGGCCGTCGCGGTCGGCAACGTGCCGGAGGCCGTGGCCGGTGCCGCGTCGATGCGCTCGAACTTCGATCGGCGGCGAGCCGTGCTCATCTGGGGCACCACGGCGGCACTGCTGGTGCTCGTGGTGGTGCTCGCGACGGTGTATGCCGACTCACTGCCCCCGGCCGGCATCGCACTCGTCCAGGCCTTCGCCGGCGGCGCGACGATTGCGGTCGTCTCCGACTCGTTGATGCCCGAGGTATACCGGGAGGGCGGCTGGTGGGTCGGAATCTCCACGGCCCTCGGATTCCTGGTGGCGTTCGCTTTGGGCGGCTGATCGTCGCGCGGTTCACCCGCCGGATGCGAGGATCGTGAGCATGGCACCGACGTTGAACCTCGTAGGTGATGCCGACGCCGATGCGTTGCTCGCCGCCGACCCGCTCGCCCTGCTCATCGGGATGCTCCTCGATCAGCAGGTGCCGATGGAGACCGCATTCGCGGGACCGAAGAAGCTCGCCGACCGCCTCGGCGGTCTGGACGTGCACCGTATCGCCGAGGCCGATCCGGACGAGTTCGCCGCGATCTGCGCCGGGCCTCCGGCCGTGCACCGGTTCCCCGGATCGATGGCCGAACGGATCCAGGCACTGTGCGCCGAGATCGCGGACCGCTACGACGGCGACGCGGCGGCCCTGTGGACGAGCGGCGACCCCGACGGCCGGGAGGTGCTGAAGCGCCTGAAGGCACTGCCCGGCTACGGCGACCAGAAGGCCCGAATCTTCCTCGCCCTGCTGGGAAAGCAGATCGGAGTGCAGCCCGCGGGGTGGCGGGAAGCCGCAGGGGAGTACGGCGAGGACGGGTCGCGGCGGTCCATCGCCGACGTCGTCGATGCGCAGACCCTGCAGGAGGTCCGGGAGTTCAAGAAGGCCTCGAAGGCGGCCGCGAAGAAGAAGTGAGCCGCACGGCCCGGAGCGGCGGGCTCGTCGGCCGGCGATTCAGGTCTTCTTCCGGGGCGACCGGCGTCGCTTCGGGGCCTGGGTGGGCTCCGGCATGCCTGCCGGCCGCCCGGTCAGTGCCTCGACGACGGCGGCCAGATCCTCCTGGGACAGCTCGTGGGTCTCCTGGGGGGTGCGGCTCCCGGAAGCGGAGCGTGCCTTCGTTGCTGCGGTGTCGTCCATCGGTGTCCCTCTCGTCGCTCGGCCGCGGTTCCGGGTGACCCCTGCGCTCACCGCACGCGCCATCCACCCGGTCAGCATGCCGGAAAAGTCCTCTTTTCGCAGCGTGCGACACCACGACACGCCCGGTGCGGATCCGGCTCGCGCAGCGAAGCGGCCCCCCGTGTCCCGGAACTGGGACGACGGGAGGCCGCTGCGCGTGTGGTGACTGAACTGCGAGATTACCGGCGGGTGACCGGACGGCGACCGGTGACGGCCTTGACCACGAACAGCAGGATCACCGCACCGAGGAGACAGGTGAGGAAGCTGAAGATCAGTCCGCCGCCTGCGACGTCGACGCCGAAGAGCTTGAGCAGGAAGCCACCGAGCAGACCGCCGATGACACCCACGACGATGTTCAGCAGGATGCCCTGCTGCTCGTCGGTCTTCATGATCTTGCTGCCGATCCAGCCGGCGAGGCCGCCGATGATGATCCACCCGATGATTCCGAGTCCGAGCACGCTCCACTTCCCTTCGCTCAGGGACCTTTCCGATCCCCTCCGGTCTTCACCCGCCGTTGCCGGCGTGGTCACGACTACTGTTACCCCGGACGGTCGAGGAATACACCTCAACGGAAAAACGTTCTCGTTCCGTCCTTTCGGCCGAGATCCCTCAGCTGCAGTCCCGGCAGCGCATCGCGCCGTCGTCGGACAGTGCGAGCCGACTGTGGTGGTGGACGAGGAAGCAGCTGTCGCAGACGAACTCGTCGCTGCGCCGGGGTACGACCGGGGCGGTGAGCTCCTCACCGGACAGGTCGGCGCCGGGGAGTTCGAAGAACTCGGCGATGTCGCTGTCGTCGGGTTCCACGGTCTCGGTCACCGCCGGGAGCGTGGGGGTGGTCAGCTCGTCCGTGTCGAGCTCTTTGCGGGTGTCGTAGTCGAGTGTCATGACCCCTCCTGTGCTGGCCGCGAATACCTGTCGGTGTCACCTTCCGGCGGGTGCCGGTGAGGGCGACGCCGGGCCGTGATCGCCCTCCTTTACCCGGGCCGGGGCGATGCCAAACCATGTCGGTGAGCCGGGAAGACCGGCCGACCGTACGGGGTGCTGTCGCGCGGTGGCCGGTCAGCCGGTGGCCGGGGTCGACCCGGCGGCGTTCCCGGTGGTTCCGAACTGTTCGATCACGCCCCACAATTCGTCGTCGGGGCCGACGTCGTACGTGCAGGAGTCCGGCCGGGGGTCGGGCACGAAAGCCCAGATGAGCGCCCCGGCGGTGCCGGCTGCCTTCTGTCCCGCGATCTTCGTGGCGATGTGCTCGGCGCGGTCGGCCGTGGCGCCGCACCAGCCCGCCAGCTCGCCGATCTCCGCGACCAGGAGTGGTTTGCCGATCTGCTGGGCCTGGGCGATGCGGCGTGCCAGACCGTTCCACTGGTCACCCGGAAGCGGGACCGCGTCGGCGCCGTAGTCGTGGTACTGGACGACGTCCACCCACGGCGACGAGCCGACCGTCGCGTACTCGTCGCCCTGGGTACCGCACTGCCCGCCGCCGGTGAACCCCGCGGTGATCAGGGTGCGCGGATCGAGGGTGCGAACCTGTGCTCCCGCGACGTCGAAGAACCCGCGCAGGACGGCTGCCGCGTCCGAAGGGCACTGCCGCAGCCACCACGAGCAGGCGGCGTCGGTGCACACGCTGGTCTCGGGTTCGCCGACGAGTTCCCATGCGGCCAGTGCAGGGGAGTCCTTCCATCGCGTCACCGCCGTGGTCACCCAGTCCCGGAAGCTCAGGACCGCGCGCTCGTGAGCGACCGGTTCCGTCCATCCGTCCAGATACCACTGCCGGTCCTTGAACACCTCGTCCTCGCACGCGCCGTCCTGGGCGGCGAGGACCGGGATCACGAGTTGGCCGTGGGCCTCGGCCGCGGCGAACACGGCGTCGAGCGGGCCGAAATCGAGTTCGCCGGTGAACCGGTCGACGGCCAGAGCCTGGAACGCGTTGAAGCGGGTGAGTGAATGTGGTGGCAGGGCACCGAAGTAGGCATCCAGATCGACCATGGCGCCGCAGCCCCAGTTCACCGCCCAGTTCGTGCCCAGCTGGTAGGCGTTGAAGCCGGTCGGCCACCAGGGCTGCCCGTCGAGCCGCAGCGCCGTGCCGTCGGTGGTGACCCGCGCGCCCGGATCCGGATCGGCGGTGGCGGTGCCGGTGGTGCCGAATGTCGCGGCAAGGGCCACCAGGGCCGCCGCCCACACCTTCGCCGTCCTCCCCGAGCGCATGAAGGAACTGTACTGGCGCGGAGCCGGATCGGTGACCGGAGCGAGCAGAGTCGGCAGCGTTAGCACTCGCCGTCGGTGAGTGCTAATCTTTGCTGCGTAGCAGCCGGACCGAGGGGTGAGGTCGATACGAGATGTCGTGCGTCGTATCCGTCCCCTCGCGCCGAGCGTCGGTCACCGTGCCGTCGCAGATCTTGGAATTCTTGTCCTGCAGAAGGTTCCGTACGGCTCTGCCTCCGGTTGCTGCATTCCGTTCCGCCATCTCCGACGAGGATTCGAAAGACCATGTCCGTCCTGCAGACTCCCTTCCGCTCCGGGCCGCACCGTTCCCGTCTCGGTTTCCCCGCACTGTCGAGGCTGCGTGAGACAGTCGGGGACAAGGGCGCAGATCTGGCCCTGATGCTCGGCGCCCTCTCGATCGTGACCTTCTGGACGTTCGGCTTCGGCATTCTGCTCGGTGCGGCCGCCGTCGGGACCGGCATCGCCGCCACCCGGCGGCCCACCGTGTTCACCGATGAAGCGAAGTCTCTCGATGCGCTCGTCGGCATGCTCACCGGCATCTTCGGAATCCTCGCGGGCGTGGTGTTCCTCAGCTGGGCGCTGCCCCATCTCTGACACCTGCCACGACGGGGGCGGGCGAGCGAGTCTCGTACGCAGCGGTGCCCGCATCGGCGAGGATGGGTCCGATCCCGGGAAGTAGGAGCCGACGCGATGACGAAGTACCTGATCTCGTTCCCGAGTGGCGCCATGGTCGTTCCCGACGAGGAAATGCAGGCAGTGTCGGATGCGGCGCACGCCGTGGTGGGGGAGGCGAAGGACGCCGGCGTCTGGGTGTTCGGCGGGGGAATCGACGAGAGCGTTCCGCCGGTCCTGGTCGACGGGGACGGCACGGTGACCGAGGGCACGTACCCGCAGACGACGCAGATCCGAGGCGGCTACGCGGTCCTGGAGTTGCCTTCCCGTGAGGCCGCACTGGAATGGGCCGCGAAGCTCGCGGTCGCGTGCCGCTGCGCGCAGGAGGTGCGCGCGTTCGGGTACGACCCCGCCAGCTGACGGGGAGCGGCGCGGCATCGCGATGCTCGCCCGCGACCACCGTGCCGTGATCTGCCTCGCGGCAACCCCGATCGAGACCGCCCCGTTCGAGACCGCCTCGATCGACACGGCCTACCGAGGCGCGGACGCCGGCTTGGCCATGAAGCGGTGGAGGAAGGCCTTCACCGAATCCGGCATCACCGCCGCCGTGACCGCCATGGTCTTGGACATGGGCGAACTGGCCACCACCTTCCGCTTGCCCGCGCGCATCGCCTCGTACCCCTTGCGCGCGACCTTCGCCGGATCGTCCTTCGGCCCGCGAGCGATCGGCGCGTCCGCCATCTCGGCCTTGCGGAAGAACGGAGTGTCGGTCGCGCCCGGCATCAGCGCGGTGACGGTGACCCCCGTCCCGCGCAGTTCCTCGTGCAGTCCCTCGGAGAACGACTGCAGGAACGACTTGGAGGCGTTGTAGACCACCTGATACGGCCCCGGCATCTCCGAGACCACCGACGAGGTGATCAGCACGCGGCCGGCGCCGCGCTCGGTCATACCGTCGAGAACGTACTTGGCCAGGTGCACGGTCGAGCGCACGTTGACGTCCACCACCTCGAGCTGGTCGTCGAGGCCGGTGTCGACGAACAAGCCGCCCTGTCCGGTGCCGGCGTTGAGCGCCGCGGCGGCCAGCGGCCGGCCGGTGGCGGTCACGGCGGTGCACACCTCCTCCACGCCGGCCGCGGTCCGTAGGTCGGCGCGCACCGGAATCGTGGCGGCGCCGGTGGCGGCGAGTGTGCGGGTGGCGTCGTCGAGCGCATCGGAGTGGGCCACCAGGATGAGGTCGTAGCCGTCCCGGCCGAACAGTTGGGCGAGTTCCAGGCCGATTCCGCTCGACGCTCCGGTCACCAGGGCCAACGGTCTTGTTTCGGTCATGGCCGTCGGATACCCGCATCGCTTCGTCGCAACCACACGGTCGGTCTGTCGGTCGGCGCCGGTAGTCTCGGCGCGTGGCCCTCTACCGTAAGTACCGACCGGCGACCTTTGCCGAGGTGGTGGGTCAGGAGCACGTCACCGAGCCCCTGAGCATCGCCCTCGACGCCGGCCGCATCAATCACGCGTATCTGTTCTCGGGCCCGCGCGGCTGCGGCAAGACTTCCTCGGCCCGGATCCTGGCGCGCTCGCTGAACTGCGCGGCGGGTCCCACGTCGGCGCCGTGCGGGACGTGCCGGTCTTGTGAGGCGCTCGGTCCCGGCGGTGGCGGCAACCTCGACGTCATCGAACTCGACGCTGCGAGCCACGGCGGCGTCGACGACACCCGCGAACTGCGCGACCGCGCCTTCTACGCCCCGGCCGAGTCGCGGTACCGCATCTTCATCGTGGACGAGGCGCACATGGTCACCACGCAGGGCTTCAACGCCCTGCTCAAGATCGTCGAGGAGCCACCGGAGCACCTGATCTTCGTGTTCGCCACGACCGAGCCGGAGAAGGTGCTGCCGACGATCCGCTCGCGCACCCACCACTATCCGTTCCGGTTGCTGCCGCCCCCCGTCATGCGCGGGCTGCTCGAGAAGATCTGCACGCAGGAGAACGTGCCGGTCGAGGACGCCGTCTACCCGCTGGTGATCCGTGCGGGCGGGGGCTCGCCCCGCGACTCGCTGTCCGTGATGGACCAGCTGCTCGCCGGGGCCGGCGAGGAGGGTGTGACCTACGGCCGGGCACTCGCGCTGCTCGGGGTCACCGACGTCGCTCTCATCGACGAGGCCGTGGACGCCCTCGCCGCCGGCGACGGGGCGGGTCTGTTCGGAACCGTCGAGAAGGTGATGGACGCCGGTCACGACCCGCGGCGGTTCGCGGTCGACCTGCTCGAGCGGCTCCGTGATCTCATCCTGATGCGGTCGGTGCCCGACGCCGCCGAACGCGGTCTCGTCGACGCGCCGGGTGACGTGCTCGAGCGGATGCGGGAGGAAGCCGACCGGATCGGTCCCGCCACTCTGACCCGGTACGCGGAGATCGTGCACTCCGGCCTGGGCGAGATGCGCGGGGCCACGGCGCCGCGTCTGCTCCTCGAGGTGATGTGCGCGCGGATGCTGCTGCCGGCCGCGTCCGATTCGGAATCGGCTGTGCTGCAACGTCTCGAGCGTCTCGAAAGCGGGATCGCGGCAGCGCCGACGGGCGCCGTTGCGCAGGGCGCCGTTCCCCCGGGCGCTGCATCGCCGAGCGCCGCGCCGCGGGCGGTCCCGCCGGCCGCGCCCGCGCCGATCGCGCCCGACGAGCCGGCCGCCAGGTTCCAGCGTCCTTCCCAGCGACGGGCCGCGCCCGCGCCCGCTGCCGTCGCCGAGTCCGCGCCTGTCGCCGAGTCCGCGCCTGTCGCCGAGCCCGCGTCTGTCGCCGAGCCCGCGGCCGAGCCGGTCCCGGCGCCACCGTCGGTTCCCGCCGCGCCGGCACCCGAACCGGAGCCGGCACCGCACCCCGTCGTGCGGGAACCGGAACCGAGCGAGCCGGAACCCCGACCGCAGCCCGTGCCGGCTCCTGGGCCACAGCCGGCGCCGGAATCCGAACCGGCGCCCGCCGCTGCCGCCGGTCCCGACGCCGCGGCCGTCCGCGCGGTGTGGTCCGAGGTCCGCAGCAAGGTCCGCGAGCGCAGCCGCACCGTCGAGGTCATGCTGTCCGGTGCCACGGTCCGCAGCGTGGACGCGGGCCGCATCGTCCTCGGCCACGATTCCGCGCCGCTGGTCAAGCGGCTGGTCGAACCGCGCAACTCCGCGGTGATCGCGGACGCCCTGCGGGCGGTGTTCGGGGTGGACTTCGAGGTGACCTGCGTCCAGGGTGCTGCGACACCCCCCGCCGCTGCGAAAGCGACCCCGGCACAGTCGGCGTCGCGCGCCTCCGGCCAGCCGCGGTTCTCCCGGCCCAGCCAGACACGGCAGACCCAGCCCGCTCCGCAATCGGGTGCGACGTCTCCGGCCGCCACCCCGGCTCCGCCGCGTCCCGAGGTCGACGACATCCCACCGCCCGAGGCGCCCGACTATCCGGACGACCCCGGCCCCGAGCCCGGCTACGAGCCGCCGCGGATCAGCCCCGCCGACGTCACCCCCGAGGACGAAGAGGAGATGTTCGCCGAGGCCGCCACCCCGGTCGATCCGACGACGCGGCGGGAACCGGAGGACGTGGCGATCGAGTTGCTGCAGGACATCCTGGGAGCGAAGAAGATCAGCGAATGATCGTGTCCGGTCCGGTGCCGCACCGGCGTCCGGGCCGGTAGGGCGCACCGGCCGGTCCGAAATATCGGTAAGTTGACCGATTGTCGGCGGGATCACCGGGTTCCTATGGTCGAGCCACCTCGACCGGACCGATCCACGGAGACGACCATGACCGACAACCTTTCCTGGCTCACTGCAACCGAACTCGCGAACAACGTTCGCCGGGGACAGATCAGCGCGAGCGAAGTCGCGGAGCACTTCGTGGGGCGCGTGGAGAGCGTCAACCCGGCGATCAACGCGATCGTCGACTTCGATCGCGAACAGGTCCTGTCCGATGCGCGCGCACTGGACGAGAAGCTCGTCGGCGGTGAGTCCGTCGGCCCCCTGCACGGAGTGCCCTTCACGATCAAGGACCTGACGGCCGTGGCGGGCCGGCCCCTGACGTTCGGCATGGTGCCCATGAAGGACAGCATCGCCGACCACGACGCGGTGATCGTCCGGCGGCTCAAGGCCGCAGGCGGTCTCTACCTGGGCAAGACCAACACGCCGGAGAGCGGCTACTACGGCGGCACGGACAACCACCTGTTCGGTCCCACTCACAACCCGTGGAAGCGCGGATACAGCGCGGGAGGTTCCAGCGGTGGCGCTGCTGCCGCCGTCGCAGCCGGTCTCGGCCCGCTGGCCGAAGGCAGCGACGGGGCAGGATCGGTGCGCATCCCCGCGTCTCTCTGTGGCGTGGTCGGTCTCAAGCCCTCGACCGGACGGGTGCCGCAGACCATCCTGGCCGGTCGCTTCTATCACTGGGCCTACCACGGTCCGATCACCCGCACAGTCGAGGACAACGCCCTCATGCTCGGTGTCGTCGCCGGCCCGGACGAATCCGATCCGCTCAGTCTCCCGGCCTCGGACACCGACTACGTCGCCGAAACGACGAAGGACATCACCGGGTGGCGCATCGCGTGGTCGCCCGACCTGGGTTTCGCGACGGTCGACCCGGAGGTGGCGGCGATCTGCGCGGAGGCCGTCCGGGTGTTCGAGGACCTCGGAGCCCGGGTAGAGGAGGCGACACCCGGCTGGGGAGACCCGGAAGAAGCTATGTGGCACGGCATCTGGGTTCCCGGCTTCGCGGCCGAACACGACATGCTCGACTGGGACGAGTGGCAGGGTCAGGTGGACGACAATCTCGTCGAACTGATGCGTGAGGGGGAGCGTCTCACGGGCGTCGACGTCGGGCGGGCAGACCTGTTCCGTGGCCGGATGTGGGATACGTTCTCGGCGTTCATGCAGAACTACGACCTGCTGGTCTCGCCCACGTTGTGTGAAGCGGCTCATCCGCTGGGGCAGTTCGCTCCCGACCGGCTGGCGGGGGCGTCGCTGCGCTCGCAACTGCTCGGCTGGCTGATGACCTATCCGTACAACATGCTGACCACCCCGGCCGTCACCGTCCCCGCCGGATTCACCTCGGACGGACGTCCGGTCGGCCTGCAGATCGCGGGACGGCTGCACGCCGACGCCGCGGTCCTGCGCGCAGCGGCGAACTTCGAACGCGCTCGCCCCTGGTCGCATCGGGTCCCGGAACTGTGACAGGACGGACGAGCGCCCGCACGAACCGGAACGTATCTGTCCGATAACAGGATTCGACTCCGCTGGACACGGGATTCGACTATCGTCGAGCGATGGTCGAACCCGTGTTCAGTGGACTGGTCTCGGTGTTGCTGGGAGAGAACGCCGTCGATCGCATGACCGGGCTCACCCGGTACATGACGGATCAGCTCGGCTGCGCGGCGGCGGCCGTGACCCGCGTGGCCGGCGGGCGGCACGCGGTGGTGGCCAGCCGTGGATACGACGACCGCACCCTGGACTACCTGGTCACCGATTTCGTCGACCGGGACCCGGGCATGCAGGCGGTTCGGGCCGAGCCCTCCGCGGTACTGACCTGGCGCGACATCCCGTCGTATCGCGAGACCTACTCGGTGCGCGAAGTGTTCGTTCCCGCCGGATTCTCCGAAGGCACCTCCGTCGTCCTGACGTCTCCCACCGGGGTCGCAGTGGGTGCGCTGCACGTCAGTGTGACGCGTGATTCGGTGCCCTCCGGGGTCAAGACGACACTGAGCGATGCCCGGCAGTACGCCGCCTGGTCGGTGGACACTCTGACGCGACAGGAAGCGGTCGCCCTCACGCCACGGGAGCACGAGGTTCTCGAACTCGTGATCGCCGGCCTGTCCAACCGTGAGATCGCGCAGCAGATGCAGCTCTCGCGCAGCACCGTCAACACTCACGTAGAGCATCTGCTGCGAAAACTCGATGCCCCCAACCGGGTCGGCGCGGTGGTCCGAGCGGTGCGGCTCGGTCTGGTGTCGAACCGGGATGCGTGGGTGCAGTCCACGTAGCAGGCCGTTCCGAGCCGGCAGCGGGCTCGTCGGGTGTGCCCTTCCTTCAGGTGAGCAGGGGCACGAGTTGCTGCGCGTGCTCGCGGAGCGACTCGAGGTGGCGCGTCATCAGATGCTGGTGGTCGATGCTGCCGGACAGGACCAGGCCCGCAACCAGGGTGCCTGCGGCGGACCGGACGGGGACGGCGAGACACGCGCAGTCGTCGCGCAGTTCGCCGAGCTGGGTGGCGAAGCCCCGGTCGCGGATCTCCGCGAGGTGACGGAGCAGGTCGCTGCGCACGACGATCGTGCGACCGGTGAATGCCTGGAGGTCCCACCGCGGGAGGACCGCGTCGAGGTCGTTCTTCTCGGCGAGCAGGAGCTTGCCGACGGCGCTCGCATGGAGGTGCCGAGTCAGGACCGCCTCGTCCGTGCGGGGCGGATACTCGGGGTCGGCGTCCGCGAGGCGGAGCGCCGTGTCGGTGTAGTAGTACAGGTGGACGCCGAAGCGGACGGTCAGCCGAAGCTCGGTCAGCAGGGTGCGTGCGGCCGTGCAGACGGTCGGGACGACGGCCGCGTCGACGAGTACGCCGATCTTGCGCCCCAGGGCGAAGCCGGACAGATCGGGCAGCCGGACGACGTAGCCTTCGCCGGCGAGCAGGTTCAGGAGCCGATAGGTCGTCGCCGGCGGCAGGGACAGGTGTGCTGCGATGTCCTTGGCGGTGACGCCGGGGCCCGCCCGGGCCACTTCCTCGAGGACCCGCAGGGCGCTGATCACGGCCTTCGGCTGACGGCCCGACAGGGTTCCGTCGACGGGGCTCACCGCTGCACCTGCCAGGGGCGGTGCCGGCCGAGTAGATCGTCGGCCACGGTCTCGTCGTAGACGCCTATCCGGTCCGCGACGCCCGGGTCCCGATGCACCCGCACCGCGAGCAGCAGAGCCCCGAGGAGCATCAGGACCGCGTACACGGCGGTCATCGCGCCCGCCACGTAGATCCTCGACGCGGCAGCCCACACGATCAGCGCCACCAGGCAGACGGCGGTGACCGCGCCGACGATCAGCGGCATCCGGGTCAGCTCGCCGATCCGGTGCAGGAATGCGGGCGTAGCGACACAGACGAGGATGTAGGCGAGGACGTACCCGTGCGCCGAGAGGGCCAGCAACCCGATCAGGACGTCGCGGGTCGAGCCCGTCGCGATCAGAAACACCACGGGCACGACCACGACGACAGGCATCGCGACGATCAGGGCGACGTGCGGCGTGCGGAACCGGGCGTGGGCCCGGCCGACGATCGCCGGGGCGACACCCTCACGGCCCATCGCGAACAGGGTGCGCGACAGCGCGGTGGTGGAACCCATGACGCATGCGAACCACGACGCGGTGATCCCGAGTTCCATCACGACCGCCAGCACCGCCGAACCGCTCCCGGCAGTGTCCGGGAGGGTGAGCACGATCCGCAGGGAGCCGACTCCCTCCCTCGCGGACTCGGGGGACTGCATCGCTGCGGCGAACACGTAGAGCGCCGCGAGCACGATCGGCGTCCACCGGATCGCGCGCGGCACGCTGATCAGCGGGTTGTGGGCCTCACGGGCCACCGTTCCGGCGCTCTCGAAACCGACGAACGAGGTGATCGCCAGCAGGAGCGCGAAACCGATCGCGGATTCCGAACCGGTCCCCCTCGGAGCCGAGGGGGACGCGCCGTCCCGGACGGCCACGACGAACGCGATCACCAGGACGACCGAGGCAGCGACGATGGCGAATGCCTCGACGCCCAGCATGATCCGGGCGGAGAGCTGGACGCCGCGCACCATCAGCAGCAGTGCGACCACCCCGACGATTCCGGCGAGCACCGCGCTCGTCGCCGCTCCGGCGGACAACCCGACCCGTTCGAGCAGCGACGCCAGATAGCTCGCGGCGCCCACCGTGCTGGCCATGGCGGCGGCCGCGTACCCGATCAGCAGCGACCATCCCCCGGCAAAGCCGAGGCGGGGACCGAGTCCCTTCACCGTGTAGCTGTACAGGCCACTGACCGCGACCATGCGGGCGGCGAACTGCCCGATGCAGTAGCCGACGGCCGCCATCAGGACGGCCGCCGTGACGAACACCGGGATCGCGGCGCGCCCGGCTTCGGGGATCACGAGAGCCGGCAGGGTGACCATCACCGCCGAGGGGGCGACGGCCGAGACGGACTGGGCCAGTACCTCGACGAAGGTCAGGCGTCCGCGCTCGAGGCCCGCCACCGGCGACGTCCCTCTGATCTGTGGTGTACCGGACACCTTGCACCTGCTTCCGCACTCGCCAGGGGACGTCGAGCGTCGGCAGCCGGACGATCCCGTGGGGTGCACGGTAGCGCAGGCGCGCTGTGCGCTGTACCGATCGCACATCAATTTTCGGTCACCCGAATGAGAACGCCGAGCCCGCCGGGCGTGCCCTGGGACGGGTCCGGCGGTGCACGCACGACCGTCACCTGCGGCGCCGACGAGAAGTCGAACGAGAATCGGGAAACGGTCTGGGCCCCAGTCGAATGAGAATCGGACAGGCCGCAATTTCCATCCGGAATCGGGGGTGACTCCCGCCACATCGTGTGGTTATCGTGGGTTCGGGTCACAGCGACGGAAACCGACGATTCGACGTCGAAACCACTGTGCCCGAGAGTTTTTCATCTTCCTTCAGAGTCGGAGACAGCATGACTGCAGTTGCGCAATCCGCCACCGCTCTGCTTCCGGAGGTGGCCGAGTTCCTCTCGTCGCCGAAGCAGATGCTGATCGGCGGCCGGTGGGTGGAGTCGGCCTCGGGCCGGCGGTTCGACACGGTCGACCCCGCGACCGGGCAGGTGCTGACCACGGTGCCGCACGGCAGCGCCGAGGATGTCGACCGCGCCGTGGCCGCCGCCCGCCGGGCGTTCGAGGAGGGGCCGTGGCGGCGCCTGACCCCGGCCGAACGCCAGCGCATCCTGTGGCGGATCGGCGAGGGCATCCTGGCCCGGGCGGACCAGTTCGCCCAGCTCGAGTCCCTGGACAACGGCAAATCGGTGGTCGTCGCCAAGGCCGTCGACGTCACCTGGGCGGCCGAGATCTTCTTCTACTACGCCGGCTGGGCGACCAAGATCGAGGGACGCACCGTCCCGGTGTCGGTTCCGTGGGCTCCGGGTGCCCGTTTCCACGCGTTCACCAGCCGCGAGCCGGTGGGTGTGTGCGCCCAGATCGTGCCGTGGAACTTCCCGCTGGTGATGGCCGCCTTCAAGCTCGCCCCCGCGCTGGCGTGCGCGAACACTCTGGTGCTCAAGCCCGCGGAGCAGACCCCGCTCACCGCCCTGCTGCTCGCCGAGGTCGCCACCGAGGCCGGCGTACCCGACGGCGTCGTCAACGTGGTCACCGGGTTCGGGGATGCGGGTGCGGCCCTGTCGGCCCACGACGACGTCGACAAGGTCGCCTTCACCGGCTCGACCGAGGTCGGCAAGAAGATCGTGACCGCCGCCGCCGGGAACCTGAAGAAGGTCTCGCTCGAACTCGGAGGCAAGAGCCCACAGGTCGTCTTCTCGGACGCCGACCTGGAGGCCGCGATCCCGGGCGTGGCGAGCGGCTTCCTGTTCAACCACGGACAGGCGTGCACCGCGGGTACGCGACTGTTGGTGGAGGACCGGATCTTCGACGAATTCACCCAGGGTGTCGCCGAATTCGCGAAGTCGCAGAAGATCGGTCCGGGGCTCGACCCGACGAGCGACATCGGGCCGCTGATCTCGGCGGAACAACTCGGCAAGGTCACCGGCTACATCGACGCCGGGCTCGAGGACGGCGCACGTGCCCTGTCCGGGGGAAAGCGCCACGGCGACAGCGGCTTCTACGTCGAGCCGACGCTGCTGGTCGACGTGCGCAGCGACTTCGGCGTGTACCGGGAGGAGATCTTCGGTCCGGTCGCCGTGGCGGTGCCCTTCAACCGGGAGGAGGGGGTTCGCGCCGCCGCCAACGACACGCCCTACGGTCTCGCGGCGAGTGTCTGGACGCGAGACGTGTCCCGGGCGCACGAGGTCGCCGCCGAGATCAAGGCGGGCACGGTCTGGATCAACTGCCACAACGCGTTCGACACCGCCCTCCCCTTCGGGGGGTACAAGCAGTCGGGGTGGGGGCGGGAACTCGGTGAGGGAGCCCTGGCGGAGTACACCCAGACCAAGTCGGTCAACATCGCACTGTGATCGGTCGGGGCGGTGCCCGGCACGACGTGGGCACCGCCGCCCGTACTCCCGGTCGAACGAGAACCCGGCCCTTGCCCTTCCCGTCAGCCGTCGACGAACCGTGACGCCGACCGCACCGACAACGGCCGGGCGCACGCTTCTCGCGGCGGTCGGCGCCGAACCGCCGGTACACCCCCTCTCCCGAAAGTCGAAGCACCGATGACCCTCAACGCTCGCGCACACGAACCTCCCACCCACCGGTTGTCCGGCAGCCTCGGCCCCGGCGCCGTCGTCTTCATGGTGGTCGCGGCCGCGGCCCCGCTGACCGTGATCGCCGGCACGGTCCCGCTCGGCATCTCCGCCGGTAACGGCCCCGCGTTCCCCGCCTCGTACGTCGTCTGCACGGTGGTCCTGCTCTTCTTCGCCGTCGGCTTCACCGCGATGGCGAAGCATGTGCCCGGAGCGGGGGCGTTCTACACCTTCGTCACCCACGGTCTCGGCCGGCACGCCGGTCTCGGTTCGGCGTTCCTGGCGCTGTTGTCCTACACGGCGGTGCAGGGCGCGGTCTACGGGTACATCGGCGCGGCCCTCGGCGACTTCGTGACCGCGCACGGCGGTCCCGAGTTGCCTTGGTATCTCTGGGCTCTGATCGTGCTGGCGGCGGTCGCGGTGCTCGGCTACCGTCACATCGACCTGTCCGGGAAGGTCCTCGGGGTCCTGTTGCTGTGCGAGGTCGGCATCGTGCTGGTGATCGATGCGGCGGTGGTCGTCCGGGGTGGAGCGGAAGGTCTGTCCACCGCTGCGCTGCGGCCGTCCGCGTTCTTCTCGGGCGCACCGGGAATCGCCTTGATCTTCGCCGTTGCCGGCTACATCGGTTTCGAGGCGACCGCGGTCTTCCGCGACGAGGTGCGTGATCCCGCCCGGACCATTCCCCGGGCCACCTACCTCGCCCTGGTGGTCATCGGCGGCTTCTATGCGCTGTCGAGCTGGGCGCTGGTCAGCGCGTGGGGTGACGAGGGCGCGGTCGTCCTGGCCACCGAGAACCCCGAGGGCATGATCGTGGAGACCGCGACCCGTTACGTGGGAGCGGCGGCCGGTGACGTCGTGCAGGTGCTCCTCGTCACCAGTCTGTTCGCGGCACTGCTGTCCTTCCACAACGTGCTCTCGCGCTACATCTTCTCGCTCGGCAACAGCGCGGCACTGCCGGCGCGATGCGGCCGATCGCACGAACGTCACGCGTCGCCCTACGTGGCCTCGGTCGTGCAGACGGTGTCGGCGCTGGTTCTCGTCGTGGCCTCGGCCGTCGGCGGCCTCGATCCCGTCACGGAGGTCTTCGCCTGGTTCGCCGGTGTCGCGTCCGTCGGTGTGCTCGCCCTCATGGCGCTGACGTCGATCGCCGTCCTCGTCTTCTTCCGCCGTTCCCGGGCCGACACCCGGCCGTGGCCCACACTGATCGCGCCGACGCTGGGTCTGGCGGGACTGGGCGCGCTGCTCACCATGACGATCGCGAACCTGCCACTGCTCGTCGGCGGATCGAGCACCCTCGCCGCCGTCATCGCCGTCCTTCTCGCAGGGACGTTCGCCGGCGGAGCGGCCGTGGCCGTGCTCCGCCCCCACGCTGCACGAAACGACCACCCCCACGGCGGCATCGCGCCCGCCGTCACGACCGAACCCCAGATCGACAAGGAGATCGCACGATGAGCACTGCCACCACGCCGTTCACCGAAGCGGCAGCGACGCCCGCGCCGGACCATCCGCTCACCCCGCTGACCGCCGACGAGATCACCGCAGTCAAGGAAACGGTGTCGGCGGCGGGGCTGGTGACCGAGCACGTCCGGTTCGTCTACGTCGGGCTCGAGGAACCCCACAAGTCGACGGTCCTGGCGTTCCGGCCGGGGGACCACCTCGAGCGTCGTGCCCGCGTCCTGCTCCTCGACCGCGCGACCGGTGCGGGGTCCGACCACGTCGTGTCCGTCACCGAACGCAGGATCCTCGACACCGTCGCCGTCGACGCCGCCACCGACGGGCATGTCCCGATCCTCGACGAGGAGTTCGAGGACATCGAATTGTTCCTGCTCTCGAGCTTCGATTGGATTGCGGCGATGGCCGCACGCGGCATCGACCCGGCGAAGGTGCGCGCGGTTCCGCTGTCGGCCGGGGTGTTCGGGCACGAGGACGAGGTGGGGCACCGGATCGTCCGCGTGCTCGCGTTCCATCAGGAGGACCGGGCCGACCTGCCGTGGGCACATCCGATCGACGGTGTGGTCGCCTACGTCGACCTCACCGAACAGCGGGTGGTGAAGGTGGTCGACGAGATCACCCTTCCCGTGCCGGCCGAACGCGGCGAATGGGACGCCGCGCCGCACGCGAAGCCGGTCCGCACCGATCTCAAGCCGATCGAGATCACCCAGCCCGAGGGGCCGAGCTTCACGGTCGAGGGCAACCGGATCACCTGGGCGGACTGGACGTTCCGGTTCGGATTCGACGTCCGCGAGGGCCTGACCCTGCACCAGCTGTCGTTCTCCGACGACAGTGTGGAGCGCCCGGTGATCTACCGCGCATCCATCGCCGAGATGGTCGTGCCCTACGCCGACCCGTCGCCGGTGCGGTACTGGCAGAACTACTTCGACCAGGGCGAGTACCTCTTCGGCCGCTACACCAACTCGCTGGAACTCGGGTGCGACTGCCTCGGCGAGATCCAGTACTTCGACGTCACCATCGCCGACGAGAAGGGCGATCCCCGGGTGATGAAGAACGCGATCTGCCTCCACGAGGAGGACTACGGCGTCCTGTGGAAGCACTCGGACATGTTCAACGGCATGACCGAGACCCGTCGCTCGCGCCGGCTCGTGATCTCGTTCTTCCTCACGATCGGCAACTACGACTACGGCTTCTACTGGTACCTCTACCTGGACGGCACCATCGAGCTCGAAGCCAAGGCCACCGGCATCGTGTTCACCTCCGCCTACCGCGGCGAGGACGGGTTCGCCACCGAGATGGCTCCCGGCCTCGGCGCACCGTTCCACCAGCACCTGTTCTCCGCGCGCCTGGACATGGCGGTCGACGGCAACGTCAACACGGTCGAGGAGGTCGACGCCGTACCCGAACCGATGGGCCCGGACAACCCCTGGGGCAATGCGTTCCGCTGCCGCAAGACCACCCTCGCCACGGAGGCCGACGGGCAACGGCTGGCCGACAACACCAAGGCCCGGGTCTGGCACATCACCAACCCGACCAAGCAGAACCGGCTCGGTCGGAACGTCGGTTACGCACTGCACCCGGAGGGCCAGCCCGTGCTGCTGGCCGACCCGTCGAGTTCCATCGCCGCTCGCGCCGCATTCGCCACCAAGCACCTGTGGGTCACGCAGTACGACCCGGCGCAGCGGTATCCGGCCGGCGACTTCGTCAACCAGCATCCGGGGCAGGGGGGACTGCCGACGTTCGTCGCCGGCAACCGGAACATCGAGGGCGAGGACCTCGTGCTGTGGCACACCTTCGGGCTCACCCATTTCCCGCGCCCGGAGGACTGGCCCGTGATGCCCGTCGACTATGCCGGATTCAAGCTGAAGCCGGTCGGGTTCTTCGACCGCAATCCGGCGCTCGACGTCCCGGCCGGCACGTCGAAGCACTGCTGCACGGACTGACGGCCGTGACCACCGTCGACCCGGCCGCCCGCCGCACCACGCCCACGTGGTGCGGCCGGGCGGCCGCAGCTCTGGCCGTCGCGTCCGCCGTGCTGCACGTCGGCGCGCTGGGGGAGCACGCACCGTCCCCGGCGTCGGCCGCCCTGACGGTCGTGATGACCGCCGGGTGTCTCTACTGCGCGCGCCATCTCTGGAGGCGCGGCGACCAGCGGGACTGGATCCTGGTCACCGTCATGAACGTCGTGATGATCATGCTGCACCTGACCACCATGAGCCCCGGAGGGCTGGGAGGCGGTCACCACGGGCACGCTGTGCCGCTGACCGCCGGTGCAGCGGACGCGTCGCTGCCTCCGCTCATGGCCGCCGCGCTGGCGGTCGCGTCCGCGGAGGTCCTCCTCGCCGTGAGTGTGGTGTTCCACCGCACCCGGGGGCTCGACCCGGCGGGATCGAGCGGCACACTGTCCGCATGAACATCCGGCGGGGAGCGCTCGTCGTCGCGGCGTCGATCCTGGTCGTAACGGCGTGCGGTTCCGGCACGCCCGACGAGTCGTCCGAATCCACCGCGACGAGCGGCCCGACGTCGGAAGCGGCGACGACGCCGCCGTCCGAGGTGCCGGCACGCGCCCCGTCCGTCACCTTCCCGGTGCCTGTTCCGGGGCCACGTACCGGTGTGCCCGAGGCCCTGCGCGGCGTCGATCTCGAACGGATTCCCACCGGGGAGAAGGTGGTGGCCCTGACCTTCGACGGGGGAGCCTCCGACACGGCCGTCTCCCGCATCCTCGCCACGCTGGCCCGGTACGACGTACCGGCGACGTTCTTCGTCACCGGGGAGTTCGCGCGGACGTATCCGGACCGCGTCCGCGCCATCGCGGCGGCCGGGTATCCGGTGGGGAACCACAGCGACACCCACCCGGCCTATCCGGATCTGACGGACGAGCAGATCAGAGCCGATCTTGCTGCGGCCGAGGCCGCGATCACGGCACTGACCGGACGTCCGGCCATGCCGTTGTTCCGGTTTCCGTTCGGTGCCCGCACCGACGCCGACATCCGGGTCGTCAACGATGCCGGGTACGTGCCGGTGCGCTGGACGGTGGACTCGCTCGGCTGGAAGGGCACCAGCGGCGGTCTCGACGCCGGGGCGGTCACCGAACGGGTCGTCACCACAGCCGTGCCCGGGCAGATCGTCCTGATGCACGTGGGCGCGAACCCCGACGACGGCACGACCCTGGACGCCGATGCGCTGCCCGCGATCATCGACGGCCTGCGGACGCGGAGTTACAGTTTCGTGGATCTGACCGATGTCGTCCGTTGAGCCCACCACGGTGCGTCGCACCCGTGTCTTTCGATTTGCGCGCTTACGATCGCTGTGCTTACTTATGAACGCGGTCGGGAATCGTTGGGGTGGATCCCATGGGTTGAAGGACGGTTTCGATGATCCTTTCCGCTGTCCGGGTGGCGATCGTCGGCGCGCTGACCATCGGTTCGATGTTCGGTGCCGTGTCGATCGCCCATGCCGACCCGTCCCCGGCTGCCTACTGTGCGCCGACGGTGGTGCTCGCCGTCGACGGCACGAAGGGTCCCGAAACGCCGGACTCGATCGATCCCGACAGCCCCCTCAACTCCTACACCGATCAGTACCGTGACAGTCCCGACTTCGCCGTGCGGCACGTGCGGTACCCGGCGGGCATGGTCGCCGGGGTGTTCGGCTGGGACACGTTCATGGACCAGTCGGTGCAGATCGGCGTGCAGAACCTGTGGGCGGAGATCGGCCGGACCGAGGCTGCCTGCGGGCCGCGCACCCGCTACGAGCTGTACGGCTACTCCCAGGGCGCGATCGTCGTGCGCCGGGTTGCGACGGAGATCGATGCGGTGCCGCCCGTGCACGACGACGGCACCGACCTCCAGGACCGCGTGCGGGTGCACCTGATCGCCGATCCGGCGCAGGGCCGGCCCGCCCAGTACGCCGGCCCGCTCGTTCCCGGCATCACCCTTCCGCAGCCGGCCGACGAGCTGCGGCACATCCCGGTCACCACCGAGTGCCTCGAGGGCGACATGATCTGCGACCCGGAGGGCAACGTCAGCGGATACATTCGCGAGCACGCGACGTATCACCCCTGATGTTCGCCCTCGGCGTCGCGCTGTTCGCGCTCGCCCTCGCCGTGTCCGTCGCCCTGCACGAGGCCGGTCACCTGTGGGCGGCGCAGCGTCTCGGGATGAAGGTGCGCCGCTTCGTGGTCGGGCGCGGCCCGACGGTCTTCTCGTTCCGCCGCCGGGAGACCGAGTACGGTCTCGGTCTGTTCCCGATCGGGGGTTTCTGCGAGATCGCCGGCACCACCGCACTCGACGAACTGGCCCCCGGTGAGTACGAACGGGCGTTCTATCGGCAGCGGACGTGGAAGCGCCTGGCCGTGATGTCCGGTGGCGCCGGCATGAGTTTTCTGCTGGCCGCGGTGCTCGTCGTCGGGCTTGCGGTCGGGTGGGGTCTGCCGGACCTGCACCCGAGGATCGTGGTCGAGTCCGTCGGGTGCGTCCCGCCGTCGCAGGAGGCGGCGCCCGGGTACGGCCTCGCCGGTTGTGACGGGCCGGGACCGGCCGCGTCGGCGGGGATACGCCCCGGCGACGTCGTCCTCGCCGTGGACGGTGAGGACGTCGACCGATTCGGCGATCTCGTCGAAAGAGTTTGGCAGAGTTCGGGGGTCGTCGACCTGGTGATCGATCGGCAGGGACGGGAGCTGCGGGTGCCGGTCGCTGTCGAACCGGTGCAGCGCTGGGTGGTCGACCACCGGTCCGGGGCCGAGCGGTCGGCGACCGTCGGGGCGATCGGCCTTTCCGCGCAACCGGCCGCCGGTCCGGTCCGCTACGACCTCGTCGCCGCCGTTCCCGCCGCGTTCGCGTTCACCGGGGACCTCGTCGTGGCGTCGGCGCGGACGCTGGTGAGTGCCCCGTCGAAGGTGGCGCCGCTGTGGCACTCCGTGGCGAGCGGCGAGCGCGATACGGACACCCCGGTCAGTGTCGTGGGCGCCGCGTCCCTGGGCGGCCAGGCCGCGGAACGGGGCATGTGGGAATCGTTCGTGTTGCTGATGGTCGGGCTGAACCTGTTCGTCGGCCTGGTCAATCTGTTGCCGCTGCTGCCCCTCGACGGCGGGCACATGGCCGTGGCCGTCTACGAGGGATGTCGTAACCGGTTGCGCCGGCTGCGAGGTCTGCCCGCCGCAGGGCCCGTCGACTTCGGGAGGTTGCTGCCGGTGACCTACGCGTTCGTCGTCGCCGGTGGTGCCTTCACGGTGCTGACCGTCGCCGCGGACGTCGTCGCCCCGATCCACCTGGCGTGAGCCGATCCGCCGCGTGCGGTCCCGCCACACCGGCCACGTTGCCTCCCATATCGATTATCGATAGGGTATCGATAATCGATATGGGAGGGTGTCATGAGTACGTCTTCGGTGTCCGTTCTCCGGCCCACCGCGAAGGATCGGCGCGACCTGTGGGCGAGCATGGCTGTGTTCGCCGGTACCGCGGCGGTGGTCGTCGCCGACTACGTCGCCACCCTGTCCGGTCAGCTCTCGACCGCGACGGTGACCGCGCGCATGGAACTCGGCGAGGCCGCCGCACCCGTCCCCACCCCGTCCGGAGTGCAGGCGGCACTCGACGGCGCGGTGACCACCTCGCTGCCGGTCGCCGAGCTGTCGCCGGTGACCGTCGCGCTGCTGCGCACGGGCGACGCGGCGCAGACGCTGAGCTACCTGGCCGTGCTGGGGCTGCTGGCCCTGCTCGTGCGCCGCTTCGTGCAGGGCCGGATGTTCGACCACGGCACCTACCGGCTCACCTATCACCTCGGCTGGGTGGCGCTGACGATCGCCCTGGTCCCGATGTTCCCGCGGATCCTCGGCACCAACATGGCGATCCGCGATCTCGGTCTCACCCACGTCCCCGGCGTCGAGGGCAGCTGGCTCGGAGCCGAGTTCTGGCTGGTGTACGCCGGGGCGATGGTGCTCTCGGCGGTGGCGATCGCGATCCGGGTGGGCAACCGGATGGCACGCGACCAGGAAGGGCTCGTGTGATGCCCCCGGACACCGAACACGCCGTCCACTGCCGGCTCGACGACCTGCTCGCCGAGCGCGGCATGACCCTCGCGACGCTGTCCGAACGCGTCGGGGTCAGCGTCGCCAACCTCTCCGTGCTCAAGAACGACCGCGCTCGTGCCATCCGGTTCTCGACACTGACCGCGATCTGTCACGTGCTCGACTGCTCCGTCGGGGATCTGCTGACCGTGCAACCACCGCGGTGACCACCCGAAGAACTCCTGCGGTACGGGGTGTGCGGCGCACATTGTCCGGTCCTCGCGGCGAATGCCTCCCGGCCGTTGCGGATGCGCGACCGAACCGCTTCCATTGAGTGATGCCGCGGTGGTGCTGGGACGAGGACGAACCGCTGTTCGGTGACGTCGAGTCGCCGGCCGGTGGTGTGGCTATCGCCGGTTGCTCGGCGCTGATCGCTCTCGTCGCGCTGCTGGTGATCGGCCCCGCCCTGGTGTGAGCGGCGTCCGGCCACCCACCCGCCTTTCGGGATCGGCGCGGGAAAGTGCCTGTTGCGCCCGTACTTACGCGCGCAACTCGCACCGACGCGCGCAACTCGCACCGACGCGCGCAACTCGCACCGACGCGCGCAACTCGCACCGACGCACGGCCGGCGTCGCGTCCGGGAGAATTCCCACCGGGACGGGACAGGTGTCCCTGGCGACCGGGACACCGGGCGCAGCAGCCTCTCCGTCAGGCGCAGAGCGCGCCGGGACGAGGGGAGAGACACCGATGAGCACAGCGAGCGTGACGGAGGACAGCCGCACGGGCGCACGGCGCGCGTCGTCGAGCGCCTGGGCCTGGGCCGGGGCCGTCGCCGGCCTCGCCGGGGTGATCGCCATCCAGGCGAGCATGGGCATGGGGGCCGCCTACGACGAATCCACCGCGGGCAACGCGCCTGCCATCGCCGACGCCTTCGCGGGCGAACGCACCGAACTGCTGGTGATGCACCTGTCGCTGATGGTGTCGACGGTGCTGCTGCTGATCTTCGCCGCGGGCCTGCAGCGCCGCCTGCGGATCGCCCTGCCCGACGACAGCCTGCTGCCGGCCGTCGCGGCGTTCGGGCTGCTGCTCACCGCGACGGCCTGCCTGCTCGGCGCCGGCCTCGACACCGAGTTGCTGTTCGGGCTGAGCGAGCCGGGACAGATGGTCGCCGAGGTCGCCGTCGTCGGCTCGCACTGGGTCGGCACAATCCCGTGGTTGTGGGTGGGCGCGGGGGTCAGCGGCCTGGCGGTGGCCGCCGCATCGCTGCGCCACGGCGCGACGCCCCGGTGGCTGGGCTGGGCGAGCGTGGTGCTCGGCGGCCTGACGGCGCTGCTCGGGATCTCCCCGCTGCAGTACATGGCCGGCTTCGTCGGCCCGGTGTGGGTGCTCGTCGCCGGCGTCGGATTCGTCGTCTCCGACAGGGCACGCCG
Source organism: Rhodococcus sp. GXMU-t2271 (assembly GCF_041414735.1). NCBI lineage: Bacteria > Bacillati > Actinomycetota > Actinomycetes > Mycobacteriales > Nocardiaceae > Rhodococcus > Rhodococcus sp. GXMU-t2271. The sequence goes on from NZ_JAUIZP010000043.1 coordinate 71,180, forward strand.
ATAGGCTGCCGCGCGACGGGACCGGCCGCGGGGCATACTCACCGCACCATGGCTGTTGCGGACGCATCCGAGACGGCGGCGGGCACCGGTGGCGCACCGGTGCCCGCCGCCGTCGTCGCCGTGCTGTCGTGTGGTCTCGCCGTCACCGCCCTCGCCGTCTTCGCGGCCGCTCGTCCGGACCTCGATTCGGATCAGCTGTTCTTCCTCGTCGACGTCGTCGGCGCCGCCGTGTACGGGACCGTCGCCGGGGTGGTGCTCGCCCGCCGGGTGCATCCGGTGCCGCTGCTGCTGTCGCTCGCATCGATCGGCGTCGGGCTCTCGGCCCTGAGCTATGCCTGGACGAAGCTCGCGCAGGTGCGGCCCGGGCTGCCGTTCGCCGGGATCCTCGCGCCCCTGCAGAGCACCACGTGGATCCCCGGCACCCTGGCACTGTTCCTGGTGGTGCCCTGGCTGGTCCGTGACGCACCGCTCGACCGGCGCGCCCGTCTCGGTGTACTCACCGGTGCCGCGGTCACCGCCTGGTTCTTCTGGGCCCGCACCTTCACCGGCACCGCCGTCGGCTGGCTCGTGCTGCCCGTCGTCACCGTCGGTCTGCTCGCCGCTGCGGACATCACCTACCGGTGGCGGCGCGGCCCGGTCTCCGACCGCATCGGCCTGGGCTGGCTCGCGCTCGGCACCGCGCTGATGGCCGTGTCCTACATCCCGCTCGCGGTGCCCGGCCTGCCGTGGATGCTCACACCCCTGCTGCACCTGGCCACCCAGGCGTTCTACCCGGTCGCGATCCTCGTGGTGGTGCTGCGGCAACGATTGTGGGGGCTCGACCTCGCCGTCAGCCGCGCCGCCGTCGCCGGCAGCCTCGTCGCGGTACTCGCCACCGGCTACCTCGTCGTGACCGCCACCGTCGCCCTGATCCTGCCGACGGACGGCTCGGTCGTGGCCCAGGCCGTCGCGGCGGTCGCGGTGGCGCTGGCGGTGCAGCCGGTGCGGGCCTGGCTGACCCGCCGCGTGCACACTCTCGTCTACGGCGAGGGCGACGATCCGGCGAGCGCGGTGCGCCGGCTCGGCCGGCACTTCGCCGGGGCACAGACGCCGCGACAACTGCTCGAGGACCTCGCCGCCGGCATCGGCGTCGCGCTGCGACTCGAGTCCGTGACGGTGCGCCGCGACGACGAAATGCTCGCCCGCTGGGGCACACCCACCGGCCCCGGCGAGGAGGTCGTCCTGCGCGACGGCCGGGTCGAGGTGACGGCGCCACCCGGCGAGACCCTCGGGCCCCGCAGCCTCCGCGCGCTCGGCGAGCTCGCCTCCGTGGTCGAGGCCGGCCTCGTGGTGCTGCGGTCCTCCGAGGAGCTCGACGCCGCCCGCGCCCGGCTCACCGAGGCGCGGCTCGCCGAACGTCGCACCATCCGCCGGGAACTGCACGACGGGCTCGGTCCGTCGCTGGCCGGCATCCGGCTCGGGCTGCAGGGCGCCCGCAACCTCGTCGATTCCGACTCCGCCGACGCCGTTCCGCTGATCGACTCCCTGCTGCGCGAGCTCGACCACCAGGTCGAGGGGGTGCGCGAGCTCTCCCGGGGGCTGCTGCCGCCCGCGCTCGACGAGCTCGGTCTCGCCGCCGCGCTGGAGGAGATGTCGGCTGTCCACTCGCGCAGCGGGTTTCGCGTCGAGGTGGATGCCGACGTGCCCTCGGGCCGCAGCGGTGCGGTCGTCGCGGCGGCGTACGGCATCGCCGCCGAGGCGGTCACCAATGCGCGCCGGCACAGCGGGGCCGCCGGATGCCGCGTGCGCGTGCGGTCGGCGGCGGACCGGCTCACCCTCGAGGTGCGCGACGCGGGCCGGGGGATGGACCGGAACGCGCGACGGGGAGTGGGAACGCACAGCATGCGCGAACGCGCCGAGGACGTCGGCGGCAGCGTCGAGATCACCGCGGCGCAGCCGCACGGCACCGTCGTCACGGCGCATCTGCCGTGGGGACCGTCGTGAGCACCCCCACGGCGATCGCCGTCGCGGTCGTCGACGACCATCCCGTGTTCCGGCTCGGCCTCGTCGCCCTGCTGGGCACCCTCGACGGCATCGAGGTGGTGGCGCAGGCAAGTTCGGTCGCCGAGGCGCTCGAGGTGATCACCGCGGACGTCGACGTCGTGCTCATGGACCTCGAACTCGGGGACGGCTCGGGCATCGAGGCGACCCGCCTGTTGCTCGGACGGTTCCCCGGGTTGCGGGTGCTGGTGGTGACCATGCACGAGGACGAGGACTCGCTCGTCGCCTCGGTGCGCGCCGGAGCACGCGGCTATCTCGTCAAAGGAGCGGACCCGTCGGGTGTGGAGCGGGCGATCCGGGCCGTCGCGGACGGCGAGGTCATCGTCGGTGCCGCCGTCGCCGCCAAGGCGATCGGCGCGATGGCCGCCTCCCGCACCCTGGCGCCCACGGTGTTCCCGGAACTGACCGACCGGGAACGCGAGGTGCTGGACCTGATGGCGCGCGGGCACGACAACGCCACCATCGCCCGTCGGCTGGTACTGAGCCCGAAAACGGTGCGCAACCACGTGTCGAACGTGCTCGGCAAGCTCGGCGCGGCCGACCGGTCGACCGCGATCGTGCGGGCCCGCGAGGCCGGCCTCGGGGCGTGAACGTCCGCTCGGTTCGGTCACGGACTCCGCTCGGTTCGGTCCTTCAGTCCGCGGCGCTCCGGCTCCTAGGGTGGACGACGTCGGGCGTGACGGCTGTCACGAGCTGGCGCCCCTCGCATCCGCAAAGCACGGGAAGGAACCTGCGCACTGTGACCTCCGAGGCATTCATCTACGAAGCCATCCGAACTCCGCGCGGCCGCGGCAAGAAGACCGGGTCGCTGCACTCGGTCAAGCCGATCTCCTTGGTCACCGGCCTGATCGACGAACTGCGCGTGCGGTTCCCCGACCTGGACGAGAACCGCATCTCGGACCTGATCCTCGGCGTCGTCGGGCCGGTGGGTGACCAGGGCGCCGACATCGCCCGCACCGCGGTCACCGCGGCGCGCATGCCCGACACCGTCGGCGGCGTGCAGATCAACCGCTTCTGCGCCTCCGGCCTCGAGGCCGTGAACATGGCCGCGCAGAAGGTCCGCTCCGGCTGGGACGAACTCGTCGTCGCGGGCGGCGTCGAATCGATGTCGCGGGTGCCGATGGGCTCCGACGGCGGCCCGTGGGCGCTGGACCCCGCCACCAACTACGACACCTACTTCGTGCCGCAGGGTGTCAGCGCCGACCTGATCGCCACCATGGAGGGCTTCAGCCGCGAGGATGTCGACGCGTACGCGCTCCGCTCGCAGCAGCTCGCCGCGGCGGCCTGGTCCGGCGGCTACTTCGCCAAGTCCGTGGTGCCGGTCAAGGACCAGAACGGCCTGACCGTCCTCGACCACGACGAGCACATGCGTCCCGACACCACCCTCGCGGGTCTGGCCGGACTGCAGCCGTCGTTCGCGATGGTCGGCGAGATGGGCGGCTTCGACGCCGTCGCGCTGCAGAAGTACCACTTCGTGGAGAAGATCGACCACGTTCACCACGGCGGCAACAGCTCCGGCATCGTCGACGGCGCCGCGCTGGTGCTCGTCGGTTCCGAGCAGGCCGGCAAGGACATGGGCCTGACCCCGCGGGCGCGCATCGTCGCCACCGCCACGTCGGGTGCGGACTCGACGATCATGCTCACCGGCCCCACCCCGGCCGCGCACAAGGTGCTCGCCGCTGCCGGCCTGACCGTGGACGACATCGATCTGTTCGAGATCAACGAGGCGTTCGCGTCCGTCGTGCTCAAGTTCCAGAAGGACCTGAAGATTCCGGACGAGAAGCTCAACGTCAACGGCGGCGCCATCGCGATGGGGCACCCGCTCGGCGCGACCGGCGCCATGATCATGGGAACGATGGTCGACGAGCTCGAGCGCCGCGGTGCCCGCCGCGCCCTCGTCACCCTCTGCATCGGTGGCGGCATGGGTGTGGCCACGATCATCGAGCGCGTCTGAAACTTCGGAAGGGACTGGGGAATTCACAGTGACTGAGAACAACATGATCGGCTGGGAGCGCGACGCCGACGGCATCGTGGTGCTGACCCTCGACGACCCGAACCAGGGCGCGAACACCATGAACGAGCTGTACAAGGCGTCGATGAAGGCCACCGTCGACCGCCTCGTCGCCGAGAAGGACGACATCACCGGTGTCGTGATCACCTCCGCCAAGAAGACCTTCTTCGCCGGCGGCGACCTGAAGAACATGATCAAGGTCGGCCCGGAGGACGCGCAGCAGATCTTCGACGAGGTCGAGGCGATCAAGGCGGACCTGCGCCGGCTCGAAACCCTCGGCAAGCCCGTCGTCGCCGCGATCAACGGTGCGGCCCTCGGCGGCGGCCTCGAGATCGCGCTCGCCACTCACCACCGCATCGTGGCCGACGTCAAGGGCGTGCAGATCGGCCTGCCCGAGGCGACGCTGGGTCTGCTGCCCGGCGGTGGCGGCGTCACCCGCACCGTGCGGATGCTGGGTCTGCAGACCGCGCTGATGCAGGTGCTGCTGCAGGGTCAGCGCTACAACCCGGCCAAGGCGAAGGAGATCGGCCTGATCGACGAGATCGTCGGCAGCATCGACGAACTCGTCCCCGCCGCCAAGGCGTGGATCAAGGCCAACCCCGAGGGCGGCGTGCAGCCCTGGGACAAGAAGGGCTTCAAGATCCCCGGTGGCACCCCGGCGTCGCCGGCGTTCGCGGCGAACCTGCCGGCGTTCCCGGCGAACCTGCGCAAGCAGCTCAAGGGTGCCCCGATGCCGGCGCCGCGGGCCATCATGGCCGCCGCCGTGGAGGGCTCGCAGGTCGACATCGACAACGCGTCGAAGATCGAGGGCCGGTACTTTACCGAGCTCGTCACCGGCCAGGTCGCCAAGAACATGATCCAGGCGTTCTTCTTCGACATGCAGGCCATCAATTCCGGTGCGTCGCGGCCGAACCAGGCCGACGGCACGCCGTTCCCGAAGACCACCTTCCGGAAGGTCGCCGTGCTGGGCGCGGGCATGATGGGCGCGGGCATCGCCTACGTGTGCGCCAAGGCCGGCATGGACGTGATCCTCAAGGACGTCACGATCGAGTCGGCGCAGAAGGGCAAGGCGTACTCGGAAGGCCTCGAGGCCAAGGCGCTCTCGCGCGGCAAGACGACGGAGGAGAAGTCCGCGGCGCTGCTCGCCCGCATCACCCCCACCGCCGACGTCGCCGATCTGGCCGGCGCGGACCTCGTCATCGAGGCGGTGTTCGAGAACACCGAACTCAAGCACAAGGTGTTCCAGGAGATCCAGGACGTCGTCGCGCCGGACGCGGTGCTCGGTTCGAACACCTCGACGCTGCCGATCACCGGTCTCGCGGAAGGTGTGACGCGGCAGGAGGACTTCATCGGCCTGCACTTCTTCTCGCCGGTGGACAAGATGCCGCTGCTCGAGATCATCGCCGGGGAGAAGACCTCCGACGCGACGCTGGCCAAGGCGTTCGATCTCGCTCAGCAGATCCGTAAGACCCCCATCGTCGTCAACGACTCGCGGGGCTTCTTCACCTCGCGCGTCATCGGCACGTTCGTCAACGAGGCGATCCGCATGGTCGGCGAGGGCATCGAGCCCGCGACGATCGAGCAGGCCGGCTCGCAGGCCGGCTACCCGGCGCCGCCGCTGCAGCTGTCGGACGAGCTGAACCTGACACTGATGCAGAAGATCCGCAAGGAGACCGAGGCGGCGACCGAGGCCTCGGGTCTGAAGGTGCCGCAGGACGATTCGTCCACCGTCGTCGACTTCCTCGTCGACGAGGGCCGTCCGGGCCGCGCGGGCGGCGGCGGCTTCTACGAGTACGTCGACGGCAAGCGCACCCGCATCTGGCCGGGTCTGCGTGAGAAGTTCAACAGTGCCCCCACCGACGTCCCGATCCAGGACCTGATCGAGCGGATGCTGTTCATCGAGGCCATCGAGACGCAGAAGTGCTTCGACGAGGGCGTGCTGCGCACCACCGCCGACGCCAACATCGGCTCGATCCTCGGCATCGGCTTCCCGGCCTGGACCGGTGGCGTCGCCCAGTACATCGTCGGCTACCCCGGCGGCAAGGAGGGCTTCGTCAAGCGTGCCGAGGAACTCGCCGCCAAGTACGGCGAGCGCTTCACCCCACCCGCGTCCCTGCGCTGACCCCCCACAGTCGCAACACAAATGGACATCCGCACGCGTCCGGACGCGTGCGGATGTCCATTTTCTGTGTGAAGACCGGCTCGCTCAGGCGATCCACCAGGGACGCAGCGGGACGTTCGGCTCCTGGTCCGGGCCGAGCTTGACGGCCAGGACGTGGTGCAACTGCACGACGTTGCGTTCGAAGCCGAGGCGGGATCCGGCCATGTACAGACCCCACACGCGGGCGGTGCCCTCGCCGACCTCGGCGACGCACGCGTCCCAGTTGGCGACGAGGTTCTCGCACCAGCCCTTCAACGTCAGCGCGTAGTGCTGGCGCAGGTTCTCCTCGTGCAGCACCTCGAGGCCGACGTCCTGCACCTCGGTGATGATGCGCCCCGAGCCGGTGAGTTCCCCGTCGGGGAAGACGTACCGGTCGATGAAGCCCCCGGCCTTGACGGGACCGCGGTTGACCGGACGGGTGATGCAGTGATTGAGCAGCAAGCCGCCCTCGCGCAGCTTGTCGTGCAACCGGCGGAAGTACGCCGGATAGTTCTGCACGCCGATGTGCTCGGTCAGCCCGATCGAGGAGATCGCGTCGAAGCCCGTCTCGGGCACGTCGCGGTAGTCGGAGAAGCGGACCTCGGCGAGATCGGTGAGTCCCTCGTCGGCGATGGTCTTCTGCGCCCACTCCGCCTGCTCACGCGACAGGGTGACGCCGAGTGCCTTGACGCCGCGCCGTGCCGCGTACCGCACCATCCCGCCCCAGCCGCAACCGATGTCGAGGAGCCGGTCCCCGGGCTGCAGCCGCAGCTTCTCGAAGATGAGGCGGTACTTGTTCTCCTGTGCGTCCTCGAGGCTCTGCGCCTCGGAGTCGAACAGCGCGCACGTGTACGTCATGGACGGGCCCAGGACGTGCTCGTAGAACGCATTCGAGACGTCGTAGTGATGATGGATCACCTCGGCGTCACGGCTGCGCGAATGCCGGAGCCCCTCCGCGAACCGGCGCCAGCGCGGCAGGTGCTCCTGCGGGGGCGGCGCGATGGGCTTGAGCGTCTCCAGCCCCAGCGAGCGGGCGATCTGCGCGAGCGTCAGTGCCGGTGGGCGCTGGAAGTGCAGGTCGCCCAGGGCCTTCAGGAGCTCGTACGGGTTGCCGGGGTGGACTCCTTCGGCTTCGAGGTCACCCGAGACGTAGGCGCGGGCCATGCCGAGGTCGCCGGGTGCAGTCGCCAGATAGGTCGTGCCGCGCGTGGAGGTCAACCGCAGGCCGTACGGGGCGTCCGTCGGGCCGGCGCTGGAGCCGTCGTACGCGGTGAACCGCACCGGCAGCGCACCGCCGGTGACGGTCTCGAGGATCTGGGCGAGGGTGAGCCGGCCGTCGGGCGTGCGTGGTTCTCGCAACGTAGTCATTTGTTGTGCACCGCCTTCGAGAAGAGGTCCAGCAAACGGGATTCGGGATCGTAACGCTTCTTCAGGGTGGGATAGTCCCCACCGCCGTAGTAGAGCTGTTCGAACTCCGCGCGCGTGTAGTACGAGTCGGAGTACAGCGATTTGTGGCCGTCGAGCTCGGCGACCTTGTGTTCGATGCGACGGTTCGCGGCGCCTTCGATCTCGCCCGCAACGGTCGGGACCGACGACCAGAAGCCGACGTTGACGTAGGTGCGTTTCGGTTCGAGCGGGTACAGGGGCCACGGCCGCTGGGCGTCGCGTGCCGCCGGACCGCCCTCGCGTAACCGCAAGGGGCACAGCCAGACCGGCTCGATCGGAATCTCTTCGAGAAACCAGCGCAGGAACTCGGCGGTCCGTTCGATCGGCACCTCGATGTCCTGCACGACACGTTCGCGCGGCAGGTTCCCCTTCCGTCGCTCGATACGGTCGGCGACGCCGTAGCGGTGGTCGAGGGCGATCAGTTTCCAGTAGAAGCTGCTGCGGAGCAGCCGCTTCGGCCACAGTCGCCGGATGCGGGGATTCTGGGCGCCGAAGGCGCGCGAGCACCAGAACCAGTCGGTGTCCCACCGCCACAGGTAGTCCCGGACGGTGAGGCGGTCGGTCCGGGGATGGTTGACGGACGCGTGCTGGATCGAACGGTAGTAGATGTGCTCGCCGGTGTAGTCGCTGACCGGACCCGGGGCGTCGGTCTGCGTCCCGAGGGTCAGGTACGACTCGGTGGCGGAGAACATCACCCCGTCGAGGTAGTCGACCGGCACCCCGGCGTGCACCCGCTCGGTGGCGATGCGGTCGAGGGCCGTCTGCATCTCGTCGAGCGTGTCGAACCGCAGATGCCGCAGCGCCACGTACGGTTTCACCGCTTCGAGCTCGATGCGCAGGCGCGTGGCGTAGCCGAGGGTGCCGTAGGAGTTGGGGAAGCCATGGAACAGGTCGGCGTGCTCACCGTCGGGAGTGGCGGTGACGATCTCGCCCGCGCCGGTGAGAATGTCCATCTCGAGGACCGACTCGTGGGGCAGGCCGTTGCGGAAGGAGGTCGACTCGATGCCGAGCCCGGTGACCGCGCCGCCGAGCGTGATCGTCTTCAACTGCGGCACCACCAGGGGTGCGAGGCCGTGCGGCAGGGTCGCGTCGACCAGGTCCTCGTAGGTGCACATGCCGGCGACGTCGGCGGTGCGCGCGACGGGGTCGACGGCGACGACACCGCCGAGGCCGGACACGTCGAGGCCGGGCGCGTTCACCCGGGCCCGGGCCCGGAAGAGGTTGGAGGTCTTCTTCGCCAGGCGCACGGGGGCGTCGGCCGGGATGTCGCGGTAGGAGCGCAACAGGCGCTCGACACCCGCCCGATGTGCGGATTCTCCGCTCGGGACAACGACGGACTTCGGTTTCTGCATACGACTCCCTGGGGCGACGCACGGTGGCGACCTTCACAATAGCCCCGCGGGCCCGGCCGGGCGCGACGATGCAGCAGGCAGGATGGGAACCGGTGACGGCCGCGCCACGAGCGGCCCACGAGCAACAGGAGGAACAGTGGGACAGGTAAGCGCCAGCAGTTCGATTCAGCTCACCGCGGCACCGGAGCGGGTGCTCGAGGCGCTCGCGGACTACGAGTCGGTGCGTCCGCGCATCCTCACCGAGCAGTACCGCGACTACCGGGTGCTCTCGGGTGGCCGCGGTGACGGCACGGTCGTGCACTGGATCCTGCAGGCGACGAAGAAGCGGGCCCGCGACGTCGAGGCGCGAGTGGCGGTCTCGGGCAGCACGATCACCGAGCGGGACGCGAACTCGTCCCTGGTGACCACGTGGAGCGTGGTGCCCAACGGCACCGGCTCGACCGTGGTGACGTTGACCGAGTGGAAGGGGGCGGGTGGCATCGGCGGCTTCTTCGAGAAGACCTTCGCGCCGCTCGGGCTGCGCAAGATCCAGGAGCAGGTGCTGGCGAACCTGAAGCGCGAACTGGACTAGAGGGCCTCGGCGGGGTCGCCGGCGAACGCGACGATCCCGGCGACGACGGCGGTGGCGTAGCGCTGCCGCCCGTCGGGATCGGTCATCGTCGCGGCGTCCGTCGCATTGCGCATGTTGCCGAGCTCGACCAGCACCGACGGCCGTCGGGCCAGATTGAGGCCGGCCAGGTCGTCGCGGCCGAGCAGGCCGTCGGTGCCGAGGTAGGTGGACGGGGTCAGTCCGGCGTCGACGAGGGCGTCGCGCACGGCGACGGCGAGGGCGACGGACGGACCGGCCTGCACCTCGTCGAGCGGGGGCGCCGAGTAGTTGACGTGGAAGCCGCGACCGTCGGCGGGACCGCCGTCGGCGTGCAGGCTGACCACGACGTCCGCGCCGGAGGCGTTGGCTTCCTCGGCGCGCCGGTCCACGCAGGCTGCGACGGACACATCGTCGGGGCGGCTGAGCAGCACGTGCGCGCCGAGCCGCTCGAGTTCGGCGCGCACGAGCATCGCGACGTCCCAGTTGAAGGTGTGCTCCGCGTAGCCCGAGTCGGTACTGGTGCCGGTGGTCTGGCAGTTCTTGGTGCCGCCGCGGCCGGTGGGCACCTGGGTGGTGATGCTCGCGTCGTTCGCGCCGTTGTGGCCGGGGTCGAGGAAGACGGTGCGCCCGGTCAGCGGCAGGTCCTGGGTCGCGGTCGCCGGGACTGCCGGCAGGGACAGGGCCAGCACGCAGGTGGCGGCGACGGTGATCCGGCGGGACAGTCCACGCACGCGCATTCCGTCACGGTACCGGGGACGGACTACCCTGAGTTGCGAAATCCCGCGGAAAGGACATGCCTGTGGAACCCGGTGGAATGCCCGACATGCAGCAGCTCCTGGCGCAGGCGCAGCAGATGCAGCAGCAGCTGATGGCCGCCCAGGCGGAGATGGCGCAGGCGGAGGTGACCGGCCAGGCCGGTGGCGGCCTGGTGACGGCGACGGTGAAGGGGACCGGTGAGGTCGTCGGGCTGCGCATCGACCCGAAGGTCGTCGACCCCGAGGACGTGGAGACGCTGCAGGATCTGGTGATCGGGGCGATCGCCGACGCGTCGGCGAAGGCGCAGGAGATCGCCTCCGAGAAGCTCGGTCCCCTGGCCGGTGGGCTCGGCGGCAGCATCCCCGGTCTGCCCGGCTTCTAGAGGAGTCACGTGTACGAGGGACCGGTCCAGGATCTGATCGACGAGCTCGGCAAGCTGCCGGGCATCGGTCCGAAGAGCGCCCAGCGCATCGCGTTCCACCTGTTGTCGCTCGAGCCACCGGAGATCGACCGGCTGCAGGCGGCCCTGCAGCAGGTGCGCGACGGTGTCCGGTTCTGCGAGGTGTGCGGCACGGTGTCGGATCAGGAGCGGTGCCGGATCTGTTCCGATCCGCGCCGGGACCGGACCCAGATCTGTGTGGTCGAGGAGCCGAAGGACGTGCAGGCCATCGAGCGCACCCGCGAGTTCCGTGGGCGCTACCACGTGCTCGGCGGCGCGCTCGATCCGCTCAGCGGAATCGGTCCCGACCAGTTGCGGATCCGTGAGCTGCTCACCCGCATCGGCAATCAGGAGGACGGCGTCGACGTCACCGAGGTGATCATCGCGACGGACCCCAACACGGAGGGCGAGGCGACGGCGACGTACCTCGTGCGGATGCTGCGGGACTTCCCGGGTCTGACCGTGACGCGGCTGGCATCCGGTCTGCCCATGGGTGGCGACCTCGAGTTCGCCGACGAGCTGACCCTCGGGCGGGCGCTCTCGGGCCGACGCACACTGTGACCGCCCCGAGACGCACCGGGGAGCAGACGCGCCGCCGGATCCTCGACGCGGCGGGCGTGGCGTTCGCGACGCGTCCGTACCGGGAGATCACCCTCAAGGACATCGCCGAGGACGCCGGGGTCAGCCCGGCACTGATCATCAAGTACTTCGGCTCCAAGGAGCAGCTGTTCGACGCGCTGGTCGACTTCCAGAGCGCAGCGGACGTCTTGTTCGACGGACCCCTCGAACAACTGGGGGAGCGGATGGTGTCGATGCTGGCGCGCCCGCTCGAACCGTACAAGCCGCTCTCGATGAACATCCTGTTCATGAGTGGGGCGAGCGAGGAGAGCAACCGCAAGCTCCGGGAGAACTACTCGAAGCAGATGATCGACGCGCTCGCGGCACGGCTGCCCGGCCCGGATGCACGGTTGCGGGCGGAGCTGGCGATGTCGATGGTGATGGGTCTGGCGATCATGCGGCGGCGCATGCTCGGGGAGCGGGCCACCGGTTCGGTGCCGGACGTGGTGGCGCGGTACGCGCCGCTGGTGCAGAAGCTGCTCGACGGAGCGGAGTGACCGACGGCCCGGAGTGAGATGCGGGTCACCTCTGTTGCGGGGTAAACGGCTATTCACTTAGCCTTGTAAACAATTATTCACCCCGCACGGAGGAGGACCGATGGCGTACGTGTCCATCCACCCCCTCCGGCTGCGCGGGTCCCGGCCGGACCGGTCGCTCGCCGTGCCGTCCGTCCGCGGGGCGACGACGGCGGCCGCGCCCCGGCCGTCGCGCTTCGTCTTCCCGATCCTCGCGGTCGGGGCGATTTTCCAGGCGATCATGCAGACGGTCATGGTGCCGCTGCTGCCGAGCATGCCGGCGCTGACCGGCGCCGGCACCACGGCCGTGTCGTGGCTGGTGACGACCACCCTGCTCGTCGGGGCCGTGATGACCCCGATCTTCGGGCGGCTCGCCGACATGGTCGGCAAGAAGCGCATGCTGCTCGTCGCGCTGGTCCTGATGACCGTCGGATCGCTGCTGTGCGCGATCAGCTCGAACATCGCGGTCCTCATCACCGCCCGCGGCCTGCAGGGCGCGGGCGCGGCGGTCATTCCGATCGGCATGTCGATCCTGCGGGAGGAACTGCCCAAGGCCCGCGTCGGACGCGCCATCGCCCTGCTCAGCTCCACCCTCGGTCTGGGCACCGCGCTGGGTATCCCGTTCGCCGCCGCCATCGTCCAGTTCGCGGACTGGCACGTGCTGTTCTGGGTCACCACCGCGATCGGCACGGCGGTGGCGACCGCGGCCGCGGTGTTCATCCGCGAGTCCCGCACCCGCACCGGCGGCCGGTTCGACGGCGTCGGCGCGGTCGGCCTGAGCGCCGCGCTGGTGAGCCTGCTCGTCCCCCTCACCCAGGGCAGCACCTGGGGCTGGACCAGCCCCGCGGTGCTGTCGATGTTCGCCGCCGCCGTGGTGCTGTTCGGACTGTGGGGATTCCAGCAGCTGCGCAACCGCAATCCGCTCGTCGACCTGCGGGCCTCGGCGCGGCGCACGGTCCTGATGCCGCACCTGGCCGCCCTGCTGGTCGGATTCGCGTTCTACGGCAACACCCTCATCACCACGCAGTTGCTGCAGGCCGACCCGGACCACGGCGCCGGATACGGGCTGCCGATCCTGCTCGCGGCGCTGTGCCAGCTACCGGCGAGCTTCGCGATGATGTCGTTCGCCCTCGTCGCCGCGCGGTTGTCCGACCGGTGGGGCACGAAGGTCCCCATGCTGGCCGGCGCGTTGTTCCTGCTGGGCGGGTACTCGCTGCATGCGGTGCCCGACAAGCCGCTGTGGTCGGTGGTGGTGGCGCTCGGCGTCGCCGCCATCGGCACCACGCTCGTCTACTGCACACTGCCGGTGCTGATCATGGGTGCGGTCCCGCTCGAGCAGACCGCCGCGGCGAACGGCGTCAACGTGCTGCTGCGCACCACGGGCAGCACGGTGTGCAGCGCCGTGGTCGCGACCGTGCTCGCGGCGCATCTGGTGAACGGCGGCATCAGCACGGCCGGATTCTCGATCGCCTACCTGGCGTGCGCCGCCTGCGCGGTGGTGGTGTTCGTGGCTGCGCTCGCGCTGCCGGCGGCGAACCGGCGGCCCGTCGAGCACGTCACCTCCGAAGTGCCGTCCGTGTGAGTTCACCGGTCCGCCGCCTGCGCGCAGGCGGCGAACCGGCCTCCTCCCTCCCCGGGTCTAGTACTCCACGCCGAGGTCCCGCGGGCGATAGCCCTCCGGGTAACCCGGATACGTGCGGTTGCTCGGATTGCTCGCGGCCATCGAGGTCCGACGTTTCGGCAGCCGGCGTACCACCGCCGACCGGGCCCGCAGCGCGGCTTCCGCGACGGCCCGGACCCGCGGGGAGCCCTGCGGGAACCCGAACGCCGCCGCCATCCGCTCGTCGATGAGCGAGTACACCGCCGTGGCGACGGCGGGTGCGAGCACCTTCGGATACCACGACTGGAACAGTCGCAGGGTGTAGGTGCCGATGCGATGGTTGTCGTCGCTGTAGGTGAAGTGCGCGTCTTCGTAGTCCAGCTTGAACCGCTGGAAGTCCTGGTACGACTCCGGAATGTTCTTGATCCCCATCCGGATCCCCACCTGGCGGTAGAAGTGGAACGAGGCGAGCCGCTCGTGCGGGTGCAACCGCCGCCAGCCGTAGCGGTCGATCCAGTCGATCGGGTCGTAGACGAACGTCGAGAGGACGTAGAGCATGTCGTCGTTGTCGATCGAATACTTGCCGTGCATCCGGTTGACGTTGCGCAGCGACTCGCGACCCCGGTCGGAATCGTAGCCGTGCTCCACGAGTTCGGACATCAGGATCGCGGTGTCGTCGTAGCGCTTCTGCGGGCGGTGCTCGAACTCGCCGGTGCGGGCCAGCAGCGCGGAGATGCTCGGCACACAGTACGTACGGAACAGCGCGAACTCGAGCGACCGCTGGTAGTCCCAAGGGAACTCGTAGCCGGCCGTGATCCGCAGGATGTCCTGGTGGTGGGTGACCGGGTCCAGGCCCTCGATCACCTTCAGCCAGCCGAACCGGCCGAATCCGGCGTGCGGGTCCTGATTCGGCGCGGGGAAGGTGGCGGCCTTCTCGGTCCGGGCGTCGGGGTGGGCGACGACGGACGCCCCGCGCGTGCGTTCCCGGGTGCGGTCGGGGGAGGTCGACGTCATCGCCGTCACCGCCCGTGCCGGGTGCGGAGCATCCACGCGGCGATCTTCATGTCCCGCGCGGTGCGTTCGAGGGTGAGCAGGTTCAGCGGTGCCCGGAACTTCTCGACGGTCACCGACTTAGGCCGGCTGAATTCGCGCAGGCCGTCGGCGCCGTGGATGCGGCCGAACCCGGATTCGCCGATGCCGCCGAACGGCAGCGACGGGATGCCCGCGAAACCGAGCACCGAGTTCACCGACACCATGCCGGTGCGCAGCCGGTCGGCGATCTTCCGTCCGCGAGCGCGGTCCTTGGTGAACACCGACGCGCCGAGGCCGTAGTCGGTGGCGTTGGCGCGCTCGACGGCCTCGTCGAGATCGCGCACCTTGTTGACCACGACCGTCGGGCCGAACGTCTCCTCGCACACGGCCGAGGACCGCTCCGGGACGTCGGTGAGGATCACCGGGTCGACGTAGCGGTCGTGCACCGACTCGCGGCCGCCGACGACGGCGCGGGCGCCGTGCTCGAGTGCGTCGTCGATCTGGCCGCGCACGATGTCGATCTGCCGGGGCAGGGTCATCGGTCCGTAGCTCGCGTCGTCGCTGCCGCCGGGGCGCACCCGCTCGATGGTCGCGGTGAGCTTGTCGAGGAACTGCCGGTAGACCGAATCGACCACGTAGATGCGTTCGACGCCGGCGCAGGTCTGTCCCGCGTTCCCGAACGCGCCGAACGCGGCCATCTCCACGGCCTTGTCGAGGTCGGCGTCCTCCGCGACGATCATCGCGTCCTTGCCCCCGCACTCGGCGACGAGCGGGGTGAGGGTCTCGGCGCACACGGCCATGACCTTGCGGGCGGTGGCACCGGAGCCGGTGAAGGCGATCTTGTCGACGCCGGAGCGGGCGAGTGCCGCCCCGGTCTCGCCGAGACCGGTGATCACCTGGAACACCGGCTGCGTGGGGGCGAGTGCGTTCCACTTCTCCTCGAGCCACTTGCCCACGCCGGGGGTCAGCTCGGAGGGTTTGAACACGACGGCGTTGCCGGCGGCGAGGGCGTAGGAGATCGAACCCATCGGGGTGTAGACCGGGTAGTTCCACGGTCCGATGACGCCGATCACGCCGAGCGGCTGGTACTCGAGGGTAGCCCGCTGGTTGGCGCTGGCGAGACCGGACGGCACCGTGCGCGGGCGCAGCACCTTCCTGGCGTTGCGGGCGGCCCAGTCGAGGTGCTCGATCGCGAGCATCACCTCGAGGAAGGCGTCACCGCGCGGCTTGCCGGTCTCGGCGGAGACGAGGGCCGCGAGGGACTCGGCGTCGGCGGCGACGGCCTTCTTGAACTCGAGCAGCCAGTCGCGGCGGCCACGGAAGCCCTGGTCGGCCCACCATCGGGCCGCCGAACGCGCGCGGCCGACGGCGGCAGTGACGTCGGCGGCGCCGGCGATCGGATACTCGGCGAGGACGGACCCGTTGCGCGGGTCGAGACTCGCGAAGGTGTCCCCCGGAGGGGCCGGGGGCTGGGTATCGGTGGGCGTGAGTTCCTGGGTCATGGGCGCCGCTTCCTTCGATGGGTCACATCAAATATATTTGATGTGATTCACTGTCGTGGATATCACACTAGGCGGCGCGTCCGATGTCGACAACCCCCCACTACTTGTCCAGGCCAGGAGGCCGATCCCATGCACACGAACCTGACGGAATTCACTCCCGAGCAGCAGGACTTCGCGGCAGCCGTCGCCGATTTCTGCCGACGGGAGGTCGGCACCCGCGAACAGCGCGACGCCCTCACCGACCACGGCAAGCACAGCCACAGCCAGGAGCTGTACCGGAAGATGGCCGAGCTCGGCTGGCTCGGGGTGACGGTGCCCGAGGAGTTCGGCGGGTCCGCCGGCAGCACGGTCGACCTGTGCATCCTGCTCGAGCAGAGCACGAAGGGCATGGCACCGATCGGCGGCATCGGACCCACCCTCATCACCGGCGCCGCCTACGAGAAGTTCGGCACGCAGGCGCAGAAGGAGACGGTGCTCGGCGGCATTGTCGAAGGCAGATCCCAGTCCATCTCCATGTCCGAGCCCGAGGCCGGGTCCGACGTCGGCGCCCTGACCTGCCGCGCCGAGAAGGTCGACGACGGCTGGCTGATCAACGGCCAGAAGACCTGGTGCTCCAACGCGCACTTCGCCGACAACATCCTGCTCGTCGCCCGCACCGACCGCAGTGGCGCCAAGCATCAGGGCCTGACGATGTTCCACCTGCCGGCCGGCACTGCGGGACTGAAGATCAGCGGCATCGAGACCATGGGCGGCAAGGAGGTCAACGACCTCTACCTCACCGACGTGCATCTGCCGGAGGACGCCGTCGTCGGCGAGGTCGGCAACGGCTGGACCCAGCTGATGGCCGGATTGAACACCGAGCGGCTCATCCTGGCCGCGATGATGCTCGGCACCGCGCAGCGCGCCTTCGACGACGCCCTGCAGTTCGTCACCGAACGCAAGCAGTTCGGCCGCCCGGTCGGCACGTTCCAGGCCATCCGCCACCGCGTCGCCGACCTGGCCACCGAGATCGAGGCCACGCGCCTGCTCGTCTACCGCGTCGCGCGGCTCGTCGACGACAACCCGGGCAAGTTGTTCCCGCGCGAGGCGTCCATGGTCAAGCTCAAGGCCACCGAGGTCGCCAAGAAGACGGCCCTCGAAGGCATGCAGATGATGGGTGGCTACGGATACGCCACCGAGTTCGACATGGAGCACCACGTCCGTCGCACAGTCGTGTCGACGATCTTTGGCGGCACCAACGAGATCCAGCGCGACATCATCGGCAAGAGCTACGGGCTGTAGACGATGGCGGCACCGACCCGGGCGGCCCGTCCCCTGCGGCGACGGCCTCAGCTCTCGGAGGAGGTCGCGATCCACCTGCGGGGCCTCATCATCTCCGGCGCCCTGCGGTCCGGCGACTTCGTGCGGCTCGACGAGACCGCAGCCGAACTCGGGGTCAGCGTCACCCCCGTCCGGGAGGCGCTGCTGACCCTACGCGGCGAAGGGCTGGTGGAGTCGGTGCCCAACCGCGGTTACGTCGTCTCACCGCTCGGGCGGGGCGACGTGACCGACATCTTCTGGCTGCAGAAACGGATCGCCGTGGAACTGGCGGTGCGTGTACTGCGGGTCGCGGAGCCTGCGGACCTCGATCGGCTCACCGCGCTGAACGACGAGCTGCGGCGCGCGGTCTCGTCCTCGGACGCCGACCGTATCGCCGCCGCGGAGTTCGAGTTCCATCGCGAGGTCAACCGGATCGCGGACAGTCCGAAGCTCGCCTGGTTCCTCTACAGCGCGGCCCGCTACACCCCCTACCGGCTCTACACAGCGGACCCGGCATGGGGCCGGTCCGCCGTCGACTCGCACACCCGATTGATCGACGCGTTCCGCAGGGGGGATCGCGACGAGGTGATCGCGCAGACCGCGGGGCAGTTCGACGATGCGGTCCGCCGGCTGCTCGAGCACCTGGACCGGCGCCCCGAGTGACCGAATGTGACATCCGGTCGATCACATCGACCGGATGTCACATTCGGCCCCGACGCGCGGGGGTTCCGCCGCACTGGGGTGCTGCGCAGGGGCTACAGCACGATGTCGCGTTCGAGGCCGAACCAGTAGTGCTCGCCCGCGTCGAACACGAGCCCGCCCTTGCCGTTCATGACGCCGACGAGCGTGTCGTCGTCGGCCTTCTTGAAGTGGTCGAACACCGGCATGCCGTCGTAGACCATGGTGGCGGTCACCTCGCCGCGGAACCGGACCTCCCACAGCGACGCCTCGCCGCGGCCGGTTTCGACGTCGGAGTAGAGCTCGCCGTTCGCGTCCCGGCACATCAGCGGCTGCACGTCGTGGGCAGCGGCGAACTGCTTGCCGTACCAGCGGGCCCTGCCCAGCAGGGTGTGGGTGCGGTGTCCGGTGTCGAAACTGAATCCGCGCCAGCGGTATCCGACGAGATCGTCGATACGGGCGGGTTCGAGGCGCGCCCACAGGGCGTCGAGTTCGCGCGGCGAGATCGTGTCGGTGCGGCTGCGCAGTGCGGCCAGCTCGTCGGCCACGGTCATGGTCACTCCTGACGGTCGAAGGTGAGTACTGCCTTGACGGCGTCGCCGGCCCGGACGGCGGCGAGCGCCTCGTCGAATCGTTCGAACGGGAAGGTGCGGATCAGTTTCTCCACCGGGAACGAGCCCTGCTGCCACAGGCGGACGAGGTCGGGGAGGAACACGTGCGGGTCGGCGTCGCCCTCGATGACGCCGGTGAGGGTGCGCCCGCCCAGCAGATGCGTCTGGTCGACGGTCACCGGGTTGCGGCCGGCCCGCAGTCCCAGTGTGGCGCAGGTTCCGGGGGCGGTGAGCGAGGACAGTGCCTGCCGGATCACGTCCTCCGAGCCGACGGCCTCGACCGCGAAGTCCACACCGCCGCCGGTCAGTTCGCGGATCCGGCGACCGACGTCGGGGTGCCCGGCGGGGGTGAGGGTCTCGGTGGCTCCGAGCGTGCGGGCCAGGTCCCGGCGCCCGCCGTCGGGGTCCACCCCCACGACGGTCGTGCAGCCGGCGATCCGTGCCGCCATGACGGCGGCCATGCCGACCGCGCCGAGGCCGAACACCGCGAGGGACGAACCGGGTTCGGGCCGCAGCACCCGCAGCACCGCCCCGGCGCCGGTCTGCAGCCCGCAGCCCAGCGGGCCGGCCAGCTCGACCGGCACGTCCCGCGGCAGCAGAACCGCGTTGCGCTCGGTGGCGACCACGAGCGACGCGAAGGACGACTGACCGAACCAGTTACCGTGCAACGGATCACCCGATCCATCGCGCAGCACGGTCGTCCCGTCCGGTCGGCACCCACCATAGTTGAGCGGAGCGAAGCGCGCGCAGTAGGCAGGTCGTCCGCGAGAACAGTTGCGGCACCGACGACACGAATCGAAGCCGAGCACGACCCGGTCGCCGACGGCGAGACGCGACACCGCCGCACCGGCCTCGACGACGGTGCCGGCGCCTTCGTGTCCGAGGACGACGGGAAGCGGTACCGGGACGCCGCCCGCCGCGGCCGTCAGATCGGTGTGGCAGATGCCCACGCCGGCGATGCGCACGACGATCTCGTCAAGCCGCAGTTCGGGTAGCCGGACCGGTTCGAGCTGCGGGTCCGCGCCGTACTCCCGCACCACCGCGGCGAGCGCCGTACGCGTCACGCGTCCGCCGCCGGGTCGGCGAGAAGGGCCGTGTCGCCGAGAAGGGTCGCCAGCATGAGTTGCTGCACGCGGGTCTCGTTGGCGGGTGTGGCGTCGAAGTGCAGGAGACGTCCGACGTCGAGCACGAGGTTGAGCGCGGCGTGCACGAGGAATCGGCACTCGACGGCGGACAGGTCCGGACGCACCTCGCCGAGCAGGCGGGCCCACTCCTCGACGTTGAGCCGCTGGATGTTGCGCAGGTCGGTGCGGTGCGAATCGGGCAGGTTGCCGATCTCGGTGAAGTACACGACCATCAGCTCGCTGCGGGCGAACGACAACTGCACGTACACGCGGGTCAGGGAGCGCAGCGCCTCGGCCGGAGTCGTGGAGTCGGCCAGCGTGCCGTTCACGGCGACGGCGAGCCGGTCCGCGGCCCGGTGGAAGGCCGCGGCGAGCAGGTCGGCCTTGCTCGCGAAGTGCCGATAGACGCCGGAGGCGTTGATGCCGGCCGCCGCACCGATCTCCTCGATGCTCACGTCGTGGTACCCGCGGGCGTAGAACAGCAGGATCGCCTCGTGCAGCAGCACCTCGCGCTTGTTGGCGACGGCGAGGCCCGGGGCGCGGGGCGGCTCGTCGTGTGACCAGCCGGTCGTCGCCGGACGGACACGCGCGACGGACCGGCAGGCCTCGAGCAGCAGCCGCTCGATCCGGCGGTTGGCCAGCGGGGCGCGGTGTGCGGTGATGCTGCCGACGACGCTGAGCATGGCCGCGCTGAGGATGACGTTGTCCGGTTCCGGGAGCTCAGGGCGCAGCGCCGCCAGCGCGGCCCCGATCCGACGGTTGACCCCCCAGATCTCTCGCCGGACCGCGTCGCGGTCCTCTGCGGTGAGATAGCGGCTCTCCCACCGGTAGAGCCCGGCGGTGCGGCGGCATTCGACGGTGGTGCGGATCGCGGCGAGCAGCAGGCGGTCGAGGCGTTCGGCGGGGTCGGCGATCGAGGCGCACGCGGCGTCCGCTTCGGCGACCGCCGTCCCGAGCGTCGTGCCCAGGCTCAGCGCGGCGTCGCGGAACAACGCGTACTTGTTGGGGAAGTGCCGGTAGAGGGCGGGGCCGGAAATGCCGACCGCGGCCGCGATCTCGTCGATCCCGACGCTGTGGTACCCGCGTTCGCTGAACGCCTCGGCGGCGACCGCGGCGATCTGTGCCTTGCGGTTCTTCGGCCGTCGTCGCGGAGTCGGTGCTCCTTCGGTCGCCGTGCGGGCGGTCGACCGTGTCCGCGTCGCCCGCGAACCGGCCCGGGTCTGCTCCGCCACCGTACCTCCATCCATGCCGGGCGTGATGCCGGCAGCCTATCGCAAACGTTAGCGGTCAACACCATATCCGCGTCGGCGAATCGGATTGCGGCCTAGGCTGGAAAAGCCAGCGGAGGACCCTTGACAAACGCGGTGGCGCACCGCGAAAGTTAACGAGCATTCCCGATGTCACCACGGTGTCCGGCCGCTGCGCCGGATGTGTCCGTCCGATGCGCGTCGCGGCGCAGGTCAAGGATCCGAGGAGGTCCAGTGAGAACCCGATTCACCGAGGCATTCGGGGTCGAGCACCCCATCGTCCAGGGCGGGATGATGTGGGTCGGCCGCGCCGAACTCGTCGCCGCCGTGGCCGAATCCGGCGCCCTGGGCTTCCTGACCGCGCTCACCCAGCCGACGCCCGAGGACCTCGTGAAGGAGATCGCCCGGACCCGCGAGCTCACCGACAAACCCTTCGGTGTCAATCTCACGATCTTGCCGTCGATCACCCCGCCGCCGTACGCCGAGTACCGGCAGGCCATCGTCGAGTCGGGTATCAAGATCGTCGAGACCGCCGGGTCCAACCCCGTCGACCACCTGCCTCATCTGAAGGACGCCGGCGTCAAGGTCGTTCACAAGTGCACGAGCGTGCGGCACGCGCTCAAGGCGGAACGCGTCGGGGTGGACGCCGTCAGCATCGACGGATTCGAGTGCGCCGGTCATCCCGGCGAGGACGACGTGCCCGGTCTCGTCCTGATCCCCGCCGCCACCCGGCAGCTGCAGATCCCGGTGATCGCCTCGGGTGGCATCGCCGACGCACGCGGTCTCGTCGCCGCGCTCGCCCTCGGGGCGGACGGGGTCAACATGGGGACCCGGTTCATGTGTACCGTCGAGTCGCCCGTCGCGCACGCGGTCAAGGAACAGATCGTCGCCAACACCGAACGCGACACCCGGCTCATCTTCCGCACCCTGCACAACACCGCTCGCGTGGCGGCGAATTCGATCAGCGCGGAGGTCGTCGAGATCGAATCCGGCGGAGCGGAGTTCGGCGACATCGCGCACCTCGTCGCCGGCACACGGGGCCGGAAGGTGTTCGAGGACGGCGATCTCGAGGCGGGCATCTGGACGGCCGGACAGAGCCAGGGCCTGATCGACGACATCCCGACCGTGGCCGAACTCGTCGACCGCATGGTGTCCGAGGCGGAGTCGATCATCGAAGACCGGCTCCGCGGATTCGTCGCACAGGGGGTCGGGGCGTGAGCACACCGACCGTCGAGGGGCTGCGCTCGGAACTCGCCGACGGCATCCTGCGGCTGACCATCGACCGGCCGGAGCGGATGAACGCCGTCGATCTGCCGACCATGCGGGCCCTCGGCGCCGCGCTGGACGAGGCGGGCACCGATCCCCGGATCCGCACCGTCGTCCTCACCGGAGCGGGAACCGCGTTCTGCACCGGCGCCGATCTCGCTGCGGCAGCGACGAACCCGGCCGACCCGTCCGAGGTCATGGACGTGGCGAACGCGGTGATCCGATCCATCGCGACGGTTCCGGTGCCGGTGATCGCCGCCGTCAACGGCCCCGCCGCGGGCGTGGGCGTGTCGATGGCCGTTGCAGCGGACCTCACCTACGCCGCCGAGAGCGCCTATTTCCTGCTGTCGTTCGTGAACATGGGGCTGATGCCCGACGGTGGAGCGAGCCTGCTCGTCCCGGCCGCGGTCGGGCGTGCGCGGGCCGCGGAGATGGCACTGCTCGGCGAGCGGGTGTCGGCCGCCGATGCCGACCGGTTCGGTCTCGTCGCGCGCACCCTGCCCGACGCGCAGTTCGCCGCGCATGTCGCGGATGTGGCGGCCCGGACGGCGACGAAACCACGGCGCGCCTTCGAACTGACCAAGCGGGCACTTCATGCCGCGACGCTCGGCCTGCTCGACGACGCGCTGGCACGGGAGAAGAGCGGCCAGACCGAGCTGCTCGCCTCGGCGGACTTCGCCGAGGCGGTCATGGCGATGCTCGAGAAGCGACCACCGCGTTTCTCCTGACGACAGTCCGTGCACTTTCGGTAGGGAAACCAGGCCGCTGCCCGAGCGCGCGCACGCCGGAGTGTCCGGTTCAGCCGTTGGGCAACAGAATCATTCGATGTCGACGGCGATTCGTGACGCACGTGGCCGTCACTCCTTCGCGCGCTTGATCCGACGAGAATCACCATTAACAAAGTGCTGGTCGAACATGGCCGCTGCCTGTAATGTGCCTCACATCGAGAACCGGGATCGCGTCCCGTCGGCACCCCCCACGCCCCGAGAGGAATCCTCATGGTCACCGCCTCCACCCTCGCCGAGACGCAGCGCCTGCGTCGCAACAACTGGAACAACCACCTCGAGCGGCACGCCCTGATGATCCCGAACCGCACCGCGCTGCGGTTCCAGGGCCGGTCGATCACGTGGGCGGAGTTGCACGACCGGGTCGAGCGGCTCGCCGGTGCCCTCGCAAGGCGCGGCGTCGGCTTCGGTGACCGGGTCGTCGTGCTCATGCTCAACCGCCCCGAGTACCTCGAAACGGTGCTCGCCGCGAACGCCCTCGGCGCGATCGCCGTACCGGTCAACTTCCGTCTCACCGCACCCGAGGTGGCGTACCTGATGAACGACAGCGGGGCCTCGGCGATCGTGGTCGAGGCACCCCTCGCTCCGCTGGCCGCCGCGGCCCGCGCGGAGAGCGACGGGCTCGGCCTGTCCGTCACCGTCGGCGGGGCCCCGGACGGCGACAGCGTCGCCTACGAGGACCTGGTCGCCGAGACGGGCGAGCCGCACCCGGCCGTCGACGTCCCGGACGACACCCCGGCCCTGATCATGTACACGTCCGGGACCACGGGACGACCCAAGGGTGCGGTGCTCTCCCACAGCAACATGTCCGCGCAGGCACTCACGTGCATCCGTGCGTTCCATCTGTTCGACGAGTCCGGCGTCGGGTTCTGCGCCTCGCCGATGTTCCACATCGCGGCACTCGGTGCGATGGCGCCCAACCTGATGCTGGGCGTCACCACCGTGATCCATCCGGTCGGGGCGTTCGACCCGGACGAGCTGCTCGACGTCCTCGAGGCCGAGCAGGTCACCAACCTGTTCCTGGTGCCGGTGCAATGGCAGGCGGTGTGCGCGGCACAGCAGGCGAACCCGCGGAAGCTGGCCCTGCGCAACATCTCCTGGGGTGCCGCACCGTCGTCCGACACGATCCTGCGCGCGATGGCCGCGACGTTCCCCGACGCGTCGAACGTCGCGGTGTTCGGCCAGACCGAGATGTCGCCCATCACCTGCGTGCTCGACGGCGAGGACGCGCTGCGCAAGCTCGGCTCCGTCGGCCGCGTCATCCCCACCATCCAGGCGCGGGTCGTCGACGACGAGATGAACGATGTGGCTCCCGGTCAGGTCGGCGAGATCGTCTACCGCGGACCCACCATGATGAGCGAATACTGGAACAACCCGTCCGCGACGGCGGATGCGTTCCACGGCGGCTGGTTCCACTCCGGTGACCTCGTGCGCGTCGACGACGAGGGCTTCGTCTACGTCGTCGACCGCAAGAAGGACATGATCATCTCCGGCGGCGAGAACATCTACTGCGCCGAGGTCGAGAACGTGCTGTTCTCGCACCCGAAGATCCTCGAGGCCGCCGTGATCGGACGTCCGGATCCGAAGTGGGGCGAGGTGCCGGTCGCGGTGATCGCGTTGCGGCCCGGCCACGACGATCTCCCCCTGGACGAGCTGCAGCCGTTCCTCGACGAGCAGCTCGCCCGCTACAAGCATCCGAAGGACGTCGTGATCGTCGAGGCCCTGCCGCGCAACGCCAGCGGCAAGGTCGTCAAGCACCAGTTGCGCGGCGGCCTGTCGGCGGTCGTCCAGGGCTGAGACGTCGAGGAGCCATCGGGGGACGGGGAGGCCGCGATGACGCGTACGGGGGTGTGGGAGTGACGTTCGAGCTGCCCGAGGCGAGGGGACCGGTGCACGACCTGGCGATCCAGGTCGGTGCGCTGGTCGGTTTCTCGGTGGAGACCCTCGCCACCACCGTGCGCGTCGTCGCCGGCCGTCGTCTCGCGCTCCGCGAGACGATCACACAGGCGCTGTTCATCGCGAAGGTGTGCAGCGGCCCGGCGCTGCTGCTGATGCTGCCCGTCGGCGTGCTCATCGCGGTCTCCGTCGGCTCTCTCGCCGGCCAGCTCGGCGCCGGCGCGTACTCCGGCGCGATCGTCGCGTTCGTCGTGGTGGGTCAGGCCGCGGCGCTGGTGTGCGCGCTGATGCTCGCCGGTGTCGGCGGTTCCGCGATCTGCGCCGACCTGGGTTCCCGCACGATCCGCGAGGAGATCGAGGCGATGGAGGTGATGGGGCTGAACGTGGTCGAGCGGCTCGTCGTGCCGCGGCTGCTCGCCTCCATCCTCGTGTCGGTGATGCTCTGCGCGCTCGTCACGCTCGTGGGTGTCGGCGGCTGCTACCTGTACGAGATCTACGTCGACGACGCTTCCGGTGGTGGCTTCCTGCGCACGCTGGCCGAGTACGGCCGGCTGTCGGATTTCGTGATGGCGATGGTGAAGTCGGCGTTCTTCGGGATCACCTCCGCTCTCATCGCCGCGTTCAAGGGCCTGCACGCCAAGGGCGGTCCCAGCGGCGTGGCCGACGCCGTCAACGAGGCCGTCGTGCTCGCCTTCGTGATGGTGTTCGTCGTCAATACCGTGCTGTCCCAGATGTACACCGTGATGGTGCCGGCCGTGGGGACCTACTGATGCTGTCCTACTCCACCGTCACCCGGGTCCGCGGCGTCCACCGCACGATGACCGGCGTCGTCGACGGATTCGCCACCGTGGGCCGCCACGTGCTGTTCGGGATACAGGCGGTCGCAGGCGTTCCCACCGCCTTGCGCCGGTACCACAAGCACGTGATGTACCACGTGGGGGAGGTCAGCTTCGGTTACGCCTCGCTGCTCGCCGGGGGCGGCACCATCGGCATCGTCTTCGCGATGTCCGCGGTCGCCGCGATGATGGTCGGCGTCGAGACCCAGCGCGGCCTCGAGCTGATCGGCATGACGTCGCTGTCGGGAATGCTGTCCGCGATCGCCAACACCCGTGAGCTCGCCCCGGTCGTCGCGTCCGTCGCGCTGGCGGCGAAGGTCGGCACCGGCTTCACCGCCCAGCTCGGCGCCATGCGGATCTCCGACGAGATCGACGCGCTGGACGCGATGGCCGTGCGGTCGGTGCCCTTCCTGGCCGGCACGCGGCTGATCGCGGCCGCCGTCTGTGTGGTCCCGATCTACATGGTCGGCCTGCTGTCGGCGTACGTCGCCACTCGGCTCGTCGTCGTCACCTTCCAGGGCAACTCCGCGGGCACCTACGACTACTACTTCCACCTCGCGCTCGGCCCGTCCGACCTGTGGTACTCGCTGACGAAGGCCGTGGTGTTCGCGATCATCGTCGCGCTCGTGCACTGCTCCTACGGGTACCATGCCACCGGCGGGCCGGAGGGGGTCGGTCGCGCGGCCGGACGGGCGCTGCGTACCAGCATCCTGGCCATCGGTGTCACCGACGTGGTTCTGACCTTCGCGTTGTGGGGGCTCGTGCCGACCGTGCCGGGGGTGGGGTTGTCGTGACGACCCAGCAGGCGACGGCACCGGGTCCTGCCGTCACCGCGTCGCCCCCACCGCGGCGCGAGAGCCGTCGCCGACGCCGGGACGGAATCGGCAGGGCGGGAACGGCTCTCGTCGGAGTCGTCGCCGTCGTCGTCCTGATCGCCGCGGGGGCCCTGCTCGTCGCGTCGGGGTCGGGCGGCCTCTCGCGCGACCCGGAGGTCACCGCGGTGGTCCCGGCGGGCGCGGGGGTGATCCACGGCGCCGCCGGGGTGCAGTACCGGGGCGTGCACGTCGGCCGGCTCGTGCACCTGGAAGCGGGCCTCGCGAGTTCACGGATCACGATGCAACTCGACGCCGCCGCAATCCGGAACATTCCCGCCTCGGTGCAGCTCCGCATCGTTCCGCGCACCTTCTTCGGTGACGTCTTCCTCGAACTCGTCCCGGCCGCGGACCCCGCAACCGGGCCCCGACTGCGGGCCGGCACGCAACTCCCGGTGGACACCTCCGCCGAGGCGGTGCAGCTGGCGAACCTGTACTACACCACCACCGATCTGCTGCGGGAACTGCGGCCGGACCTGCTCGCCGTCACCCTCGACGCGATGAGCCGCGCACTGGCGGGACGGGGCGAATCCCTCGGCCGCACCATCGACCGCAGCGTCGCGCTCACCGAGCAGCTCGGCCCGCTGATCGACGAGGGACTGGCCTCCGCGCCGCAACTCACGGCGGTGACCGAGTCGATGGCCGCGGCCACCGACGACATGGTCGCGACCATGCAGAACGCGGCCGTGCTCTCGGAGATCGCGCTCGAACGCCGCGACGGCGTCGCACGCTTGCTGCGCGGCGGGGCCGCGCTGGCCGCCGACGGTTCCACCCTGATCGCGCAGAACACCGAGCGGATGATCGCCGTCGTCCGCAACGGTGCCCCGGTGCTCGAGACGTTCGCGGCCGACACCGTCGGGCTCGACGACACCCTGCGTCATCTGACGATCTTCGGTGACGCCGGCGCACGGGTCTTCGCGACCGGGCGGTTCGACATCACCGCCGTCGCGGACTTCTCGGATCCGATGCCGTACACCGCCGCCGACTGCCCCCGGTATCCCGGCATGGACGGCGCGAACTGTGACGATCCCGTCCTCTCGGCCGCCGCGGAGCGGGAGTCGCTGGGATACCTGGAGCAGATCGCAGGTGGTGCCGACCCGTCCGATCCCGCGGCCACGGGGACGAATCCGTCCACCGCCGCGTCGATCCTGCTCGCGCCGCTCGTCCGCGGCACGGAGGTGGAAGTCTCGTGAATTCGCTGCTCGGACCGGGAGTGCGCCTCACGGCGTTCTGCGCCGTGGGGGTGCTGGCGGCGGTCGTCGTCGGGAACACTCTCGACAGGACGATCGCCGGGTCCACCCGCGCGTACTCCGCGGAGTTCACGGATGTCGAGGGGCTCGGCCCCGGCAGCGACGTCACGCTCGCCGGTGTGCGGGTGGGGCGGGTGTCCGACGTGACGTTCGCCCCGCAGGGCGACGGAACATCTTGGGCAGTAGTCGATTTCGAGGTCGAATCGGAGTTCGAGCTCACCACGGATGTCACCGCCGACGTGCATTACGGCGACATGATCGGCGTCCGGTACGTCGCGCTGACGCTGCCCGAGGAGGGGACCGGCACCGCACTGCCCGACGGTGGCACCATCCCGGTCGGACAGACGTCGCCACCGGTCGACCTGACCGCGCTCGTCAACGGCTTCGAGCCGCTGTTCGAGGCGATCGACCCCGCCCAGGTGAACACGCTCGCCACCGCGGTCGTCGAGGCGTTCCAGGGGCAGGGCAGCACCCTGGATTCGCTGCTGCTGCACATCGCGTCGGTGAGCACCGACCTCGTCGAGCACGAGCAGATCTTCGACAGTCTCGCCGCCAACCTCGAGACGCTCGTCGCCGTCGCGGACCGGCGCAGTACGGACGTCGCCCGCCTGATCTCGGGACTGGCCGTCGTCAGCGACGCCCTGGCCGGGGACGGCGATCAGCTCGCGGTGCTCGTCGAGCGCGGGTCCACCTCCGTCCGCGCCACCGCAGCGCTCGTGTCCGGCGCGACGGCCCCGCTCGGGAGCGCGGTGACCGACCTGCGGGCGATGACCGACGCGTGGATCCCCCGAACCGGGGAGTTCGAGCGGGTGATGAGCGGACTTCCGGAGCTGGCCGGCAACATCAACCGCATCGGCGACTACGGCGGCTGGCTGAACCTCTACATGTGCAACTTCACGGTGAAGAGCCACGACGTCGAGGTCAACCTCTTCGGTCCGTCCTATTCGGAGGTGTGCCGATGAGCGTCGTGCGTCGAATCCGCGACGCCGCACTCGCGATGCTCGCGGGCCGGCACGATCGGACCGCCGACCCGCTCGTGGTGGGGGCCGTCGGCATCGTCCTCGTCACGGCGGTGATGGCCGTCGCCCTCGCTGCACCGCGGGTCACCTACCTCCTCCGCACCGACGAGTACACGGCGGAACTGGCGAACGCGGCGGGGCTGCAACCGAACGACCCGGTCTACGTGGCCGGGGTGCCCGCCGGGCGAGTGGAGGGCCTGCGGCTGGGGACGGACCGGGTCGTCGTGACGTTCCGGGTGGACGGTGGTCAACCGCTCGGCGATCGCACTGCGGCCGAGGTGAAGTTGAAGACGGTCCTCGGCAAGCTCTACCTGTCGGTGACGCCGGCCGGGGCCGGGGAACTCCCCGACGGCCGGATCCCGCTGGCACGCACCTCGGTTCCGTACAGCCTGGACGAGATCGCGGCGGACGCCGGGCAGGTGGCGCGCGATCTCGACGTGCCCGGGCTCGAGGCGATGATGCAGGCGCTCGCCGACACCGTGCCGTCCGATTCGGCGCAGGTCGCCGACGCCCTCGCCGGCGCCACCGCCGCAGCGGAGATGCTGTCGCGCAACGACGCCCGCATCCACTCGCTGCTCGAGGCGTCGCGCTCGCTCTCCGCGATCGTCGCCGGGCAGAGCGAGGACGTCGCGGCGCTGGTACAGAACGCGACCACCGTCGTGTCGGTGCTCGCCGCCCGCAGGGACGCGCTCGGGCAGCTCGTGGCGGATCTGCGCCTGCTGACCGAGCGCACCGCAGCCTTCCTCGAGGACAACTCCGCGGAGATCGACGCATTGCTGGTCAACCTGCGTTCGGTGACCGACACGCTGAACCGCAACGCCGAGAACATCGATGTGCTGATGACCCGTCTGCCGCCGGCGCTGCGGGCCGCCACCGACGCGTCGGGCAACGGCAACTGGGTCGACGTGCACGCCCCCGCCGGCCCCATCCCCGACAACCTGCTGTGCGCGCTCGGCGTGATGGAGGGCTGCCGGTGACCACACGGAAGGCTGTGCCCGCCCGGAAGACAGGTGCGATCCGCGGGCTCGCGCTCGGCGTCGTCACCGTGGTGTGCGCGGCGACGGCCTGGTACGTCTTCCTCGGCACCGATCGTGCCCGGACCGTGACCGCCGAGTTCGCGTCCGTGAGCGGGGTCTATCCCGGTAGCAAGGTCGCCGTCCTGGGGCTGCCCGTCGGCACGGTCGAATCGGTCGAGCCGGCGGGCACGGTCGTGACGGTGACGATGCGGATCCCCGACGACATCGCCCTGCCCGCCGACGTCTCGGCGTTCGTGATGAATCCGTCGATCATCAGCGACCGGTTCGTCGAACTGAGCCCGGCCTATGCGGGCGGGGCCCGGTTCGAGGACGGTGACGTCATCCCGCCCGAACGCAGCCACGCACCGATCAACTGGGACGAACTGCTCGAGAGCGTGGACACCATCGCGGCGGCCCTCGGGCCGGAAGCCGGCGCACTGGGCTCGACCCTCGACCTGGCCGCCGGCGCCACCGCGGGGCTCGGACCCGAGATCAACCGGGCGCTGCGCGCGGTGGGTTCCGCGAGTTCCGTCGTCGGCGCCCGATCCGAGGACATCGGGGCGCTCGTCGACGACCTCGGGATCGCGGTCGAGGCCGTGAACGCCCGGCAGGGCTCGCTGTCCGAACTGGCCACCGGGTTTGCGGAACTGGGCACCGAGATGCAGCGGCAGAACCTCGACGTCGCCGGGCCGGTCGGTCAGCTGACGACGATCCTGGACCGGCTCGACGCCCTGCTCGGTGCCCGCGGTCAGGACATCGACGCCGTCGTCGCCGACACGCAGGTGCTCACCGGGCTGTTCGCCGAGCACCGGGCCGACCTCGCGGAGCTGCTGGACGTGCTGCCGCTGGCGATGCAGAACATCGACAACGCGATCGGTGAGAACACCACCGCCCGCATCCGGCTGAACATCTCCACCCAGATCGGTCAGTTCCCACGGGCGAAGGAGCTGTGCGAGCGGGAACAGCTGCCGCTGTGCACCGGAGCGGGATTCACCAACCCGATCACCGTTCCGTTCGACCTGGCCGATCCCTTCGGGGATCTCGTGCCGCAGTCGCTGGACCGGGCACTGGGAGGCGGCCGATGAACCGGCGCGCAGCCGGGCTCGCCGCCGTCCTGGCTGCGGCCGCGGTCTCGGCCACGGGGTGCGGCGCGAGCCTGCAGCAGCTGCCGATCGGGCGCAGCGGCGAGGGTGAAACCTACCGGGTGACAGCGGTGTTCGACGGGGCGGACCGCGTCGATCCCGGCACCGAGGTGCGCGTCGGGCAGGCCGTGGTGGGCCGCGTGCGGTCGATCTCCACGGACGGTCGCCGCGCATTCCTCGAGCTGAGCATGAGCGAGTGGGTCGCACTGCCCGCGAACGTCGCCGCGTCGGTGCGGCTGCCGTCCGCGCTCGGCAGTCCGTTCGTCCAGATCGACCTGCCCGGGGAGCCGTCCCCCGAGCCGCTCGCCGATGGGGACGTCATCGAGCGGACGGAGCGGGGCCCCGAGCTCGAGGCCACCTTCGCGATGCTGGGACAGATCGTGAGCGGCGGCGGCCTCGACGAACTCCGCACGATCACCACCGAACTCACGACCGCGTTCGGCGGTCGCGGCGAGAAGATCCGCACCCTGCTCGAGCGGATGGACCGGACGATGGCGCTCGCGGCCGGGAACGGCGATCACCTCGCCCGTACGCTGCGCGCCGCCGACGACGTCGCGGCCCGGCTGGCGCAGCAACAGCAGCTGATCGACGACGGCATCGCGAGCAGCGCGGAGATCGTCGAGGTGCTCGCCGCGCAGGAAGCGGACCTACGGTCCCTGGTGTCGAGCACGTCCACGATGCTGACGTCGCTGGACGCGGTCATGGCCGACTCCGGCCGGATCGGCGGCTCCGTCGACGACATCGCCGAGATCCTCGCCGGTATCCGGGACTTCAACCGGACGGTCGGCTCCGCGCTGACCAACATGGAGGCCTTCGTCGACGGGTTCAACCGGTCCGTGCACGGCGACTACCTGCTGTTCGACGGCGCTCTCGACGTGCCGGGAGCGCTCGACATGCTGCTCACCGGCGGCGTCCCGACACCGGGCGGGCCGCCACCGGTCACCGTCCCGTCGGGTCTGCCCGACCTGCTCCGGGGAGGGCTCCGATGAAGCGACCGGTGCTGGTGCAGGTTTCGTTGTTCGCCGTCGTCGGTCTGCTGGCCACCGCGTTCGGCGTCCGCTACGTCCTCGGCCCGCAGAGCTTCGGCGGTGGCATCGAGGTGCGAGCACACCTGGTCGACGCGCGCGGTATCGGTCCCGGCACGACGGTGACCTACCGCGGGGTCGCGGTGGGGGAGATCGACTCGGTGACGATCGACGACGGCGGTCGCGGGTCGAGGGCGGTGCTCACGCTGGATCCGGACACCCGGATTCCCGTGGGCAGCACGGGCCGCGTCGCGACGGCCACCGCGATCGGCATCATCACCCTCGACATCGAACCGCAGACCGCGGAGGGACCCTTTCTCGCCGACGGCGACACCCTCGAGGTGCCGGCGGACGAGCAGGGACTTCGGCTGGACCGGATGCTCGTCCGGATGAGTGCGCTCGTCGAGAGCATCGACCCAGGGTCGGTCGCGACGCTCGGCGAGACCTGGGGCACCGCCCTCGCGGGCACGGGGCCCGATCTGCAGGCCCTGCTCGAGAACGCCGACGCGCTCTCGGCGATGGCGTCCGAGCGGGCGCCGACCCTCGCGGCCCTGCTGGAGCAGGGGGTCGACCTGGTGAACACGCTCGCCGAGAACTCCGACACGTTCCCCGGTGCGGTGCGGGCCGTGCGGGACGTCTCCGACCAGCTCGTCGGTAGCCGGGACTCGCTCGTGTACCTGCTGGACCGGTCGCCGGAGGCCCTCGCGAAGACGCAGCAGTTGTTCGCCGACACCCGTGACGACTACGGGCTGCTGCTGACGAACCTGGTGACCGTGGGCGACGTGCTCGCCCCGCGCACCCCCGCCCTGGCTGCCGGCGTCGACTCGATCCCGGCGGCGCTCGGTGATCTGACCTCGGTGGTCAAGGGCGACCGCGGCGACTTCTCGCTCGTCGCCACGCAAGGGCCGGTCTGCTACTACGACACCCGGCGTCGCACGGTCGGCGACGAGAGCCCCCGCACGCCGAACCTGTCCCTGTACTGCCCGCCGGGTGAGGGTCTCGCCCAGCGCGGCGCGCGCGTCGCGCCACGACCCGACGATCTCGGTCTGCAGCACCAGACCACCCCGGGACGGGTGACCGGGCCGGACATGGCACAGGACCCGCTGCTCGTCCCGACCGGCGTCGAGGTGCTGCAGTACTGGCAGAAGCTGTTGGAAGGACTGGGAAACTGATGCCGACCACCGAATCCACCGTCGACGACACTGCTACGACCGCGCTGCCGGATTCGCCGCTCCCGGGCTCCCGGCCGCGGCGACAGTTGCTGCTCGCCCTGATCGTGCTGCTCACGGCGGCCGCCGGCTTCTGCGGCTTCCGGTGGTGGCAGGCCGAACAGGCCGAGGACCTACGGGCCGGTGCGCTCGAGCGGGCCCGGGAGTACGCGATCGCGCTCGGCACCTACGACTACCGGCAGTTCGACGATGCGCTCGCCGCGGTCACCGACGTCTCCACCCCCGAGTTCGCGGACAAGTACCGCGCGGTGGCGGGAGATCTGCGCGGGCTCGTGGAGAACGGGCAGGGCGTGTCGGTCGCGACCGTGTCGCACGCCGCGGTCGAGACACTGGAGGCGGATCGCGCGACGGTGCTCGTGTTTCTCGACCAGGACGTGCAGAACGTCGCGGTGCCGGACGGGCGGGTCGACGCGACGCGGTTCCTGATCACCCTCCACCGGGTGGACGACCGGTGGCTCCTGCAGGGGGCGGACGCGAAATGACGATCTGCGAGGTGGCGACGTGGCGGACCTGACCGGGCCCGGCGACGGAGCGTCGGGCCGGATCAGGAGGCTCACGCAGGCCGCGCTCAACGCGGACGCGACGATCGCCCGGGTCGAACGGGCGGCGGAGGGGATCGGTGTCTCGCTCGCGAACTTCGACCGCGTGCTCGGCCGGTTCGACGAGCAGCTCGGCGACTTCGCCGTGGCTGTGGACCGGCTCGGCGCGTCGATCGACCGGGTCGACCTGACCCTCCGCAGGATCGAGCGGATCGTGGACACCGCCGATTGGCTGCTCACTCCGGTCACCGCGGTCCGCGGGCAGCTGTCCCGGTTGCCTACCGGGATGTTGCCGATCCTGTCCGGACCGTGGCACCGGGCCCGCGTCGTGCTTCGCGGGCCGGGCCGTCCGGGATGAGAAAACCCGTCCGGAAGGAAGCCTTCCGGACGGGTGCTCTCTCGTCAGTACCGGGGCGGGCGGACCAGGTCGTCGGATACGGGCGGATGCGCGGAATCCGGTCGCGCCAGGTAGGCCTTGAAGGCTGCGGTGCCGCCCAGTGCGGCACCGAGCAACAGCAGCAGCTCGACCACGTTCGCGTTCATATCTGTTCTCCTCTCGACGTGCGGCCCGGGCGCCGACCGTCAGTCGGCCGTCGGGCGCTCCTGCTGGTCGTGGTCCGCGAACATGGCCTCGATGCGGGCCTTGATCTCCTCGGTGCTCATGGAGCGACGGGGTGCGGCGACAGCGGAGGTGTGCATGTGTGGTGGTGTTCCTGTCTGTGGTGTCGGATGAACGGGGCTCGGTCGACCTGGACGATCAGTTCGTCCGGAGGAAGGACACGAGACCCGTGACGGTGGTGGTTGCACCGACCGCGGTGAGGCCGGTGACCATGAGGGCTGCGGCGCCGACCGAGACGGCGGTGCCGAGTGTGTGCCCGAGAGCGGCGCGCCACCCTCGCGTCGACGAGCTGGTGGTGGACACGAGCACCATCGGGACGCTCCGGACGTCCTCGTAGCGTGCGGTGTGCTGGCGCGTTGCCGTGCCTGTCATATTCGGTTAATCCCCCTGCAAGCAATCCGTGACTTGGTTCACAAAACCAATGCCGATGTGTTGTACCCCATCACAGCGACAAGTGCTACTCGAGCGACTGTCCAACTCGGGCCCCGGGTCGCTCGTCGGGTCTGAATTCGCACGTGGCGAGCGAATTCGCCGTCCCAGCGGATCGTGGGTGTTTCCGCATGTCTGATTGAATGGCGGTTCGAGGGCCCGCACCGAAGGCGCGGCAAGAAGAGGGCGAGGAGCGCTCATGCACAACGGTCAGTCCGCGGCCGATCCGGCGACGGTGTTCACCGCGCTTGCCGAGATCGTCTATCGCGGCGCCGGCCCTTCCGAGACGTACTCGGCGATCTGTGTGGCCGCCACGATGCTGGTACCCGGCTGCGACCGTGCGAGTCTCATGCTGCGGGAAGGTAAGGCGTACGTCACCGTCGGTGCCTCCGACGACGTCGCGCGGCACATCGACGACCTCGAACGCGTGACCGGTGAGGGGCCGTGCCTGGACGCGATCGAGGAGGACGCCGCCCAGATCGAGCCGGACCTGAATGTCTCCGAGCAATGGCCGCACCTGGCGCCCGGCATCGTGACGCAGACGCCCGTGCGTGGAGCGATGGGATTCCGGTTGCGAGTCGACGACCGCAAGGTCGGGTCGCTGAACCTGTTCTCCGATACGCCGGGGGCCTTCGACCTCGCGTCCGCCACCCACGGCAGCGTTCTGGCCGCCTTCGCCGCCGTTGCCGTCGCCGCCACGTCGCGGGGCGAGGACATCGCATCACTGCGCAACGGCATCGAGAGCAACCGGGAGATCGGCAAGGCAGTCGGTCTTCTGATGGCGCTGAACAAGATCTCCGACGTCGAGGCGTTCGACCTGCTCCGCCGGACGTCGCAACAGCTCAACGTCAAGGTCGCCGAACTGGCCCGCACCGTCGTCGAGCAGCATCACCACGAGACGAAAAAACGCAGTTGAGTCCCGACCCTTGCGCTCGGGGTGTGATGCAGATAACATCGGTAGTGCGAATCGAGCAGACGTCCGAGGACGACAGAGGCTCGTGAAGCAGAGATCCGGCCCGGTGAACGCGAAAGCGATTTCCCGGGCCGAACCCCTGTCCAGGGGATGTTCGCGGACGCCGGGTCAGGCCAGTCGCTCGCGCCGCAACTGCTCGACCTCCGGCAGATCCAGCGGCGGCAGCGAGTCCACGCCGAGCGCGCGTGCCAGCAGCAGGTCCGCCAACTCGGGATTGCGAGCCAAGACCGGTCCGTGCATGTAGGTGCCGATCACCGAACCCTGCACCGCGCCCTCGACGCCGTCGCCCACGCCGTTGCCGACACCCCGGGTGACCCGGCCCAGGGCACGGGCATCCGGCCCCAGGGTCGTTCCGCCGCGGTGGTTCTCGAATCCGGTCAACGGCAGGTGCAGCCCGTCGGCGAGGGGAGTGGTCACCACCTCGCCGATGGCGCGGGTCTGCTGCGGAGCGGTGGTCACGTCGAGCAGGCCGACGCCGTCGACGCGTTCGCCCGCCGACGTCTGGTACCAGTTGCCGAGCACCTGGATGGCCGCGCAGATCGCCAGTACCGGGGCGCCCCGCTCGGCTGCCCGTTGCAGACCCGGATGCCGCTGCAGATGCCGTGTGGCGAGGCGTTGCGCCGAGTCCTCGGCCCCGCCGAGGGTGTACAGGTCCAGGGAATCGGGCACCGGGTCGGTCAGGTTGATCGATACGACCTCGGCGTCGTGGCCGCGCATCCGCAGGCGCTGCCGCAGGACCAGCGCATTGCCGCTGTCGCCGTAGGTGCCCATCACATCGGGCAGCACGAGGCCGATCCGCACGGTGGACTCAGACATGCGCAGCTCCCTTCGCCAGGGCGGTGTTCAGATCCCGGAACGCGGTGTAGTTGGCCAGGACCTCGACCCGTCCGGGCGGGCACGACGCAATGGCCCGGACCGGATCGGCCACCAGCGTGTGCTCGACCCCGGCGTAGGTCAGCCGCACGGCCAGATCGGTGCCGCGTTCGCCGGACGCCACCACCTGCACGCCCTCGAAGTGCTCGAACCGCACGTCCCACAGCCACGACAGGTCCTCCCCGTCGGGTACCTGCCCGTTGACCGCGATGACCAGACCGTCGACCGTCGGGTCGATCATCGACAGGGCCTCCTGCCAGCCGGCCGGGTTCTTCGCCAGCAGCATGTGCACCGAGTGCGGACCGACCTGCACGGTCTTGTACCGGCCGGCGACCTCCTCGACGACACCCGCGGCGGCGACGGCCGCGGCCGGATCTGCGCCGAGGGCAACCGCCGCGGCCACCGCCTGCGCGGCGTTGCCCCGATTGGCGCGCCCGGGCAGGGTCAGCGTCATCGGCAGCACCAGCCCGTCCGGGCCGTAGAGATTCTCGTCGTCGACCCACCAATCCGGTTCGGGCCGCGCGAATTCCGATCCCGTGCTGCGCCAGTGCCCGTCCTCCCACAGGATCGGCTCCCCGGTGCGGGGGCAGCTGACCGAGTCGCCCGCCCACCCGGCACCCGCTGCCACCCACACCACGTTCGGGTGGTCGTAGGCGACGGACGTGACGAGCACGTCGTCGCAGTTCGCGACGACCACCGCGTCCGGGTGCCGTTCGAGACCGGCCCGCAGCTTGCGTTCGATCATGTTGATCTCGCCCACCCGATCGAGCTGATCGCGGCTCAGATTGAGCAGCACGATCGCTTCGGGGTCGAGGGCGTCCGCGACGTGCGGGGTGTGCAACTCGTCGACCTCGATCGCCGCGAGCGGCGCGTCCTGGTTGGCGACCAGCGCCGCGACGATGCCGGCGTCCATGTTCGCCCCGTCGGCCTGGGTGGCGACGGAGTCCACCGTCTCCAGTGCCGCCGCCGTCATCCGGGTGGTGGTGGACTTGCCGTTGGTGCCGGTGACCAGGACGGTGCGCCGGCCCCGGCCGAGCTGCTCCATCAGGCGCGGATCGATCTTCAGCGCGACGAGACCGCCGATCATCGACCCCTTGCCACGTCCCGCCTTCAGCGACGCCCACGAGGCGGCCTTCGCTGCGCGCAGCGCCAGCCGCCCGCGCCCGGTGATTCGAGTGCTTGTACCCACGTCGCGAGTTTTCCACAGCGCCGCCGGCAGCGCCGCGGCGCCGCCGTGTCCGCGCTGTCACACGCCGCTGCGCCGGTGCGAATCGCTCACAGGACCGGCGGTGCCGGATGCGTCCCCCCCAGGTGGCGTGGTCCCCTGGGGCGGGGAGGTGGTCGCCGTGGCGGATGCGGACACAACCAGCAACACGGGTACCTACGTCGTGGTGGGCGACACCACGGTCGCGCGCCGGGTCTGCGCCTCACTCGTCGCCCTGGGCTGCGCCGTGCGGCACGCGCCGCGGCCCGACGACGAGGAGCTGCGGGCCCTGCTGGACCGGCCGCCGGTCGCCGGGATCGCGGTGCTCCTGCAGGACGACGTGGTCGCCCTGCGGTATGCGCTCGCCGCGGCGCATCTGCAGCCGGACGCACCGATGGTCGCGACGATCTTCGACCGCACGATCGGCGATCAGCTCGCGCGGTTCCTGCCGCAGTGCGACGTGACGTCGCCGGCCGATCTTGCTGCCGCGTCCCTGGCCGGGCCGTGCGTGGCACCCGACCTGCTGGCCGTGACCTCCACCCGCGGACCGCGCGGCATCCGCGTGGCCGGTGACGTGCTCGACGAGGTGCCGGTGGCGGTGCCGCGCCGCATCCTGTGGCAGCGGTGGGCCGGTCAGCTCACCGCGGTGCTGCGCACGCACGAGACCGGCACGCGCATCCTGCTGGCCGGGCTGCTCGGGCTGGCGGCGGTGCTGTTCGGCGACTGGGCCTGGCTGACCTTCGGGGAGGGCAAAGGAACGATCGACGCGTTCCACGAGGCAGTCCGCGTGGTCACCACGGTCGGACCGGCGGCCGACCCGCACAGCAACGAGGCATACGCCGCGATCGCGTCCACCGCGATGCTGGCGACGATCGTGTTCACCGCCATGTTCACCGCCGGGGTCGTGGACCGGCTGCTGGGCCCGCGCCTGACCGCGTTGTTCGGCCCTCGTTCGCTGCCCCGCTCCGGGCACGTGATCGTCGTGGGCCTCGGGCAGGTGGGTCTGCGACTGTGCCGGGAGCTGCGGGACCTCGGTATCCCGGTGGTGGGTGTCGAGCGGGACACCAATGCGCGCAATCTGCGGCTGGTGCGCGACCTGAACATCCCCGCAGTGGTCGGCGACGGCGGCGACCGCCGGCTGCTCGAGCGCGTCGGGGTCCGTCGGGCGGTCGCGCTCGCCGCGGTGGGGTCCGACGACCGGGACAACGTCGCGGTCTCGCTCGCCGTCCAGGGCATCGCACCGGGCCTGCGGCTGGTGTTGCGCGCCGGGGAGCGCGAGGTGCTCGCCGAGACGGGCTCGCTGCTGCCGCTCGGCGTGATCCGCGACGTGACCAGCCTGAGCGCGACCTACGTGCTCGCGCGCCTGCTCGGTCGCGAACCGCTGGGGGTGGTCGCCGGGGCGGTGCATGTGCACCTGCGCCTCCCGGACGGCCGGTTCGAGGAACTGCCGATCGCGTCGCCGGGTGGCTGCCGGCACGCGCCGGCCGCGGGCGTGGGGACGGGCATGCGACAGCCGGCAGCGGGGTATGCCGGGCGGGTGGGTATGCCGGCGGAGTGAGTACGCCGGAGGGAAACCGACCCGAGGGAAGGGATCGTCGCGATGCTGCTCTCCGTAGGGCACGGACGGCTCGACCGGACGCAGCTGGCCGAGCTGCTGCATTCCGCCGGCGTCGAGTCGCTGGTCGACGTCCGCCGCTTCCCGGGCAGCCGGCGCAACCCGGACCTGTCGAGCGACGCGATGACGCAATGGCTGGCCGATGCCGGCATCGACTACCGGCTCGAGCGGCGGCTCGGCGGCCGGCGACGGCTCCCTGCCGGGACCACACCCGAGGACTCGTGGTGGCGGGTCGAGCAGTTCGCCGCCTACGCCGCCCACACCCGCACCGAGGAGTTCGCCGACGCGCTCGACGGGCTGCTCGAGGAGTCCGCACAGCGCCGGACCGCGATGATGTGCAGCGAGAGCGTGTGGTGGCGATGCCACCGCCGCCTCGTCGCCGACGTCGTCGTGCTGCGTTTCGGCCGCGACGTCGAGCACCTCATGCACGACGGCCGCCTACTGGCGCACGAGGCGGCGCCGGGTGCCCGCATGCGGGCGGACGGGCAGGTGGTGTGGGACGGCAGTGATGTGGACGGCAGTGGCGCGGACGGCAGTGGCGTGGACGGCAGTGGCGCGGACGGTTAGGTACCGGGCTCGCCGAAACTGCCGTGCCGCCCGGCACCGCCGGCGAACCGGGACGCGCCCTCGAGCGTGTCGTGCGCCAGGGAGACCGCGCCGTGCCGGAACTCGTTGAGCATGGCCTGGTCCTCGGCGAGCCCGTGCTGCTCGAGCAGCGAGAGGCGGTCCCGTCGCAGGCAGGTCTGCGGGAAGGCGGCGATCTCGGCCGCGAGCGCCCGGGCCGCGGTGAGTGCCTGGCCGGCGGGGACGAGCCGGTTGACCAGCCCGATGCGCAATGCCTCCTCGGCGTCGACGGCGCGGCCGGTCAGGACGAGATCCATCGCGCGGCTCTCGCCGATGAGCCGCGGCAGCCGCACCGTGCCGCCGTCGATCAGCGGCACGCCCCAGCGGCGGCAGAACACCCCCAGCACCGCCCCCTCCTCGGCGACGCGCAGATCGGCCCACAGGGCCAGTTCGAGCCCGCCCGCCACGGCGTGCCCCGAGATCGCGGCGACGACGGGCTTGGACAGCCGCATGCGCGACACACCCATCGGCCCGTCCCCGTCCGGGGCGACCCGGTTCGGCTGTCCCTCGCTGATCGCCTTCAGGTCGGCGCCGGCGCAGAAGGTGCCACCGGTGCCGTGCAGCACGGCGACAGCCGCGTCGTCGTCCGCGTCGAAGGCGCGGAAGGCGCCGGCCAGCGCTTCGGCCGTCGCCCGATCGACGGCGTTGCGCACGTGCGGACGGTTGATGCCGATGCTGGTGACGGGCCCGTCGCGGTCGACCAGCACCGGATCCGACGTCATCGCTCTCGGTCCTGCGGGCGGGTGGTCAGGACAGCGCCTTGGCCTTGAGGGCCTGGTACTCGGCTTCGGTGATGGTGCCCGCGTCGAGCAACGCCTTGGCGTCGGCGATGTGCTCGGCGGGGGACTTGCCGGCGACCTCGCGGATGTAGCTGTCCTGGGCCTGCTTGACCTGCGCGTATTCCTTAGCGGAGCGCTCGGCCATGCCCTTGCCGTTGACGATCAGGTAGATCAGTGCGGTCAGGAACGGCACGAAGATCAGGAAGACGATCCAGATCGCCTTGATCCAGCCGGACTGCTGGTGGTTGCGGAACAGGTCGCCGATGATCGAGAAGAGCACCATCAGGTACGCGATGAACGCGAAGCTGACGATGATGAACCAGATGATGTCCCAGAAATCCATGTGACGCTCCCTTTCGTGGGGCACGCGCGCGGTGGGAAAACGCGGAATGCGACGGCACTCCCCGGGGAAGAGTACCGCCGCATTCGTCCGGATTCCTGCCGAATCGACAGGCGTTCGTGGGACTCGAAAGGCTCAGTGCGCCCGGTTCACCGCCGACACCACCGCGCGCAGCGAGGCCGTCGTGATGGACGGTGCGATTCCGGCGCCCCAGACCAGAGCTGTGACGCCGTCGGGCCGGGTCACGTCCGCCTCGACGTACGCGGCGGCGAGCGCGTCGTCGCCGGCCGACATGGCGTGCTCGGCGTAGCCGCGGACGGCCACCTGGTAGCCCAGGGATTCCAGGGCGTCGACAAAGGCCGCGAGCGGCCCGTTGCCGGACCCGGTGATCTCCTGCTCCTTGCCGTGATACTTCACGACCGCGGTGACGGTGTCGGTGCCATCGTCGGTCTCGGCCGCCGTGACCTTCTGCCGCATCCGCTCGAGCGGAGTGGTCGGAGCCAGGTACTCCTCGTGGAAGATGTCCCACATCTCCTTGGGGCTGACCTCGCCGCCCTCACCGTCGGTGACCCGCTGCACCGCCTGCGAGAACTCGATCTGCAGCCGCCGCGGCAGGTTCAGGCCGTGGTCGTGCTTCATGATGTACGCCACGCCGCCCTTGCCGGACTGCGAGTTGACCCGGATCACGGCCTCGTAGCTGCGGCCCACGTCCTTCGGGTCGATGGGCAGGTACGGCACCGCCCAGGTCAGGTCGTCGACGTCGGTGCCCGCGGCGTCGGCGTCGGCCTTCATCATGTCCATGCCCTTGTTGATGGCGTCCTGGTGGCTGCCGGAGAAGGCGGTGTAGACCAGGTCGCCGCCGTAGGGGTGCCGCTCGGGCACGGGCAGCTGGTTGCAGTACTCGACGGTGCGGCGGATCTCGTCGATGTCGGAGAAGTCGATCTGCGGATCCACGCCCCGGCTGAACATGTTCAGGCCCAGGGTCACCAGGCACACGTTGCCGGTGCGCTCGCCGTTGCCGAACAGGCAGCCCTCGATGCGGTCGGCGCCGGCCTGGTAGCCCAGTTCGGCGGCCGCGACGCCGGTGCCGCGGTCGTTGTGCGGGTGCAGCGACAGGATGATCGAGTCGCGCTTGGCCAGGTTGCGGTGCATCCACTCGATCGAGTCGGCGTACACGTTCGGCGTGGCCATCTCGACCGTGGCCGGCAGGTTGATGATCACCGGGTTCTCGGGCGTCGCGCCCAGGGTGTCGACGACCGCGTCGCACACCTCCTTGGCATACGACAGTTCCGTGCCGGTGTACGACTCGGGGGAGTACTCCCACCGCCAGTTCGTGTCGGGGTGGTTCTTCGCCTCTTCGAGCACCAGCTCGGCCGCGTCGGTGGCGATCTTCTTGACCGTGTCCTTGTCCGCCCGGAACACCACGCGGCGCTGCAGGATCGACGTCGAGTTGTAGAAGTGGACGATGGCCGTGTGAGCCCCTGCGCACGCCTCGAAGGTGCGCTTGATCAGTTCGGGACGGGCCTGCGTCAGCACCTGAATGGTGACGTCGTCGGGAATCGCGTTGTCCTCGATGATCTCCCGGACGAAGTCGAAGTCGGTCTGGCTCGCCGACGGGAAGCCGACCTCGATCTCCTTGTAGCCCATGCGTACCAGCAGGTCGAACATGCGCCGCTTGCGGGCGGGGCTCATGGGGTCGATGAGCGCCTGATTGCCGTCACGCAGGTCCACGGCGCACCAGGCGGGTGCCCGGTCGATGATCTTGTCCGGCCAGGTGCGGTCGGGCAGCGTGACCGGCTCGACCTCCTCGGCGAACGGCCGGTACCGGTAGGTCGGCATCGAAGAGTTCTTCTGCTTGTTCCACCCCGGCTGATCGGCGGGAGCGGGCTTGCTTGGCGGCGTGATCGTGCGCGAGCCGGAGGTGAATGCGTCGGCGGGTGACATGACGTAGCTCCAAAAAATGGGGACCGGTGAGTCCGGATGAGGATACGACCGGCGCGACAACACCCCGCGACGGGAAGCCGGTCTGGTCAGATCCCGCCGCGGCGGCCGAGGAGAAGCGCGCGCTGCATGCCAGGCAGTGTACTCGCCGGCCCCGCCGGAGCCCACCCGGAGGTGGGAGGTTCCACGACCGGTCCCCGGCAGCCCGGCTCGCGCGAACGTGACGGGATCGATACGGAGGGCCCCGTCGCGGTCCGTGCCGATCCAATACGTTGACCTCATTCGTCACATGAGCATCACCTGTCACAGAAGTCCTGCGGAAGACGCGATCCGGTCATCCGGACGGGAGGAGAGTCCATGAGCGCGGTCCGGTCGGCGACGACGTTCTCCTCCGCGCTGCTGCTGGCGCTCGGCTGCGCGGTGCCGTTCGCCGCCACCGCTCACGCCGAACCCTGCGGGAATTCCGGACCCGGAAGCAGCGGTTTCGGCAGCAGCAACCCCGGTGCCGGGACACCACAGGGACCCCTTCCGACGCTCACCTCCGGTCCCACCCGCACCGTCGCCTGGGTCACCGGGCCGAGCAGCCCGAACCGGACCGGCACCCGGTTCTCCGTCTCGGGTACCGATCTGGGAATCATGTGGGACAACGGTGAAACCGGCCCCGGCCGCCAGGTGCTCATGGCCTTCGGCGACACCTTCGGCGACTGCTCGGTCGAGGGCGACGAATGGCGCCGCAACATCCTCATGCGCAGCGCGGACACCGATCTGTCGGACGGCATCGCCGTACCCGACCCCCATC
Source organism: Rhodococcus sp. GXMU-t2271 (assembly GCF_041414735.1). Classification (NCBI taxonomy): domain Bacteria; kingdom Bacillati; phylum Actinomycetota; class Actinomycetes; order Mycobacteriales; family Nocardiaceae; genus Rhodococcus; species Rhodococcus sp. GXMU-t2271. Next base: position 115,250 of record NZ_JAUIZP010000043.1, read on the forward strand.
CCGGCGAGCGTTATTCCGGTGCGCCGGTGCTCGCCTCCGACCCGAACTTCGCCCGGGAGATCCTCGGCAGCATCGGCATCGACGGCGTCGAGACCACCGTCGTGCCCACCGCCGCCGTTGCCGTCGGCGGCACCCAGTACATCAACTTCATGTCGGTACGCGCCTGGGGCGACCCGGGAGAATGGTGGACCAACGCCTCCGCCCTCGCGTACTCGACCGACAACGGTGAAACGTGGACCGTCGACCCGGCCACCGCGCGGATCAACACACCCGTGGAGGTGCCCGGCGTCCAGCAGCTGGCCGTCGGCAATGCTGGGTTCCAGCAGCACGCGTATGTGAAGCACGAGGGATACGTCTACGACTTCGGCACGCCCAACGGCCGCTTCGGACCGGCCTACGTCTCCCGCGTGCCCGAGGCGCAGATCCGTGACCTCGGCGCTTACGAGTTCTGGACCGGCACCGGCTGGGTGCTCGGCGGAATCGATGCGGCGGTGCCCGTCGTCGACGGCCCGGTCGGCGAGATGTCGGTGCACTGGACCGGCAGCACGTTCGTCCTCCTCTACGGCAACGAGGAAGGCGGCCGGATCGAGATGCGCACGAGCGCGCGGCCGGAGGGCCCGTGGAGCGCGCCGCGCGTGCTCGTCACCAGCGATCGGATCAGCGGCCTGTACGCGCCGTACATCCACCCGTGGTCCAGCGGCAACGACCTCTACTTCGTCGCGTCCCGCTGGAGCGACTACAACGTGATGCTGTTGCGCACGACCGTCACGGGCTGAACCGTCCGACCCGGGATGTGGCCGTTCTCCGGCCACATCCCGCCGCGCGGACCTGCAGGCGTCCGCCGGCACTTCCGCCCGCAGCTGCCGCCACCGCCCGAGATCGCGGTCGAGCCCGGTGATTACGGTCTGCCGCGGAGGTCGCCGCCGGACGTTCGCGGCGGGTCGGGGCAGGTCGGGCCGCATCCCTCCGGGCCGCATCGGTAAGCTGGTCCCCTGGACTTGCACCCAAGACCCCGGAGGTTCGCCAGCGTGGCACTCGTCGTCCAGAAGTACGGAGGATCCTCGGTCGCGACGGCCGAGCGGATCCGGCGCGTCGCTGAACGGATAGTCGAGACCAAGAAGGCGGGCAACGACGTCGTCGTGGTCGTGTCGGCGATGGGCGACACGACCGACGAGCTGCTCGACCTCGCTCAGCAGGTGTGCCCCGCCCCGCCGGCGCGTGAGATGGACATGCTCCTCACCTCCGGTGAGCGCATCTCCAACGCCCTGGTCGCAATGGCGATCCACTCGCTCGGCGCCGAGGCACGCTCGTTCACCGGCTCCCAGGCCGGCGTGATCACGACGGGCAGCCACGGCAACGCGAAGATCATCGACGTCACCCCCGGCCGCGTCCGGACCGCGCTCGACGAGGGCAGCATCGTCCTCGTCGCCGGTTTCCAGGGCGTGAGCCAGGACAGCAAGGACATCACCACCCTCGGCCGCGGCGGGTCCGACACCACCGCCGTCGCCCTGGCCGCGGCACTGGACGCCGATGTCTGCGAGATCTACACCGACGTCGACGGCGTCTTCACCGCCGACCCGCGCATCGTCAAGGACGCTCAGCGGCTCGAGAAGGTCTCGTTCGAGGAGATGCTCGAGCTCGCGGCCTGCGGCGCGAAGGTGCTCATGCTGCGCTGCGTCGAGTACGCCCGCCGCTACAACGTGCCCGTGCACGTTCGTTCGTCGTACACCACCAAGCCCGGCACCATCGTGTCCGGATCGATGGAGGACATCCCCGTGGAAGAGGCTCTGATCACCGGCGTCGCGCACGATCGCGGCGAGGCCAAGGTCACCGTCGTCGGCCTGCCCGACACGCCCGGCTACGCCGCGAAGGTGTTCCGCGCCGTCGCCGAGGCCGAGATCAACATCGACATGGTGTTGCAGAACATCTCCAAGGTGGAGACTGGCAAGACCGACATCACCTTCACCCTGCCCAAGAGCGACGGCCCGCGTGCCGTCGAGCTGCTGAGCAAGCAGCAGGAGGAGATCGGCTTCACCCAGGTGCTGTTCGACGACCACATCGGCAAGGTCTCGCTCGTCGGTGCCGGCATGAAGAGCCATCCGGGCGTCACGGCGAAGTTCTGCGAGGCTCTCGCGGACGCGGGCATCAACATCGACCTCATCTCGACCTCGGAGATCCGTATCTCGGTGCTCGTCGACGACACCGAACTCGACGACGCGGTGCGCGCCCTGCACGCCGCTTTCGAACTCGGTGGTGACGAGGAAGCCGTCGTCCACGCCGGAACGGGACGGTAGATCATGACCACCATCGCAGTCGTAGGTGCCACCGGCCAGGTCGGCATCGTCATGCGCACCCTGCTCGAGGAGCGCAACTTTCCCGCCGACAAGGTGCGGTTCTTCGCCTCGGCCCGCTCGGCCGGCAAGAAGCTGCCGTTCCGCGGTGAGGAGATCGTCGTGGAGGACGCCGCGGCGACCTCCGAGGAGGACCTGAAGGGTATCGACATCGCCCTGTTCTCCGCCGGTGCGACGCTCTCGCGTGCCCAGGCGCCGCGGTTCGCCGCCGCCGGGGCGGTCGTGGTCGACAACTCCTCGGCCTGGCGCAAGGACCCCGAGGTGCCCCTCGTCGTGAGCGAGGTCAACCCGCAGGAGGCGAAGAATCCGCCGAAGGGCATCATCGCCAATCCGAACTGCACCACCATGGCCGCGATGCCGGTCCTGAAAGTGCTGCACGACGAGGCCGGCCTGCAGCGGCTGATCGTCTCGAGCTACCAGGCGGTCTCCGGCAGCGGCATCGCCGGCGTCGAGGAACTGCTCGGTCAGGCCCGCGCCGTCATCGGCGACGCCGAGAAGCTCGTGCACGACGGCAGCGCCGTCGACTTCCCGGCCCCGGACAAGTACGTCGCGCCGATCGCGTTCAACGTCCTGCCGCTCGCGGGTTCGCTCGTCGACGACGGCAGCGGCGAGACCGACGAGGACCAGAAGCTGCGCAACGAGTCCCGCAAGATCCTCGGGCTGCCGGATCTGCTGGTCTCGGGTACCTGCGTGCGTGTGCCGGTGATCACCGGTCACTCGCTGTCGATCAATGCCGAGTTCGAACGCCCGCTGTCGGTGGAGCGCGCGAAGGAACTGCTCGCGAACGCCCCCGGCGTGCGCCTCGTGGACGTTCCGACGCCGCTGCAGGCCGCCGGCCAGGATCCGTCGCTGGTGGGCCGGGTCCGGCAGGACCCGGGCGTGCCGGACGGCCGCGGACTCGCGCTGTTCGTCTCGGGAGACAACCTGCGGAAGGGCGCTGCCCTCAACACCATTCAGATCGCCGAACTGCTGGTGTAGGTTCTTCGGACCCTCGAAGGGGAGGTTGCCGCGACACGTCGCCGGCAACCTCCCCTTCGACGTTCTCGGTGGGCGTTCTCGGTGAGTCTTCTCAGAGGGCCGTCGATGTGTAGGCGCGGCGTTCCTGCTCCCGGGTCGAGGCCGTGACGTCGGCGGACTCGTCGGCGAGGTACGCGCTGCTGCCGACGAGCATGATGAGCGCGCCCGCGATCCACGCGGTCCAGGCTGCTCCGTCGCCGGCGAACTGTCCGACCCAGGGCGAGATGAACAGGATCAGGCCGACGACGGACAGGGACCAGTGATCCTTGGTGGGATCACGGGCGATCAGCGACCACAGGGCGTAGATCGCGGCGATGGCACCCAGTCCGAGAGTGACGCCGGAGCCGACGGCGGTGGTGTCGAACCACACCGACGCGGTCATGGTGACGATGCCCAGGATCAGGGCAATCGCTCCGGCGAACGAGTTCGAGATCTTCATGTGCGCACCTCTCTTCGAATCGCTACATGTTGCGTAGCTACAGAGAGTGTAGCGCTGTTGTAGGATGATCGTCGAAGTCGGGACGGCGGACGGAGGGGCGCATGCGGTCGGGTGAGGGCCATGCGGTCGGTGAGGGCACTGCGGTCGGTGAGGGCACTGCCACGCCGGAAGAACGCATCGCCGATGCCGTGCTCGAACTGCTCCGCCGCAAAGGGCCCAGAGCCGTGACGATCGAAGCCGTGGCCACGCACACCGGCATGGCCCGCACCACCATCTACCGTCGCTACCGCGACCGGGACGAGATGCTCACCGCGGTGATGGAGCCGATCGCGCAACCGTCGCCTCCCGCGCCGGATGCCACCGCGCAGCAGGTGCTGACGTGGCTGGCCGAGCAGTCCCTGCGTTCGGTCGACGGGGGTGTCGGCTTCGGGGGTCTCGCCGCGCTGGTGACCGATGCGGACCCCGCGTTCACCGATCTCATCCGCTCGGTACTCGTGCGCCACCGCAGCACCTTGACCGAGGTCGTGCGGCGCCACATCGCCCGGGGGACCGTGCGGACCGACCTCGACGTCGAGACCTTCCTCGACTGCATCGTCGGTGCCTACTTCGCGGAACGGGCCCGGAGCGGTGACATCGACGCCGGCTGGAACGAACGCGTCGCACAGACGCTGCTGCCCGCGTTCGTCCGGCCGTGAGGCGGCCTGAAACGAGCGAATGTGCCCTTCAGCCGACAGAAGGGCACATTCGCTGCGACTGCAGGCGGCGGCTGCTACTCGAACATGCGGTAGACCGCCTCGACGACGACGGCGGGCCGCTCGCTGCCCTCGAGTTCGATCAGGCCGTCGATGGTGATCTGGACGCCGCCCTTCGGCAGCTTCTCGAGCGACTTCAGTGTCGCGTAGAGGCGGACCTTGCCACCGGCGGGCACGGGATTGGTGAAGCGGACCTTGTTCAGGCCGTAGTTGACGGCCATGGTGACACTGTCGACCTTCAGGACCTCGCTCCACATCGGGATGATCAGGGAGAGCGTCAGGTAGCCGTGGGCGATGGGCCCACCGAAGGGGCTCTCCTTCTTCGCCCGCTCGACGTCGAGGTGGATCCACTGATGGTCGTCGGTGGCGTCGGCGAAGGTCTGGATCCGGTCCTGCTCGATCGCCATCCACGAGCTGACGCCGAGCGGTTGCCCGACGAATGCCTCGAGGTCGGCCAGGGTGGCGACGTGGGTGGTGGAGGTGGCGGGGATGGTCATGGGGCCTCCTGTGCTCAGCGCTTGATGCCGAGAACGCGCAGTGCGTTCTGCTTGAAGATCATCGGGGCGATCTCGGGTTTGATGTCGAGAGTGGCGAAATCGTTGCGCCATCGATCCACTTGGATGACGGGGAAGTCGGAGCCGAACAGCACCTTGTGGCGCAGCATCGTGTTGGCGGCCTTGACCAGTTGCGGCGGGAAGTACTTCGGGGACCAGCCGGAGAGGTCGATGTAGACGTTGGCCTTGTGGGTGGCGATGGAGATCTGCGCGTCGACCCACGGTACCGCGGGGTGGGCCATGACGATGGTCAGGTCGGGGAAGTCGGCGGCGACGTCGTCGAGCAGCATGGGGTCGGAGTAGCGCAGCTTGATGCCGTGCCCGCCGGGCAGCCCGGCGCCGATGCCGGTCTGGCCGGTGTGGAACAGGGCGGGCACGCCGGCCTCGACGAGAGCCTCGTAGAGGGGGTAGAACTGCCGGTCGTTCGGCTCGAAGCCCTGCATGCTGGGGTGGAACTTGAAGCCTTTGACGCCGTACTCGTCGATCAGGCGGCGCGCCCGTTTCACAGCGGCCTTGCCCTGCAGCGGGTCGACGGAGCCGAAGGGGATGAGCACGTCGTTGTGGGTGGCGGCGAGCTCGGCGATCTCCTCGACCGAGTTGGGGGCGTGGCCTGTGGCGGACTGGGCATCGACGGTGAACACGACGGCGGCCATGTTGCGTTGCCGGTAGTGCTCGGCGATGGAGTCGATGGTGGGGGTGCGTTCCTCGCCGGACTTGAAGTACTTCTCCGAGGCCGCCATCAGCTCGTCGTCCATGGAGCGGTGTCCGCAGCCGTCGATCTCGACGTGGGTGTGGATGTCGATCGCCTCGATCGCCTCGAAGTCGATCCCGTATTCGTAGCGGCTCACTTGGCGAGCACCTCCTCGGGGAATTCCTCGCCGACGGACTCGACGCGGTCGGCGAACACGATGGGCCACTGCGCGGCCACGTCGTCGGCGGAGAAGCCGCCGTCGTGGAAGGCGGTGGCGGTCAGCTGCGGATGCGACCACAGCGCCAGGCGGTCGCCGCCGACGGAGAACGCCTGCCCGGTGATGTCGGCGGCGTCGTCGGAGGCGAGGAAGGCGATCAGGCCGGCGACGTCTTCCGGGGTGCCCATGCCGACCTCGCGGCGGATCACCGCGGGCAGCTCACCGGTCTGCTTCATCTGCTCTATGTAGGGCGCGAAGATCGGCACGGTCTCGGTCATCGCGGTGACGGCGACGGGGCACACGGCGTTGGCGGTGATCCCGGCGCGCTGCAGTTCCATCGCCCAGGTGCGGACCATCCCGACCACGGCGGCCTTGGCGCCGGAGTAGTTGGTCTGCCCGAAGTTGCCGCGCTGCCCGGCCGGGGAACCGATGGCGATGATGCGGCCGCCGTCGCCCTGCTCGCGGAAGCGCAGCACGGCCTCGCGCACGCACGTGAACGTGCCGCGCAGGTGCACGTCGACCACGGCGTCGAAGTCGTCGTCGGTCATCTTCCACAGCACCTTGTCGCGCAGGATGCCGGCGTTGGTCACCATCACGTCGAGGCGGCCGAAGTGCTCGACCGCGGCGGCGACGAGCTGCTTCGCCGTCTCGGTCGGTCCGACCGGGGCGACGACGGCGACGGCGCGTCCACCCGCGGCGGTGATCGTCGCGACGGCGGCATCGGCGGTGCCCTGGTCGACGTCGTTGATCACGACCGCGGCGCCGTGACGGGCCAGCTCGGTGGCGTAGGCAAGGCCGAGGCCCTGTCCGCTACCGGTGACGACGGCGACTTTGTTGCTGAGGTCCACGAGATCCTCCGTTGCTCGAACCGATGTACTCCCAATCACATGGGAACATCTACTATTGAAAATGTCAACGATTGAGGAACTGATACCCTGAGGGTCGCGACGAAAGGCTGCCGGAATGGAACGTCGACGCGTCCTCGAGGACGACCTGGGATTTCTGCTCACCCGTGCCAGTGCGATGGTGGTGCGATCGGTGAACGAGGCCCTCGCCCCGCTCGGGCTGCGGGTGCGCCCCTACACGGTGCTCTCCCTCGCATGCGACGAACCTGCCGGTGTGGCGCAGCGCCGCATCGCCGCGGACATGGGGCTCGACCCCAGTCAGATCGTCGCGATCGTCGACGAACTCGAAACCCGGAACCTGGTTGCCCGCACCGCCGATCCGGGAGACCGGCGCAACAAGCTCGTCGTCGCCACCGACGAGGGCCGTACGCTCTGCGACGAAGCGCGCCGGCTCAGCGAGGAGGTGTCGGCGCGGCATTTCGCCGGAGCCGACCCGGCGCTGCTCGACGAAATGCGAAAGGTGCTGGGCAGCATAGTATTTCCTGAGTCGGTGAACGCCGTCCGGTGACCACGCGCTCGTCGCTGCGCGCCGCCCGGGAGAGGTGCGGTGGCGATCGTGGACGAACCCGCAGGGACCGTGGTCGTCGAGAGATCCCGCGAGCAGGTGACCGGAAGTCAGTAGCCCCCGAAGGACATCGGATACCGGTGCCTGTACCTGTACCTGCGCCCGCGCGGCAAGCTGTCGACCGAGCCCGAGCCGATGGGTGCGCAGTACGCCGCACCGGACGCCTTCCACCTGCAGGGGGGCCGTCCCGTCACCCAAAGATCTACCGCGACGCCGCCCACCCCTCCCTGCCTGGTGCTGTCGTTCACGACCCGCGCGGCAGGGGGGCGGCAGTAGCGACGGTCAGCTGTCGCCGGCCGGCCGAACTCTCGAAATCCACGGCCGGCCGGCGAGGTGCGGTCATCGGTCGGTGGTCAGTGAGCTGGCCGAGGTGAGGACCGGGGTGCGGTGACGCGGGTGGTTGGGCCGCGTTCGTTCCTTGATCGCGACCACGGTGCTGTAGTGATCGCGCGGAGACAGGTCGGGCAGTGTGCAAATGGCGGCGAAGCCGCACAGCCGCAGGACTGTTCGCAGGGTGTCGAGATCGATCAGGTAGGAGGAGCGGGAGAACTGGCAGGTGTGGGTCCCCACGGTCATGGTCACGTTCCAGCGGCGGAGCCGGGTGGTCGGGTCGGTGTGGATTTGTTCGACCACGGTGACAGGTTCGCCGACGGTCGTGGATCCGCGGTGTTCGAGGAGTCGAGTGCTGGCGGCGCCGGGACGGGTGGCGGGCAGATCGACCAGCAGTGCCCCGCCGGGGCGTAGGGCTCCGGCCATCCCGGCGACGTGGGTGGCCAGACGATCGAGGTCGTGTTCGAGTGGGACATCGTTGTCCCAGGTGTCGGCGTAGGCGAGGGAGTTGCCGCGGCACATGACCATGTCGAACACGGCAGGAAACACCCGACCGAGGTCTTCCCAGCGGGCGTGGACGGCGTCGTGGGACAGACCGGCCTCGGCGCAGTTGAGCCGAAATCGGCGGAGCATGTCCACGCTGCCATCGGAACACACCAGCGGATAGCCGGCCTCGAGCAGTCGGAGGGTGCCGAAACCGGTGCCGACGGCACAGTCGAGAACCGGACCGTTCAGGCCGACGGTGTCGAACGCAGCGACGGACTGAGCCACGAAACGGTCCTCGTCGGCACACACGCGCAGGTAGATGTCGATGATCTCGGCAGGATGTTCGACGATGGAAGTAGTGGTCACAGGCCCTCCGTCGCGACGAGGTGCTCGACGAGGCGGCGCAGTTGCCCGCGGTCGATCTTGCTGTTGTGCCGCGGGTCGGTCGGTAGGGCGGTGGACAGGTGCACCGGGGTGGGCCCGGGCAAGTGCAGTCGCTGGGCGAGGACGGCCATGGTGCCGAGGTCGACGGCGCGGGGATCCTCGTCGTGGGGGAAGACGTAGAACAGGCGGTCGAGATCCTCGAGATACACTACTGCGCTGAGCAGGAACCCGGTGACCATGTTCCACATCTGTTCGAGCGCATCGGGATGGATCGGGCCGTGTCGGGAGTCGACGACGTCCTTTCGGCGGCACAGGTACCACACCAGGCCCGATGGATCGATGTAGCCGAAATCCCCGGTACGATGCCAAATCTCACCGGTTCTCGTGTCGCGTAGTTTGGCGGCGCGCACGGCGTCGTCGCGGTGGAAGTAGGTAGTGCTCACCCGAGCGCCGGAAACGACGATCTCGCCGGTCCGGTCGGCAGGAAGGCCATCGAGCGCTACGTCGAAGTACGGCCCCTCGAACTGCGGTTCGACGACAGCGACGTCCATGTCCACGGCCGGCCGCCCGAGCGGGGTGCCCTTGCCGGTCCAGGTTCCGAGCTTCGAACGGTATACGTGCTCGTCGGCGCCGATCAGGGTGATCGGCATCAACGCTTCGGTGCTTGCATACGGCACCACGACCTCGGCCGGGGCGAGCCTGTCCTGCATGCGTTCGACCAGCCGGGCACCGATGGCCGAACCCGCGGTGGCCACCCGCCGCAATGCCGGGGCGGGTAGGTGATGCTGATCCGTATGGGTGATCAGGCGATGCCACACCAGTGGCGAAGCGAACAGGTAGTCGCTGCCGGAGCCGGCCAGCTGCCGGTAGAGCGCAGCGACGTCGAAGTGGGCGGGTTGAACGGTGTCCAGGTCCGGCAACACCACGCGTCGGCCCATGGCCACGGCCACCAGCGCCAGGTGCGGAAACAGGCAGAACTCGGAGGAGATCTCGTCGCTGCGGTAGTAGCGCATCTGCGAGGCGAGCTCGCGCGAGGTCCACGGCACGCCCTTGGGGATGCCCGTGGTTCCGCTGGTGTAGAGCAGCAGCACGGTATCGGCGATGTCCCACTGCCTTTCGGTCCGACTCAGGTCGGGCAGAACAGTACCGAGGCGATCGCTGTCGAAGGCGGCGCTCGTCGGGGCACAGATGATGCCGTCGTAGAGATCCACTCCGGGACACGGCAGCTCGGAGACCCACACAGGAGCTTCGAGGTCGGTCAGGCACGCGGCCAGCGTGTCCGGGGGCTGGTTGGGGTCGAGGAACGCGGGGACTGCTCCCACCAGGAATGCGCCGTAGCAGTATGCGATCAGCTCGACCCCCAGCGGCAGCGTCACCACCACGTTGTCGCCTGCCCGTACACCCAACTGGTGCAGGTGCGTCCCTGCGGATTCGGCCGCGTGCTGGATGTCGGAAAACGAGTGCTGCGACGACGAACGCAGATCGGTCACCGCTATCCGATCGGGGTGCTCGACGCATGAAGTGACCAGCCCGTCCAGCAGTGCATGTCCGGACGTGACGACGGTGTGGCGAGAATGCATGACCCCCCTCGATGGAACCGAAATTGCATGACGGAGTGATGCAAGGAGGGGAATTGCGCGCGGAGCCGTCCAGATCCCGAATTGTCGTTCGGACGCCTCGAATGTCGTATCCCCCCCGGAACCCCACCCGCGCAAGATGGTACGGCGCAGGGAACGCGAATGCCTACCGGATGAACGTGATCTCCGCCACGGGAGATTCCGACGGCCGAGCTACGTCTAAGTGGCCTCGGGGCCACTGCTGCAAGTGCCTGTCATCTCTGAGCGAACGGGACGACAACGCTCGGCCCTGCACCGCAGTCCGCAGGGCACTGGCGCTCGGGGAGCGACTCGGTCAGGATCGACAGGTGGACCGCGCCGCCAGACTCACGCTCGCCGTCGAACGACAGGACGGCTGCTGCCTGTGGTGTGGCCGGCGGTTCGGACCGTTGATTCCGCCGACCACCGAACATCTCGTGCCACGAGTCAAGGGTGGTCCCAGCATCGCGGCCAACGAGGCCGCCGCGTGTCGGCGATGCAACGCCGACCGCGGTCACCGGGGTCCGGTCGAGTGGCTCGCCGAGTGCCGGAACCGGCACGGCTGGGCCCCGCAGGCGAGCCTGCTCGCGACGCTCCTGAACGCGCTGGACCTCGAACTCGACAGCGTGGGTGGACATCGCCGCGCCAGGCGATACCTGGCCGGCCAGCTGCGACGCTGCCGGAGCAGCTGCTGAGGCGTGCGGAGTGGGTCGTCGCGGAACGATGGAGGCAGGGAGTCAGACCAGGATCTCCCTGAGGTAGGCGGTGATCATGGCTGTCAGCTGGTCCGCGACCACGTCCGGCTCGATCGGCGGCTGATCGAGCACATAACCGACCGCGACGTTCTCGACGGTGCGGACGAGCATCCACGCGATGGCATCGGGATGCTCGATCCGGCGCCGGCCGGGGTTGAAGCGCAGCCACATCGCCAGCAGCGCGTCGATGCGGTGTTCGAACGCGACCAGCCGGCTGTCCGGCGTGCGGGGGAGTTGCTCGACGAGCACGCGCAGCAGCCGGGGGTTCTCGCCGAGCGCCTCGAGCAGCACCCGCATGTTGGTCCGCACCGATTCGGTCCAGGTGGGGGCGTCGAGCGCATCGGTGAACACGTGCGAAATGCGAGTCTGCACCTCCTCGGTCCACCGGTCGACGACTTCGGCCACGATGGCGTCCTTGCCGGGGAAGTACTGGTACAGCGAGCCGGGGCTGATGCCGGCCGCGGCGGCGATCCGGTTGGTGGAGGCGCCCTCGTAGCCGTGGGTGAGCAGGACTTCCCGGCCGGCGGTCACGATGCGCTCGACCATCGCCTGGGAGCGGCGTTGTTGCGGCACCCGGCGCAGCCGATTCTGCTCCGCCGGCCTCACCGGCGCCGCCCGAACGCGAATTGAACGCGAGTATTTGCTCGTGTCAGCATCGGCTCATGGTGGCACACGAGATTCGGCAGGACCCGCAGGCGGCCCGCTACCCGCGCCGGTACGCCGGCATCCGGCCCAGGAACCAGCGCATCGGACGTCCCCTGCGCGCCTACGCGCGGATCGGCGCCGTCGACGAGGAACTGCTCGACCGGATCGGCCGGCGGATGTTCGCCCGCGACGAGGTGGGCGCCGATCTGGTGCACGCGATGCGCCGCCCCCGGACGGACGCCGAACGGGTGAGCATGGCGCAGTTCCATCGGGCGCTCGAGCACGGCATCGACGCGGTGCCGGATGCGCCGGAGGCTCTGCGGCAATTCTTCTCCGTGGTCGACGACGTCCCGGAGTGGGTGGACTTCGACCTGCTGGAGAAGGGTGCCCGGGCGTTCCGCAGGATGGGCCGCAGCCGCATCGACGTGCTGCTCCAGTTGTCGCTCATCGGCGGCTACCGGTTCGGCGGACCGCCGGATCTGCTCGTCGAGACCGGGGGCCTGACCGGCTCGACCGCGATGCGGCGCCTCGGCGAAACGCAGAAGTGGGGAACCGCGGTCGGCGAGCCGGGCGGGATGCGCAGGAACGGTGAGGGATTCAAGCTCACGGTGCACGTGCGCGCGATGCATGCGCTGATCAACCACCAGTTCGAGACCAACGGCCGATGGGACGTCGAACGCTGGGGTCTGCCGATCAACCAGACCGACCAGGCGGCAACTCTCGGGCTGTTCAACGGCACGCTGCTGCTCGGCATGCGGGCACTCGGGTACTACGTCACCCGTGAGGAGTCCCGGGCGGTGATGCACCTGTGGAAGTACGTCGGATGGCTCATGGGCATCGACGAGGACTGGCTGTTCGACACCGAACGCGAGCAGCACGTGTTCAACTACCACGTGCTGCTGGTGCAGGACGACGTCACGCCCGCGGGTGCCGCGTTGTCCGGAGCCCTCGTGGAGGGCCAGCGCACCCTCGACTACGGCAGGTTCGGCGACGTGCGCGGCCGGTACGAGCGGCAGCGCCTGCTGAGCATGCTCCGGTACTTCCTCGGGACGCAGAGCCTGCGGGAGCTGGATCTGCCCGTCACCTCCGCCTGGGCCGTTCCTCCGGTACTGGTCAAGAACGTCGTCGCCTCCACGGTGGTCGCCCGCACGCGCACCGGCAGGCGGTTCCTCGAACGGGCCGGCGACCGGGCCGCCCGGCGTGAACTCGCCTCCAAGTTCGGGGCGTCGAGGCCCGCCGTCGGCGCGCTGCCCGGCTGAGCGTCCCGGCCGTGCGGCAGCCGGGACGGTCGCGTCGCCGCGGTCGGCTAGGCTTGTTCCGGCAAGCCGGACCGCCCGTTCTCGGTTGAAGCGGGCGGCGGTCGTCGAGAAATTCGGGTGAAAGACGTTGACGGACTCTGGGGAACTGAGCATCGCGCCGCTGGTGCGCTCGGCCGACGGTAGTGACGACACCGCCAAGGTGGTCGCCGACCTCGTCAATGCCGTCTATGCCGTCGCCGAGGACGGCATGTGGCCGAAGGGGGCCACCCGGACCTCGGCGACCGAGATCGCCCAATTTTCCGGTGCCGGTCAGCTCTTCGTCGCATCGCTCGGCGACCGGATCGTGGGCTGCGTGAAGGTGGTGCAACTCGATGCCCGCGTCGCCGAGTTCGGGATGCTCGCCGCCGACCCGGAGGTGCGGGGCGCCGGCGTCGGCAGTGCCCTCGTGCGGTTCGCCGAGTCCCACGCGGCGCGGCTCGGGAACGAGATCATGCAGCTCGAGATCATCCAGCCCAGAGACTTCGAGCACCCGTCGAAGGTGTTCCTGTCGCAGTGGTATCCGCGAATGGGATACGTGCCGGTGCGGACGGAGGGCCCCGAGGTCATGTACCCAGAACTGGTTCCGCTGCTCGCCGTTCCGTGCGACGTCGTCGTCTACCACAAGCGGCTCGGCTGACCGGCCCGTCTCCGCGTGGCGCCCGCCGCGGGCGACGGCGACGTGCTTCCATGGTCGGACGAGTACCGCGAGGAGGCGAGATGACGAGCAACCGTATCGGCCGCCGTACCCGGCGAGCGGGAGCGACGCTACTGCTGACGGCCGCCGCAGTCTTCGGCGCATCCGGCCCGGCGACGGCCCAGGACGAGTGGCCCGAGATTCCGTCCTATCCGACACCGATGGTGCCCTACGAGACCAAGGACTTCCTGACCCCTGCGGACCTCGACTACTGGAATCCGCTGGTGAACCGGAATCGGCTCACGTCACCGTTCGGCACCGGCACCCGGATCGTCTGCGTCGGGTTCCACGGCGTGACCACCGACTGCTGGCAAGCGGACGGAAACGGGCAGCCGCACAAGCTCATCCGGTTGCCGGCCAACCTGCCGAACGTCACCGGTTCGAGCCTGCCGGGCGGTGGACCGGGGCACTTCGTCTACCCGATCCTCTGAACCCGCGGGCGCCTCAGGCGGTGAACAACACCGCCGCCTGAGCCGGCAACCGGGCGCCGTCCTTGCGGCGGAACAGTTCCGCCGGCCGGCCGGCACCCGGACTCGACATGCGCCCGGTGCTGTCGAGGGCGTCGACGACGTGGCGGCGGAACGAGTCCTTCTGCAGCGGAAGGCCGAATACCACCTCGTACAGCCGCCGCAATTCGAGGACGGTGAACTCGTCGCCGAGCAGCCCGTCGGGATCGACCCGCTGCGCGTAGCGTGCCCGCAGATCCGCGACGGCCGCGGCCACCATCTCGGAATGATCGAAAGCCAGCGGCTGCCCGGCCTTTCCGTCGCGCACGCCCACGAGGAGGGCGCGGGGCGGGAGGTCCTCGCGGGGCACCGCCGCGGCATGGGCGATGGAGATCACCCATCCGCGCGGGTCCCGGTCGGGGGCGTCGAACGCACCGATCTGGTGGAATCGGATGCCGGTGAGGTTCGTCTTGTCGCGCAGTACGCGCCGGGCGGCGTCGGCGAGCCGTTCGCGTTCGCGGAGAAATGTTCCGGGCAGGGCGAGGAGGCCGTGGCCGTGCTCGACGGCCAGCACCCGGAGTTCGCCGTCGGAACAGGTCAGCACAGCGACGTCCACCGCGGCCGACGGGTGCGGATAGTCGGCCAGCGTCCGGCCGGTCTCGTCCGTCCACTCGTTCACGGTTGCACCTTAGCGCCGATATGATCTAAATTGATAGCGCAGATTTGATCGAAGGGTGGAGCGGGCGATGACATTGACGACACGACAATGCGATCGGGCGGTGGGGGTGCTGCTGGCGACGGCGGCCGGGGACGCCCTCGGCGCCGGCTACGAGTTCACGCACCCCGCTGCGGACGCGGAGATCGACATGGTCGGCGGCGGCGTGTTCGGGTGGGAACCGGGGGAGTGGACCGACGACACCGCGATGGCCGTCGCCGTCGCCGAGGTCGCGGCCACGGGCGTCGACCTCGCCGGCGCCGCCGGCCTCGACGCGGTGGCGGCGCAGTTCGTGCGGTGGTTCGACTCGCACCCGAAGGACATCGGCAACCAGACCCGCGCGGTGCTTTCGCACCGCCCCGCGGGGGGCGCCGCGATGCAGGCCCGTGCCCGCGCCGTCCCCAGCCGCAAGGGCGGCAACGGCGCTCTCATGCGCACCGCCCCCGTCGCCCTGTCCTGTCTCGGCGCGGGCGGTGCGGACGCTGCGCTCGCCGCCGCGGGGCAGGTGGCTTTGCTGACCCATGACGACCCGCAGGCGGTCCAGGCCTGCCGGCTGTGGACGTACGCGATCCGCCATGCCGTCCTGCACGGCACCTTCGACGGTGTCCGCGGGTACCTGCAGGTCTGCCCCGCCGACGTCGCCGGCTACTGGGGTCCGTTGCTCGACCGGGCCGAGCGCGGCTCGCCCGACGACTTCGCGAACAACGGATGGACCGTCCACGCCCTGCAGACCGCGTGGTGGGCGATCAGCACGACCGACGATTCCGACCACGGGCACCTGCAGCGCGCACTCGAGGCCGCGGTCCGCGCCGGTGGTGACACCGACACCACCGCGGCCATCGCGGGCGGACTGCTCGGCGCTCGCTGGGGCGCCTCGGCGGTCCCGGATCGTTGGCGGCGCATCCTGCACGGCTGGCCCGGGCACACCGCGCACGACCTGACCCGGCTGGCCACGGCGGCCGCCCGGAAGGGATACGGTCGTCCCGCCGCCGTCCCCGCTCGTCCCACTACGTTCCAGGAGCAGTCGTGACCCTCATCGACGTCGTCCACGGCGACATCACCGCCCAGCACGTCGACGCGATCGTCAACGCCGCCAAGTCCTCACTCCTCGGAGGCGGCGGCGTCGACGGCGCCATCCACCACGCCGGCGGTCCGGAGATCCTCGCCGCCTGCAAGGCCCTGCGCGCGACGACCCTGCCCAACGGCCTGGACGTGGGTGCGGCGGTGGCCACCACCGCCGGAAAGCTCCCGGCGCGCTGGGTGATCCACACCGTCGGACCGGTCTACTCGCCCCACGAGGACCGCTCGCACCTGCTGCGGTCGGCCTACACACGCAGTCTCGCCGTCGCCGACACCGTCGGCGCCCGCACCGTCGCGTTCCCGCTCATCTCCGCCGGTGCCTACGGCTGGTCGAAGGAGGACGCGATCCGGCAGGCGGTCACGGCCCTGACCTCCGCCCGGACCGCCGTCGAGATCGTCACGCTCGTCGCGTTCGACCGGAGCGTCGCCGAACTGATGCGCCGCACGTTGCCCTAGGACGCCCACGCCGGTGACCGAATGTCACATGCGGTCGGTTGGATCGACTGCATGTGACATTCGGCCGAAACGGTTGTGCGGTGCTCAGGGCATCGACGGTTCCTGCGAGGGGAGGGTGAACACACAACTTTCGCCGGCGCCGAGTTCGCAGATCTGGCCGTCGAGACCCACCCGGACAGGTCCGTGGAACCCCTCGGACTGGGCCAGCACCGTCAGTTCGCCGCCCACGATGCGCACCCGTAGCGGGGTGCCGCGGAACCGGATCGAGAAGGACACGCCGTCGAGCCGGTCCACGAGCCGGGGCCGGAACAGCAGCACGCCGTTGTAGACCCGGGCGCCGACGAAGCTGCTCTGCAGCAGGTCCAGCGTGCCGGACATGACGCCCATGTGGATGCCTTCCTTGGTGGTTCCACCTTGGATGTCGCTGACGTCGCTCTCGAGCGCCAGCATGAAGCGCTCCCACGAGCTGGGCGGATGGATGTCGGCAAGTACTCCGGCGAAGGTGACGTGGCTGAGCGTCGACCCGTGCGAGGTCCGCTGGTCGTAGTACTCGATGGTGCGACGGGCCAGCTCCTGGTCGTACGGGTAGCCCAGCCGCTCGAACGTCGCATGCAGTTCGTCGTCGTCGAGCAGGAAGAACAACATGACCGTGTCGGCCTGCTTGGCCATCTTGAACCGGTTCGGATCCTCGCCCTCCGCCCGGAGGATGCGATCGAGCCGCTGGATGTTGGGGTATGCGGCGCGGTAGTGCTCCCAGTCGAGTTCCTCGAGCTCGTCGTAGCCCTCGAACTGGCTGACCACACCCTCGTGGAAGGGCACGAACATCCGCCGGCTCATGTCGTCCCACGTGCGCAGCTCCTCGTCGGTGACCGCGAGCTGGGCGAGCAGGGCGCGCCGTCGGCTGGCCGAGAGCGAGTCGAGCACCGCCGGGACCGTCGCCATGATCCAGGCCACCATGACGTTGGTGTAGGCGTTGTTGCGCAGGCCCGCCTCGGCCGCGCCGGGGTGGCGTTCGTGGAACTCGTCCGGCCCCATCACGCCGTGGATCTCGTACCGTTCGCGCTCGGGGTTGTAGTGGGTCGCCGACGCCCAGAACCGGGCGATCTCGAGCATCAGCTCGGCGCCGTAGTCGGCCAGGAACTCCGTGTCGTCGGTCGCCTGCAGGAAGCGCCACACGTTGTAGAAGATCGCCGCGTTGACGTGCCGCTGATTCCGGCTGAGGTCTGGATCCCACTGCCCGGAAAGGGGATTGAGATGGACGGCCTGAGTCTCCTCGGTGCCGTCGCTGCCGCTCTGCCAGGGGAACATCGCGCCCCGGTACCCGGCTTCCTCGGCCGCGGCCTGGGCCTCGGACAGCCGGCGGTACCGGTAGAGCAGCAGGCTCCGGGTCACCTCCGGCATCCGCAGGTTCAGGAACGGCTGGATGTACATCTCGTCCCAGAACACGTGCCCCCGGTACGCCTCTCCGTTGAGGCCGCGCGCCGGCACGCCGACGTCGTGCCGCGCCGTGTGCCGGGAACAGACCTGCAGCACGTGCGCGACGTGCAGCCGCAGCAGGAGGTCGGCCCGGGGTTCGCTGGGCAGCCGGACGTCGCAGATGTCCCACAGCTCGTCCCACGCCGCTTCGTGCTCGGCATACGCGGGGGCGAAATCCGGGTACCGCAGCACGTGCCGGCCGGACGCGGCCAGCGCCTCGGTGATCGCATTGTCCCGGGAGGTGAACAGCGACACCATCTTCTCCACGCGCGTCGGCCGGCCCTGCTCGACGTCGAAGGAGAGCACCTGCTGGATGTAGTCCTCCATCTGGTACAGCGAGCGGTCGACCTCCAGGGGGCCGTCGTCGTAGCCCTCTCCGCGGAAGACCCGGGTGCGTGCGGCCTCGGCGATGTAGATGTCGGACTGCCGGGTCTGCACGCGCAGCGCGATGGTCTCGTTGCCGAAGGTGCGCGGGGACACCGGATCCAGGTGGCGGCCCTCGAGCTGCCGGTAGCGGGCGACGATCTGGTTCGTGACGCGGCCGTCCAGTGCCGAGACCACCTCCACCGCACCGGACCAGTTCTCCGGGACGAGCGTCCACTCGATCCCGGCCTGATGGCTCTGCGCCATGCTCACGAAGCGACGGCTCCGCAGGGTGGTCTCCCGCCCGAACCGGTCCCGGAATCGCAGCTCGCGCTTCACCGTGGCGAGCCGGATGTCGTAGGTGTGCCGATAGGACAGCACGTCGACGTCGTCGAGCCGGACGGCGTCCCCGCCTTCGATGCGAAGCTTGAGGACCAGCCAGTTCGAGACGTTGACCAGGTCCTCGTTCAGCACCGGGCGTCCGCCCATGATGGTGGTCTCGCGGTTGTAGATCCCGTGCACGTAGGTGCCGGGGTAGTGGATGGGACTCATGTCCTCCCACTCGGCGGTGCCGCGCGTGCAGAAGTAACCGTTCCCGGTGGAGGTCAGCGCCTCCCGCAGTCCCTCCGACGCGCTGTCGAACCGGTCGTAGTCGAGTCCGAACTTCGGGTCCTGCACGACGTCCCCCTGGATGTCCCTGGGCGTGGTCCCCCGATCACCGCGCCAGTGTGGTCAAGAAGCGCTCCACCTCGTCGACGGAGGCGAGTGCGAACTCGGCGGCCGTGTTCCGGCCCGCCATCTCCGGATCGTCCGGCCGGCCCACGAGGATGCCGATCCCCCGGCCGCGCAACGCCCGGAAGGCGTCCTCGTCGGTGATGTCGTCGCCCAGGTACACCGGGACCGTGTCGGCGGAGTCGAGGCCGAGAACGTCGACGAGGTACAGCACCGCCCGGCCCTTGTCCCAGTTGATGGCGGGTGCGAGTTCGTACACCATCTTCCCCGGGGTGACCTTCAGTTCGCCGTGATGGTCGGTGAGCAGCGTCTGCACGATCGCCTCGATCCGGTTTCGGTCCGCGGGGTCGACGAGCCGGTAGTGCACCGCGACCGACGCGCGCTTCGGCTCCACCAACGCACCCGGGATCGTCCCGGTCTCGGTGCGGAGCCGCTCGGTCACCGCGGCGACGAGGTCCGCGAACCGGGCCACGCGGTCGTCGGAGACGGAGCCGCGCTGCGGAGTCCAGATGTCGAAGCCGTGGCTGCCGGCCACCACCAGGTCGTCGACGCCCATCAGCTGCTGCACCACTGCCCGGTCCCGGCCGGTCACGACGCACACCGGACACCGTGATGCGAGGTCGCGGACGACGGTACGCATGCCGTCCGAGATCACGGCGTCCTCGGGCCGCGACACGATCGGAGTGAGCACTCCGTCGTAGTCGAGGAACACCGCCGGCCGGCACGCCGCCAGCCGGCGGGTCAGGTCTTCGTTCCCCAGCGCGCGAGGCAGGTCGCGGACCGAAGTTTCCTCCATTGTCGGAGCACCCCCTGTGACGCGGCGGACGCCGCGCGTGCGGCGCGGCCACGGTCTACCCCTCCTACTGTAGGGCCGGCTCGTGGGGCGAGGGGCCATCCGGTCCGCACACGCGGTACGGGTGTGGGCACAACGACGGCCCCCGGGTTCGTAGACTCCATCCCATGACGTCCGGCGCAATGTTCGACCCCGCCGACGTGCAGCGCGCCGTTGCGGCACTGCACACGCCGGACATCGACCGGTGGGCCCACCGCTTCGAACTGTTGTCGGACGTGAACCGGCTGCGCTTGCTGCTGTGCCTGCACCACGCGCCGGGCATCTGTGTCACCGACCTTGCCGCAGCCCTGGAGATGACCGGCACCGCGGTGTCCCACGCGCTGCGCCTGCTGCGCAACCAGGGCTGGGTGGCGGCGGAACGTGAGGGTCGAATGGTGCGGTACCGCCTCGTGGACGAGACGGTCCACGAGTTGCTGCATTCGATCGGCGCGACCCACCAGCACGCCGGGCACACACACCCGGACCGTGACCACGCCGGCCCGGAGAGCGGAAGCATCTGATTCCGCGTCCCCGAGGCGGGCCCACGGCCTATCGTGGAGACGAGCCCGTGAGGTGGGCGGAGTGGGGCCGCGATGCACGAATTGTCGATCGCGCAGAGCGTCGTGGACGCGGTGTGCGAGCACGCCGGCGACCGTCGCGTGCACAGTGTGCGCGTCGCGGTGGGAGCGCTGTGTGCCGTGATCCCCGACTCGATGCTGTTCTGCTTCGAGCTGGTCACGGTGGGCACCGTCGCGGAAGGTGCGCGATTGGACATCGAGACGCCCGCCGGTGTCGGGCAGTGCCGCGACTGCGGTGCAGAATTCGCTCTGTTGGATCCGATCCTGTTGTGCTCCTGTGGAAGTGCCGATGTCGAAGTGCGGTCGGGCCGCGAGCTTCGAATCGTGTCGATGGAGGTGAGCTGAAGCGATGTGTGCCACCTGTGGCTGTGACGACGAGGCGGGGCCGCGGATCACGGTGCCGCACGAGCACGACCTTCCTCACGGCCACGGCCACGGCCACGGCCACGGCCACGGCCACGGCCACGGCCACGGCCACGGCCACGGTGACGGGCACGAGCACGAGCACGGGCACGACGGTGCGCCGGTGCAGACCGAGACCGTCACGCTCGAACAGCAGGTGCTCGCGAAGAACGACCTGCTCGCCGAGCGTACGCGGGGGTGGCTCGCGGGTCGCGGCGTGACGGCGATCAACGTGATGAGTTCACCGGGGGCCGGCAAGACCACCCTGCTCGAACGAACGATCCGGGAGTTGTCCGGCTCTGCGCCGATCGCGGTGATCGAGGGCGACCAGGAGACCCTGCTCGATGCCGAGCGCATCCGCTCGGCGGGATGTGTCGCGGTGCAGGTCAATACCGGCGCCGGATGCCATCTCGACGCACAGATGATGCATGACGCGCTCATCGCCCTGGATCCGGCTCCGGGAACGCTGGTGTTCGTCGAGAACGTGGGCAATCTGGTGTGCCCGGCCCTCTTCGACCTGGGGGAGCAGGCCAAGGTGGTGATCATCTCGACGCCGGAGGGAACGGACAAACCGCTCAAGTATCCGCACATCTTCGCGGTCGCCGATCTCGTCGTCGTCAACAAGGTCGACCTGCTGCCGTACGTCGACTTCGAGCTCGAAACCTGTGGCCTCCACGCCGGATCGGTCAATCCCGGCGTGGAGGTGCTCGCGGTGTCGGCCTCCACGGGTGAGGGCATGGAGGCGTGGTACCGCTGGATCGCCGACCGCCGGTCGGGACGATCATGATTCGTTGACATCCCTCCGGAACGGGGCGTTAATAGAGAAAGCGCCGCGCAAGTGGGCCGAAGGTCGACTCCTGCGGCGCAGGAGCGTGGGGCGCTCCGGAAAGTGGTCGGCATGCCCACACCCGAAGCTCAGGCGGCCGAAGAGGCGTTGATCCACGTGCTGTGGATCAACGCCGGGCTCAGTTGTGACGGCGATTCCGTGGCTCTCACCGCCGCCACGCAACCCAGTGTGGAAGAGATTGCACTCGGCGCGCTGCCGGGGCTGCCGAAGGTCGCGGTGCATTGGCCGCTGATCGATTTCGAATGCGGCCCCGAGGGTGGTGCGGACGACTTCCTCGAATGGTTCCGCAAGGCGGACCGCGGCGAGCTCGAGCCGTTCGTCCTGGTGGTCGAGGGCTCGATCCCCAACGAGAAGCTGCACGACGAGGGGTACTGGTCCGGCTTCGGCAACAACGAAGAGACCGGACAGCCGATCACCACCAGCGAGTGGCTGGACCGGTTGGCGCCGAAGGCCACGGCGATCGTCGCGGCGGGCACCTGCGCCACGTACGGCGGCATTCACGCCATGGCCGGTAACCCGACCGGCGCGATGGGTGTGCCCGACTATCTGGGCTGGGAATGGAAGTCGAAGGCGGGTATCCCGATTGTGTGCGTGCCGGGATGCCCCATCCAGCCGGACAACCTGTCCGAGACGCTGACCTACCTGCTGTACCAGGCGACGAATCAAGCGCCGATGATCCCGCTGGACGAGGCGCTGCGGCCGCAGTGGCTGTTCGGCATCACCGTGCACGAGGGCTGCGATCGCGCCGGGTACTACGAGCAGGGCGACTTCGCCACCGAGTACGGCTCCCCGAAGTGCATCGTGAAGATCGGCTGCTGGGGACCGGTCGTCAAATGCAATGTCCCCAAACGGGGTTGGATGAACGGAATCGGTGGATGCCCCAACGTCGGGGGGATCTGCATCGGCTGCACGATGCCCGGCTTCCCGGACAAGTTCATGCCGTTCATGGACGAGCCGCCCGGGGGGAAGCTCTCGACGAGGGCCGTGGGCGTGTACGGCTCGGCGGTGCGGCAGCTGCGGAGCCTGACGAAGAGCACATTGGACAAGGAGCCGTCCTGGCGTACGCCCGGCACGGAACTCACCACCGGCGCGACCCGTACCTGGTAGTCCCGCCCCGAGAGAGGCAGCCCGATGACAGCCACCGTCCCCGATCCCGCCGCCGGCAGCAATCTGGTGGAGATGGCGTGGGATCCGATCACCAGAATCGTGGGCAGTCTGGGTATCTACACGAAGATCGACTTCGCGAACCGTGAAGTGGCCGAATGTCACAGCACCTCGTCGATCTTCCGCGGCTACTCGCTGTTCATGAAGGGCAAGGACCCGCGCGACGCGCACTTCATCACCAGCCGCATCTGCGGCATCTGCGGGGACAACCACGCGACCTGTTCCTGCTACGCACAGAACATGGCGTACGGCGCCAAGCCCCCGCACCTGGGCGAGTGGATCGTCAACCTCGGCGAGGCCGCGGAATACATGTTCGACCACAACATCTTCCAGGAGAACCTGGTAGGGGTCGACTACTGCGAGAAGATGGTCTCCGAGACCAACCCGGGGGTGCTGGCGAAGGCCGAGAACACCCGTGCCCCCCGGGAGGACCAGCACGGCTACCGCACGATCGCGGACATCATGCGCTCGCTCAATCCGTTCACCGGCGAGTTCTACCGCGAGGCACTGCACGTGAGCCGCTCGACCCGGGAGATGTTCTGTCTCATGGAGGGTCGCCACGTACACCCGTCCACCCTGTACCCGGGCGGCGTCGGCACGGTCGCCACCATCCAGCTGATGACCGACTACCTGACCCGGCTCATGCGCTACGTCGAGTTCATGAAGAAGGTCGTGCCCATGCACGACGACCTGTTCGACTTCTTCTACGAGGCGCTGCCGGGGTACGAGAAGGTGGGACTGCGGCGCACCCTGCTCGGGTGCTGGGGGTCGTTCCAGGACCCGGAGACGTGCAACTTCGCCTACCGGGACATGGAGGACTGGGGCCGGAAGATGTTCGTCACCCCGGGGGTGGTCGTCGACGGCAAGCTGGTGACGACCTCGCTGGTGGACATCAACCTGGGCCTGCGCATCCTGCTCGGCTCCTCGTACTACGAGGACTGGACGGATCAGGAGATGTTCGTGAAGACCGATCCGCTGGGCAACCCGGTGGACCGGCGCCATCCCTGGAACCAGCACACCAATCCGAGACCACAGAAGCGCGATCTCGAGGACAAGTACAGCTGGGTGATGTCACCCCGCTGGTTCGACGGCACCGACTACCTGGCCCTCGACACCGGGGGCGGGCCGCTGGCCCGGTTGTGGTCGACGGCGCTGGCCGGGCTCGTCGACATCGGTTACGTCAAGTCCACCGGGTCGAGCGTGCAGATCAACCTCCCCAAGACCGCGCTGAAGGGGCCGGTGACGCTGGAGTGGAAGATCCCGCGGCACGGCAGCAACACTCTCGAACGCAACCGGGCCCGCACCTACTTCCAGGCCTACGCCGCGGCGTGCGCCCTGCACTTCGCCGAGAAGGCGCTGGTGGAGATCCGGGCCGGCCGCACCAAGACCTGGGAACCGTTCGAGGTGCCCGACGAGGGCATCGGCTGCGGATTCACCGAGGCGGTGCGGGGCGTCCTTTCGCATCATCTGGTGATCCGTGACGGGAAGATAGCCAACTACCATCCGTATCCGCCGACGCCGTGGAACGCCAGCCCGCGGGACAGCTACGGCACGCCCGGCCCGTACGAGGACGCCGTGCAGGGGCAGCCGATCTTCGAGGAGAACGACCGAGAGCACTTCAAGGGCATCGACATCATGCGCACCGTGCGCAGTTTCGACCCGTGCCTGCCCTGCGGGGTGCACATGTATCTCGGAGACGGGAAGACCCTCGAGAAACTGCACTCGCCGACCCAGTCGGTCACCGGGGAGTGACGGATGGAGCGATGGCGCGAGTCGGGTGAACGGATCGAGGCACTGCTGGACGCGAGCTCTGCGGCCGGGCCGGCGGCGCGCGAACGGGCCGAGGGCCTGGTCCGGGAGGTGATGGGACTCTACGGGGCGGGACTGGCCGGAATCTGCGACGCGCTCGCCCGGCATCCCGGCGCAATGGACGACCTGGCCCGCGACGATCTGGTCGCCAGCCTGCTGCTGGTCCACGGGCTGCACCCGCACGACGTGGAGACCCGGGTGCGCACGGCACTGGACGGGGTGCGCCCGTACCTCGGGTCCCACGGCGGGGACGTCGAGCTGGTCGCGATCCGCGACGACGTGGTCCGGTTGCGTCTGCTCGGCAGCTGCCACGGATGCCCGTCGTCGGCGGTGACCCTGGAGCTGGCCGTGCAGGAGGCGTTGCGGGCGGCGGCGCCGGAGATCACCGAGCTCGAGGTCGAGACCGCCGACTCCACGGGGCAAGGACTCATCCCGGCGGCGGCACTGTTCACCCGCGTGCATTCCGATGTTCGTGGAACATGGTGTGCGGCGCCGGAACTCGACGAGATACCGGAAGGGGAGGTCGGCGGCTTCGTCGTCGCCGGACTGCCGGTCCTGGTGTGCCGCGTCGCCGGTGAGCTCCTCGCCTACCGGGACCGGTGCCCGGTCTGCACCCGTGCGTTCGCCGGCGCGACGCTGCACCGGCGAGCCGGGGCCGGCACGGACGCGGCGGTGCTGCGGTGCCCGACCTGTGCGGCGCACTTCGACGTGCGCGCTGCCGGGGTCCGGCTCGACGGGGGCGACGAACACCTCGAACCGGTGCCGGTGCTGGTGCGGGACGGGGTGCTGTCGGTGGCCGTGCCCGCCGGGGTGGCGTGATGCCGTCCCCCTTCGAGGTCCTGCAGCGTATCGCCGCACCCCGGCCGAAGGGGGAGCGCTGCGAGATGTGCGCCGTGGGCATCGACGACGGGCACGGGCACGTCGTCGATGTGCAGGCACGCCAGCTGATGTGCGTATGCCGGGCCTGCTGTCTGCTGTTCACCGATCCCGGGGCGGAACTGCGCTACCGGGCGGTGCCGGAGCGGTACCTGTCCTTCCCGGAGTTCGCGCTCACCGCCGGCGCGTGGGAAAGCCTCGAGATCCCGGTGAACCTGGCGTTCTTCTTCCGGAATTCGTCCCTGGACCGGACCGTCGCGTTCTATCCCGGCCCGGCCGGCGCGACGGAATCGGAACTGCCGCTCGACGCCTGGGAGGCGCTGTGCGGCGGCAACCCGTCGCTCGTGCCCCCGCTGCCGGACGTGGAGGCGCTGATCGTGCGGGTTCCGCGACGGGGCGCCGCCGTCTGTCATCTGGTACCCATCGACGCCTGCTACGCGCTGGTCGGCCGGCTGCGACAGGTCTGGCGCGGCTTCGACGGCGGCACCGAGGCCCGTGCCGAGCTCGACGCCTTCTTCGCGGAGGTCGCCCGGCGGAGCCGGCCCGTCCCGGGGAGGGGGCAGGCGTGACCGCCCTGGACTTCACGGTCGTCGACATCGCTCCCGAACCGTATGCCGCCACCCCGAGCCTCACCGCGCGCCTCCGGATCCGGGAAACCACGGGTGCGCCGGTGCACAGCGTGGCGCTGCGCTGCCAGGTGCGCCTGGAACCGGCACGCCGACGCTACGGTCCGGACGCCGAGGCCGCGTTGGGAGACCTGTTCGGCACGCGCGACCGGTGGGGCAGCACCCTCTCCTCGTTCGCGTGGTTGCAGACCTCCACGATGGTGCCGGGCTTCGTCGGCGAGTGCGAGACGGCACTACCGCTACCCTGCACGTACGACTTCGAGGTCGCGGCCGCCCGGTATCTGCACGCCCTCGGCGACGGCGCGGTGCCGCTGCTGCTGCTGTTCAGCGGAACGGTGTTCGGCCGCGGCGACGGTGGGGTGGCCGTCGAGCCGGTGCCGTGGGACCGCGAGGCCCGCTACGACCTGCCGGTCACGGTGTGGCACGAGATGATCCGCAGCCACTTCCCCGGCACCGGGTTCGCCCGCATGGGACACGACACGCTGGCCGCGCTGACCCGGTACAAGGTGGCGCACGGGCACACCGATCTCGACGCGGCGGTCACCGAACTGCTCGTCGCGGCCGAGGCGAGGCCGGCCGCGGCGACCGGGGCGGGGGAGGCGGCGTCGTGACCGTGCAGGGGCAGGCCGATCGGGTGCGGGCCGTGGCCGACGCTGTGCTGTACGAGGGCTACCTGCTGTATCCGTATCGGGCGAGTTCCCGTAAGAACCACTCCCGCTGGCAGTTCGGTGTGCTCGGCCCGCCCGGTGCCGCCGCCGCCGGGATCGGTGAGGAGCCGGCGCTGGCCACGCAGTGTGTGCTGCGCCCGCTGCGCGCCGACGCCACGATCGACGTGGTCGTGCGGTTCCTGCAACTGCAGACCCGGACGGTGCAGCGCCGCGACGGCCACGACTACGTCACCGTGCCCGAACTGACCGTCGCGGGCCGCTCGTGGATCGGGTGGGACGAGGCCGTAGAATGCGAGATTCCCCTCGGGCCGATGCCGGTCCGCGAACTCACCGCCCCACACACGGTTCCGGTCGCCGTCCCCGGCGGCACGGACGTCGAACTGCTCACCGCCGCGGACGGCGCGGTCACCGGCCGGGTGGTACGCACGCGACGGCCGGTGCACGCCGTCGTCCGCGTGGAGGCAACTGCGTCCACCGGAGTCGATGCGCCGATGCGCCTGGACCTCGCCGTCGAGAACACCGGCGACCCGCCCGTGGACCCCGCCGACGCGCTGCGACGGTCGCTGATCGGCGCGCATCTGATCCTCGCCGCGCGCGGCGGGCGGTTCGTCTCGCTGCTCGAGCCGCCCGCCGACGTCGCCGGCCTCGTTGACGAGTGCGCACACACCCGCTGTTTCCCGGTCCTCGTCGGCGACGCCGACCCCGCCGTGCCCGGCGAGGCAGCCGCGCTGCTGGTGTCCCCGATCATCCTGTACGACCATCCGCAGGTCGCCGAGCAGAGCGGCGGGGACCTGTTCGACGCCACCGAGATCGACGAGATCCTCACCTTGCGGGTCCTGACCCTGACCGACGAGGAGAAGGCCGAGGCGCGGGCCACCGACCCTCGGGCCGCGCAGATCGTCGAACGCTGCGAGACGATGACCCCCGCCGAGATGCAGGCCCTGCACGGGATCCTGCGCGACCCGCACCGCGAGGGCGGGCTGATTCCCGAACTGCCCGACGGCGTCGACTGGTGGACCCCCGAGGCGGACACCAGCGTCCGGCCCGAAACGGACGGGGTGCTGGTCGGCGGGGTCCGGGTCGCGCAGGGCAGCCTGGTGCGGCTGCACCCGTCGCGCCGGGCCGACGCACAGGACCTGTTCTTCCGGGACCGGGTGGCGCGCGTGGCCACCGTGCACGCCGACGTCGACGGCGAGACCCATGTCGGGGTCGTCCTCGTCGACGATCCGGCCGCGGACCTGCACGACTGGTACGGGCGCTACCTGTACTTCGCGCCCGACGAACTCGAACCGCTCGGGAGGAAAGAGGAGCTATGAGATTCATCGGAATGCTGACCACTGCGGCACTGGCCGCCGCGGTGATCGGCGGTGTGGTCGTGACGGTGCAGTCGCTGCCGGACATCCAGCGGTACCTGCGGATGCGCAGGATGTGACGTGGTGCGGATCCTGGTGGCGGGCATCGGCAACATCTTCCTCGGCGACGACGGCTTCGGCCCCGAGGTGGTGCGGCGGGTCCCGGCCGACACACCCGGAACCAGGGTGGTGGACTACGGGATCCGCGGCATGCACCTGGCCTACGACCTGCTCGACGGGTGGGACGCGCTCGTGCTCGTCGACGCCGTGCCCGGCGCCGGCGAGCCGGGTGCCGTGCGGGTCTTCGAAGCCGACACCGCCGTGCGGGGACCGGTGGGCCTCGACGCGCACGGCATGGACCCGGCCGCGGTGTTCGCGAGCCTCGCGGCGCTCGGCGGGCAGGCGCCCCTTACCGTGGTGGTGGGCTGCCAGGTGGCGGCGGTCGAGGAGGGCATCGGGCTGTCCCCGGCGGTGGCTGCCGCCGTCGGCCCGGCCGTCGATGCCGTCCTCCGCACCGTGCGCCGCCTGCATGCGGAGGCGCAGCCGGCGGGAGCCGCGGTCGCCGGGGACGAGGGCTGAGCGGTGTGCCTCGGCATCCCGGGACGGGTGATCCGGCGGCTCGACGGTTACGCCGGGCAGCTCGCCCTCGTCGACGTGGCCGGCGAGGAGCGCAAGGTGAACGTCGGCATGCTCGACGACCCCGACCTCGCGCCCGGCGACTGGATCGTCATCCACATGGGCTTCGCGATGGAGCGGGTCGACGAGGCCGGCGCGCGGCGCGCGATGCAGGGGCTCGAACTGATGGGACGGCCCCGGGACGAACCGGGAGCGGCGCCGTGAACCCCGTGGCCGAGCGCCGGCGGCTGGTGGTGCGGGGTGTGGTGCAGGGCGTCGGATTCCGGCCGTTCGTCGCCGGGTTGGCCCGCGAGTTGCGCCTGGGCGGGTACTGCGGCAACGACGACTCCGGGGTGTTCCTCGAGGTCGAGGGTGCCGCCGCGGATCTGGACGAGTTCACCCGCCGCCTGCGCGGCGACGCACCGCCGCTCGCCGTGCTCGTCGATGTGACCGCCGTGCCGCGAATGCCTCTCGGCGAGGACGACTTCCGGATCGTCGAGAGTCACCACGCCGACGGGGCGCGCACCCTGATTCCGCCGGACGTGGCGACCTGCGCCGACTGCCTGCGTGAGTTGAACGATCCCGCCGACCGGCGCTACCGGCATCCCTTCGTCAACTGCACCCACTGCGGGCCCCGCTACACGGTGATCACCGACCTGCCGTACGACCGGCCGGCGACGACCATGGCCCGGTTCCCCATGTGCCCGAGCTGCGCCCACGAATACACCGATCCGACGGACCGCCGCTATCATGCCCAGCCGATCTGCTGCCCGGACTGCGGCCCGCGGATCTTCGCCGTCCGCGGCGACCGCCGAGTCGACGGAGACGCGGAGGTGCTGGCCACGGTGCAGGCGGCGCTCGCCGCCGGGGACATCGTGGCGGTCAAGGGACTCGGCGGCTTCCATCTCGTGTGCGATGCCACGAACCCCGCCGCGGTGAACCGACTGCGGGAGCGGAAACACCGTCCGGACAAGCCGTTCGCCGTAATGGCTCCGGACGTGGCGGCCGTCGCGGCGGTGTGCCGGACGTCCGCGGCCGAGCGGGCCGCGCTCACCGCGCCGGCCCGGCCGATCGTGTTGCTGCGGTCCCGTCCCGGCGCGGCCGTCGCCGACGCGGTGGCACCCGGGCTCGACGAGCTCGGGGTGATGCTGCCGTACACCCCGCTGCACCATCTGCTGTTCGCGCCGGTACCCGGGCACGAGAACCCCGTGCCGCGGCTGCTGGTGGCGACGTCGGGAAACCTGTCCGGCGAGCCCCTCTGCTTCCGCAACGACGATGCCGTGGCCCGGCTCGGCGGCATGGCCGATCTGTTCCTGATGCACGACCGGGACATCGCGGTGCCGTGCGAGGACTCGGTGGTCGCGGTCGCCGACGGCGTCGAACTGCCGCTGCGGCGCTCCCGGGGATTTGCGCCGATGCCGGTGCTGCTCGGTGGTGCGGCGCCGGTGGTCCTCGCTGTCGGCGGCGAGGTGAAGAACACCTTCTGCCTGACCCGGCAGGACTATGCCTTCTGTTCGGCGCATCTCGGGGACATGGGCACGGTGGAGAGCCGTCGCGCCTTCGAGGCGTCGGTCGCGCAGCTGATCGCGCTGCACCGCGTCACCCCCGAGGTGGTGGTGGCCGACGCCCATCCCGGCTACGCGACCCGGGAGTGGGCCGAACGCTACTGCGAGGATCACGACGTCGAGCTGCGCACAGTGCAACACCACCACGCGCACGTCGCGTCTCTGCTCGCCGAGCATCACCGGCTCGGTACCCCCGTGCTGGGGATCGCGTTCGACGGCACCGGGTACGGCTGCGACCGCACCGTCTGGGGCGGGGAACTGCTGCTGGTGGGAGCGGATCCCCGCGACGCCCGGCGCGCCGGGCACCTGCGTTCGTTCCCGCTGCCCGGCGGCGACGTCGCCGTGCGCACTCCGGCCCGGGTCGCGCTGGCCGTGCTGCGGGAGGCCGGCATCGAGGAGATCGAGGACCTGCCGTGCGTGAGGGCGCTCGGTGCCGCCGAACGCGCCGTGGTGGACTCGCAGCTGGCGTCGGGCGTCGGCTGCGTGCGCACCACCAGCGCCGGCCGGCTGTTCGACGCGGTGGCCTCCGTGCTGGGGGTGCGGCACCGGATCAGCTACGAGGCGCAGGCTGCGATCGAACTCGAGGTGCTGGCGCGTACCGCCACGGATGCCGCGCCGATGCATTCGTCGCTGAGCGGGAACGAGCTGGATTGGGCCGGCACGCTGGCCTGCCTCGTCGCCGGCGTCCGGCTCGGGATCCCGGCCGCGGACCTCGCGGCAGGCTTCCACCGTGCGCTGGCATCGGCAACAGTGCGGCTGGCGGCCCGGATCGCTGACGCGGCGGAGGTACGCACCATCGGCTTGACGGGCGGCGTGTTCCAGAATCGGCTCCTGCTGGACATGATGCGAACTATGCTGCAGGACAGAGGGTTCGAAGTGCTGACACACAGGCGGGTGCCACCGAACGACGGTGGCCTGTCGCTGGGGCAGGCGGCGCTCGCCGCCGCGTTCGCACACAGCCGGGCCATGGACCCTGCCGGGACGGGACGAGCGCGATGACATCGACACACGACACCGAGCCGATCGGCGCGGAACTCGCTGCCGACCTCGCCGCGACGGCGCTGGGCCTGGCCCGCCGGTTCCATGCCGGGGCGACCCTGTGGGTGGTGTCCCCGCAGTGGGAGCCACACGCCCATCACGTGGCGGTCGAGTTCGTGCACCCCGTGATCATGGGGAAACGGGCATTGCCGTCGGTGTCGCTCGTGGAGCCGGACCCGGTCGCCCAGTGCCGGGTCGCCGCCCGCCCCGGCGACGTGATCCTGGCGGTCGCCTCCGCAGATCAGCCGGCCGTGCGCGAGATCGCCCGGCGCGCACCCGCGTGGGGCACCGACACCATCTGGATCGGGGCCGGTCCGCGGCCCGCGCCCGGTGCGGCCACTCATGTGCTGTGGGTGGACTCGGACGATCCGATGGTGCCCGCCACCGGGCGATTCGTGCTGCTGTACCACCTGCTGTGGGAGCTGACGCACGTGTGCTTCGAGCATCCCGGTCTGCTCACCGATCCGGGCTGCACCGACGAGGTGTGCGTGACCTGCAGCGACGAGGGCCGGCTCGGTGAGGTGGTGTGGCCGGCCGACGACACCGGCGCCGCGCCGGTGCGGACCGCGGCCGGCCGGGAGCGGGTCGACGTCTCCCTCCTCGGCGACGTCGAGCCCGGTGATCTGGTGCTGGTGCACGGCGGCGTCGCCATCACCAGACTCGACGCGCGGGAACTCGATGCTGGGGAGCTCGACGAGGGGGGACGGCTGTGAGCACCGAACCGGACGACACCGACTTCCTGTACCCGTTCATCGACGCGCAGGAGCACGACGCCACCACCCTGTTGCGCGATCTTGCGGCGTCGGCCCGCGGCAAGGCGGCCGACAGCGCGCGTCTGCAACGGGCGTCGCTCGAAGAATGGGGCGAGGACCTCGTCGCGGCGGGCCGGCGCATGGCCGAGCGCTTCGCCCGCGGCGGCCGGCTCTACACCTTCGGCAACGGCGGCAGCTCCACCGACGCGGCGACCCTGGCGACGCTGTTCAGCCGGCCGGCCCGGGGACGGCCGGTGCCGGCCTGGTCGCTCGCCGCGGATCAGGCAGTGGTGACGGCGCTCGGCAACGACGTCGGGTTCGAGCTGATCTTCTCGCGGCAGATCATCGCGCACGCGCACGGCGACGACGTCGCGATCGCCCTGTCCACCTCCGGCAACTCCGACGACCTGATGACGGCGCTGGCGGAGGCGCGGCGGCGGGGACTGCTCACCATCGGATTCGCCGGGCACGACGGCGGCCGGATGGCCGCCACCGACGATCTGGACTTCTGCTTCACGATCCGCTCGCAGAGCATCCACCGGATCCAGGAGAGCCATGCCCTGATCGGGTATCGGCTGTGGTCGGCCGCGCAGGAACACCTGGCGCGCGCGGAATCGGCGACAGGAGGCGGACGGTGAGCACATCGGCCGAACGCGAGGACCGGGTCCTCGAACGGATCGAGGCGTTCCGGCGGCGCCGGCCGCGCCTACGCGACACGGTGATCTCGCTCTCGCACGGCGCTGGAGGCAAGGCCTCCGCAGCACTGGTGGATTCGGTGTTCGTCGATGCCTTCCGCAACACCGAACTCGAGCAGCTCGGCGACGCCGCCACCGTGCGCCTCGACGCAGCGGAGAGACTGTCGTTCTCCACCGACTCGTTCGTCGTCAAGCCGCTGTCGTTTCCGGGCGGTTCGATCGGGCACCTGGCCGTGCACGGCACGGTCAACGACCTCGCCGTGTCGGGCGCGCGGCCGCGGTGGCTGTCCGCGGCGTTCGTCATCGAGGAGGGCTTCGAGATCGCGCGGCTGCGCGAGATCGTCGCCGACATGGCTGCGGCCGCCACCCGGTCCGGGGTCGAGATCGTCACCGGCGACACCAAGGTGGTGGGTCGGGGCGCCGCCGACGGGCTCTACATCAGCACCGCCGGGGTCGGCCTGGTACCCGCCGGGCGCCGCCTCGGGCCCGACCTGGTGCGCCCCGGCGACCGGGTGCTGATCTCCGGAACGCTCGGCGATCACGGCATGGCGGTGCTGCTGGCTCGCGGCGACCTGGCGATCGAAGCGGATATCGCCTCCGACACGGCGCCGGTGCACGAGCTGGTGGCGGCCCTGCTCGCGGCCGCGCCG
The DNA here is from genome assembly GCF_041414735.1 of Rhodococcus sp. GXMU-t2271. NCBI lineage: Bacteria > Bacillati > Actinomycetota > Actinomycetes > Mycobacteriales > Nocardiaceae > Rhodococcus > Rhodococcus sp. GXMU-t2271. The sequence goes on from NZ_JAUIZP010000043.1 coordinate 148,665, forward strand.
TCGACCCGGTGGATGCGCGACCCCACCCGCGGTGGCGTCGGCACCGTCTGCAACGAGCTTGCGCAGGCCACCGGGCTGGCGGTGGTGCTCGACGAGGCCGCGCTGCCGATCCGGCCGACGGTCACCGGGGCGTGCGACATGCTCGGTATCGACCCGCTGTACGTCGCCAACGAGGGCAAGTTCGTCGCGGTCGTCGCCCCGGACGAGGCGGACGCCGCCCTCGCCGCACTGCGGGCGTGCCCCGGCGGCGGCGACGCCGCGGAGATCGGGGAGATCCTGGCCGAACCGGAGGGCGTCGTCGCGTTGCGTACCGCGTTCGGGGGCAGCCGGATCGTGGACATGCTCGTGGGCGACCCGCTGCCCCGGATCTGCTGAGGTGAGGAGAGACGTAATGTGCCTGGGAATTCCCGGCCGGGTGGTCGACATGGTCGACCCCGCCCAGGATCTGGCGAAGGTGGACGTCAACGGCGTGCAGCGCGCAATCAGCGTCCGGCTGCTCGCCGGCACCGGCCTGCAGGTCGGGGACTGGGTGCTGGTGCACGTCGGCTTCGCGATGGCCCGGATCGACGAGGACGAGGCGAAGCTGACCCTCGAGCAGGTGCGCAAGATGGGCGCCGACTACGTCAACGAGATCGAAGCCTTCAGTGCGTCCGAGATCGCCTGAGCACCGGATGAAAGGCGGAGCAGGATAATGAAATTCGTCGACGAGTTCCGCGACCCCGCCGCGGCACGCGCCCTGGTGGCCTCGATCACCGACCTCGCCGCCGGGGACGAGTTCAAGTTCATGGAGGTGTGCGGCGGCCACACCCATACCATCTACCGGCACGGCATCGAACACCTGCTGCCCGCGTCGGTGGAGTTGGTGCACGGCCCCGGCTGTCCTGTGTGCGTGATCCCCATGGGCCGCATCGACGACGCCATGTGGTTGGCCGAGCAACCGAACGTGGTGTTCACGACGTTCGGGGACATGATGCGGGTGCCCGGCTCGCGCGGAAACCTGCTCGAGGCCAAGGCCCGCGGCGCCGACGTCCGATTCGTGTATTCCCCACTGGACGCCCTGAAGATCGCGGTGGACCACCCGGACCGGCATGTGGTGTTCTTCGCCGTCGGATTCGAGACCACCGCTCCGTCCACGGCGGTGACGCTCGTGCGGGCGAGACAACTCGGCCTGAGCAACTTCACGGTGTTCTGCAATCACGTGACAATCGTGCCGCCCATCAAGGCGATCCTCGAGTCGCCGGATCTACGGCTCTCGGGATTTCTCGGACCGGGTCACGTGTCGACCGTGGTGGGGCTGCGTCCCTATCGCTTCGTCCCCGCCGTGTACGGAAAACCGATCGTGGTGGCCGGATTCGAGCCGCTCGACATACTCGCCTCCGTGCACATGCTGCTGCGGCAGATCCGGGACGGCCGATGCGAGGTGGAGAACCAGTACAGCCGGGTGGTGCGGCCCGAGGGCAACGTGCAGGCACTGCGGCTGCTGGCGCAGACGTTCGCGCTGCGGCCGCACTTCGAGTGGCGGGGACTCGGATTCATCTCGCAGAGTGCGCTCGGCATCCATCCCGACTATGCGAACTTCGACGCCGAGCAGCGGTTCTCGATGCCCGGCCTGCGCGTCGCCGACCCGAAGGCGTGTCAGTGCGGCGAAGTGCTCAAGGGCGTCATCAAACCGTGGGAATGCAAGGTCTTCGGCACGGCGTGCACGCCGGAGACACCCATCGGCACCTGCATGGTGTCGCCGGAAGGGGCATGTGCGGCCTACTACAACTTCGGCCGGCTGCACCGGGACACCGCGGCACTGGTGGGGCAACGCGGAACGGCCTGATCGGTGGCGGTGGCAGTGGTGACGGAGGGGCAGGTGCTCTTCGCCCGCTACGCCCATGCGCCGAACGCGCTCGGTTATTGCGGCCCGGCAGGGACGGCGGCCCTCGAGGCGGCCGCATGTGGGCACGGCGACGGCGCGGCGGTCGTGGCCGCCGCCCGGCGGTTCACCGGAGCGTGGCCCTATCAGGAGCTGATCGCGGCCCTGGCCGGCCGGAGCGACCCCCTCGACGCAGAGGTGGTGCGCGCCTACTGGACGGGCAACGCCCTGACGGACCGGATCGACCCGGTGGAGTTCGGGACCCGGCTGCTCGAGCGGTTGGGCACGCAGGCGGGGCACTACTGGACTCACCTGACACCCGAACTGATTGCCGAGGCTGCGCCGACGCACGCGTTCCACGTGCTGGGGGTGTACCCGTGGTCGCGACTGCTGACGACCGGGATGCCCCAGCCGGTGCAGGTTCTCGATTCCTGCCGGATCCGCTGGGGCACCGTCGTCGACGTCGGCCCCGACACGGCGACGGTGCGCAGCCGCCGGCTCGAGTTCGACGGTGCCCGCCTGCGTCTCGGCGCGGAACGCGCCGAGACGGTCCGGCGCCGCACCCGTGCGGGGGTGTTCGTGCCGGGACTGCGGCTCGGAGAACATGTTGCGCTGCACTGGGATTTCTTGTGCGACCGGCTCCGGGAGGAGGAGGTGGGACGGCTGGAGGCCGCGACGGTGCGGCAGCTCGACCGCACCAACGGCCGGCTCGCCGCGGGGTGACGGCACTCAGCGCGGGTCGGTCTGCGGCAGGGTGAAACCCCACGGTAGTTCCAACCGGTTCGCGGTGAGCAGGTCCGTGTCGGCGAGCAGGGTGGCGATCGGACCGTCCGCGACGAGTCGTCCGTCGCTCACGATCACTGCCCGGCTGCACACCTGCGCGGCGTACGGAAGGTCGTGGGTGACCAGCAGCAGGGTGGCGTCGATGCCGAGGAGGACCTCGGCCAGTTCCCGCCGGGCGACGGGATCGAGGTCTGTGGACGGCTCGTCCAGGACCAGAACGTCGGGCCGGCACGCCAGCACGGTGGCGAGGGCGACCCGTCGACGCTGCCCCGCGGACAGGTGCGCGGTGTTGCGGTCGGCGTGCTCTGTCATGCCGACCGCCTCGAGGGCCTCGCGAACCCGGGTGTCGAGTTCTTTCGCGGGAACGCCGAAGTTGGCGGGCCCGAACGCAACGTCCTGTGCGACGGTCGGCATGAACAACTGATCGTCGGGATCTTGGAACACCAGTCCGACTCGACGCCGGATCTCACGCAGGGTGGCACGCCCGACCGGGAGCCCGCCGATCCGGACGGTCCCCGACGACGGGGTCAGTACGCCGTTCAGGTGCAGCATCAGGGTGGTCTTTCCGGCGCCGTTCGGGCCGAGGACCGCGACCCGCTCACCGGCGGTGACGGCGAGGTCGATGCCGTCGAGGGCGCAGTGCCCGTCGGGGTGGACGTGCCGCACCCCCGTCAGCTGCACGGCCGGCTCCGGGGTCATGCCGTCACCCAGGCAGCGGCGCACACGGCACCGGCGACGACGGCCGGCAGCAGACCCACGGCCCAGTCCACTGCGGCGGCGGGAGGGCCGAAGATCGGGACGGCGCCGGTGAATCCGCGGGAGATCATGGCCAGATGCACCCGCTCACCGCGCTCGTAGGCGCGGACGAACAGCCCCCCGATTCCCCGGGCCGTCGCTCCGATGCGGTGGAGGGTGCGTGGGTCGTCACCACGGGAGATCCGGGCACGGTGCATTCGGTTTGCCTCGGCGGCAAGCAGTTCGAGGTAACGCAGCATGAGCACCGCTACCGTCGTGATCAGTGGTGGTACCCGGAGGCGGGCCAAACCGGCGGGCAGGTCCTGGGCCGGGGTGGTGGCCGCGAGGACGAGGGAGACGAGCACCCCGAGGGTGCCCTTGACCAGAATGCCCCACGCCGCATACAGGCCTGGAACCGACAGCGAGACCCCCAGGACGCCGACCCGCTCGCCCGCCTCGGCGAACGGGAGCAGGACGGCGAGCACGACGAACGGTGCCTCGATCGACATGCGCGGCGCCAGCCAGGCGCAGCGGATCCCGGCGAGTACACAGATCACCGCGACGACCGCGAAATGGAGGGCGAATGCCCACATCGCCTCGCGCGGAGTGGCGACAACGGCGAAGACGAATGTCGTTGCGGCGACGATCTTCACCTCGGTGGGCAGACGGTGCACAGCAGTCGTCGCGCGTGCAGGCCCGATCGGCAGCGCGGTGGTCACGGCTGCGGTCCCGGAGGGTTCCCGGATGCGCCCCGTCGGCGGACGAGGAGACGGAACAGTATTGTGGCAACCACCGTCGTCGCGGCGACGCCGAGAACCCCGGCTACGCCGGTGGCTCCGGTGTGACCGGCTACCGTGTAGCCGGCCAGCGGTCCCGTGTCCCACGGATGATCCGCGGCCTCACTCGCCGGGCACTCCCCGGTCATGACGGTGCTACCGTCGACCTCGGCCACGGCACATCCCCGCGCGGTTGCGGCCTCGAGTCCGTCGGGGCTCGAATCGGCAAGGTACGACAGCACCCCCGCGCACAGGAACGCCGCCACCGCGAACAGGATCAACACACGCCGGCGCGTCATGCCGGTGCCCGGGTCGGCTGTCGCAGCGGGCGGAACAGATAGACGAGGTCGGGCCGCGCCCGGGCCACCGCGACGACGGTGACGGCGGTGACGAGTCCTTCACCGGCGCCGATGAGTACGTGGGTGCCGAGCAGGAACGCAGCGACGGTGCCGGCAGACCCGGCGGTGCCGCCGACCGCGTACTCGACCAGGAATCCGGTTGCCGCTGCGACAGTCGCGACCAGCGCTGCGCCGAAAGAGATCACGCCGAGGGCCGGTCCGGACGGGTACCGGCGCAGCAGTGGACGCAGCGCCACGGCCGTGCCGTACCCGGCGACGACGCCGAGCAGGGCCATGTTGGTGACGTTGGCGCCGAGGGCGGTGAGACCGCCGTCGGCGAAGAGCAGTGACTGCACGACCAGGACGACCGTCAGGCACAGGGCGGCGGTCGCGGGACCGACCAGGACGGCGGCGAGCGCGCCGCCGAGTACGTGCCCGCTCACTCCCGGCAGGACCGGGAAGTTGATCATCTGCAGGGCGAAGACGAACGCCGCGACGAGGCCGGCCAGGGGAGCGGTGCGCTCGTCGAGCTCGGACCGGGCCTTGCGGAGCGCCACCGCGAGGCCGAGCGCGGCGACGACCAAGAACAGCAGGGAGGTCCGCGCGTCGAGTAGACCGTCGCTCATGTGCATGGCTACGACGTCCATCGGAAGAACCTCCGAGACGTGAGGATGCGTCCACGCGATTCTAGCTGCCCACCTGAACAACTGAACAGGCTTTCGGCCGTCGGGCCGGTTCGTCCGGTTCCGCTGGCGCGTTCGAGGACGACGAGATGATCTCTGCCGAACCTGGCGACGCGGAGTCGCACCGACCCGGGCACACCACGACGGTCGGGGAAGCGGACGCGGTCGTCCCGCCCTACGAAGGGCGGACGGAGCACGGGGATGTCCGTCCCGCACCGGACGACAGGGCGGAGGTGCACCGCGCCGAGGACACGCGCTGATCGGGCAGACGGTCGAGCCCGGTGCGCCGGGTCCGGTCAGACGAACGTGCGCGCCAGAACAATCGCCAGCGCGATCAGCAGGGCGACCTTGACGACTTCGAGCGCCACGTAGGCGTAGTGCACCTTCGAGCGGGGTGGGGGCGCGCCGGGGCGGTCGCGGGTGGGG
>NZ_JAUIZP010000044.1:0-58633 GCF_041414735.1 Rhodococcus sp. GXMU-t2271
GGGGTGCGTCCTCGCCGGCGAGGACGCGGTTCGAGCGGCGCGTCAGCGGCGGCCGGATCACCGCCACCTGCACCACCAGCACGGTCACGGTCACCAGCAGCAGCACCCAGCCCGCAGTGCCCGGCGAGAGGATCAGGCACGCGACGATCAGCACGACGGCGAGAACGACCTCGACCGTGTTCAGGGCCCGGAACACCAGGCGGCCGATGCCGAGCCCGAGCGGGACCGTGATCCCCGGTGCCCGGAACTTCAAGGGCGCTTCCAGGAAGGAGATCGCGAGCACCATTCCGAGCCAGAGCATCGGCACGAACAGTTCGACGTAACGCGCGAGAGTGTCCATCACCCGTCCTCGACTGCGGTCGGCATGTGGCCGCCGAGTCTAGTGGCGGTGCGACGTCCGGCACCGCGCTTCGCGGCCGCCCCCGATACACCCTTTTCTGAATACAGAATTCGATGTACATTCGAGCTCGTGGAGGCGGTGGAGCATCACGAGGCGCTGTCCCGGTTCGGTCATGCCCTCTCGGATCCGACCCGGACGCGGATTCTGCTGACCCTGCGGCGTGGTCCGGGGTATCCCTCGGAACTCGCCGAATCGATCGGCGTCAGCCGGCAGATCCTCTCGAATCACCTGGCGTGCCTGCGTGGGTGTGGTCTGGTCGTCGCGGTGCCCGAAGGCCGGCGCAGTCGTTACGAACTCGCCGATCGCCGGATCGGGCACGCGCTCGACGACCTGCTCGGCCTGGTCCTGGCCGTGGACCCCTCGTGCTGCCCCACCGCCGCAGCCGAGGACTGCTGCTGATGTCCGCGCGACGGCCCGCCGCGTCGTCGACGCCGTCCCGGGCGGTGCCCACGAAACGCAGGTCCGTGCTCACGAAGCGGATCCGGCTGCTGGTGGCCGCGACGATCGCGTACAACATCGTCGAAGCGAGCGTCGCGTTGACCGAGGGCGCGCGGGCGTCGTCGACGGCGCTGATCGGGTTCGGGCTCGATTCGCTGATCGAGGTGTCCTCCGCCGCCGCGGTGGCCTGGCAGTTCGCCGGCCGAGATCCGGAAGCCCGCGAGAAGGCCACGCTGCGGATCATCGCGTTCTCGTTCTTCGGGCTCGCCCTGTATGTCGGCGTCGACTCGATCCGATCGCTGCTCGGGATCGGCGAAGCCCGGCACTCGCCGGTCGGGATCGCGCTGGCCGCGGCGAGCCTGGTGATCATGCCCGTGTTGTCCTGGGCTCAGCGGCGTACCGGGCGCGAACTCGGATCTGCCTCCGCCGTGGCCGATTCGAAGCAGACGCTGCTGTGCACGTACCTCTCGGCCGTGCTGCTGATCGGGCTGGTACTCAACAGCGCATTCGGTCTGTCGTGGGCCGATCCGGTCGCGGCACTCGTCATTGCGGTCTTCGCGGTGCGGGAAGGACTCGAGGCCTGGAGAGGCCGAACCTGCTGTCCCGTACCCGCAGTGGTGACCGATGACGCGCCGGAATGCTGCTGCGGATCCGAATGCGATTGCTGCCGAACCGCCCCCGACCCGAAGGATCGATGATGCCTCGTATCGGTGCCACTGCCCGAGCTCTCTACCGACAGGAGATGACGGCGTCGAGAACCGCCCGCGACGCGCAACAGCGGTGGCGCCATCTCGAACGCGCACACATCCTCTCGCAGCCGGACCTGTGGCTGCACACCTGCAACCACGCCGCGATGCTCGCCCTGGCCCTGCGCTGCCGTGACCGCCGCGAGGCTCTCGGGCAGGTCGTGCGGATCCTCGTCGCTGCCCCCGGTTCGATGACCGGCCGGTACCCCGAAGGCAACACCGGACGGGTCGCGGCCGGACTGACCACGCCGATGCCGGTCCCCGACGATCTGGCCCGGGCGCTGTCGGCGTAGTCGCAGGCGGACCCGCCCGCGATCGGTGCCTACAGGTGCACGGTGCCTCGGATACAGGTCGTGCTGGATCCTCCGATCCACACCTCGTCGCCCGACGAATGCACGGTCAGGATGCCGTGGCGGCCGACGCGAGTGCCCTGACGCGCCCGGTAGTCGGCCGGCGCGAGGCCGGCACCGATCAGCCACTGGGCCAGGCCCGCGTTGAGGCTTCCCGTCACCGGATCCTCCCGGATGCCTACGGGTGCCGCGAAGGCGCGCACCTCGAACTGGTGCGGTGATCCCGGCGGGTAGGGACCGACGACGCCGAGGACGAGGTCGCGCATGAGCTGGTCATCGGGTTCGAGGTCGAGCACCTCCTGCGCGGACCCGAGCAGGACCGCGGCCCAGCCGGGTCCGTTGTCGACCCAGTTGTGTGCCACGATTCGCGCACGGTCGATCCCGAGCCCCCGGGCGATCCGGGACAGGTGTTCGTCGTCGAGGTCGCCGCGACGGACCGGTTCGGGAGCCCGGAACGCCAGGGACTCGTCGCCGCGGCGCAACGCGACGAGTCCGGCTCCACACTCCTGAACGAGCAGACCCGGGCTGTTCGGCACCCCGCCGGCCTCGAGCCACGCGTGCGCCGAGCCGAGGGTGGGGTGACCGGCGAACGGGATCTCCGCGGCCGGGGTGAAGATGCGTAGCCGGTAGTCGGCCCCGGCGGTCGTCGGGGGAAGGACGAACGTGGTCTCGGACAGGTTCGTCCACGCCGCGAACTGCGCCATCACCTCGTCCGGGATGCCGGCGCCGTCGAGAACCACCGCGACTGGGTTCCCCCGGTACGGTTCGGCGGCGAACACGTCGACCTGCGCGAACTCCCGGGACCGTGGCTGCACCATTGCGTCTCCTTCGTCCGTCGATGCCGTCCCATTGTGGTCACCGAATCGGCGGTACGCACCCGAATATCCGGCCACTCGAGACGGCGTTCGAGCAGATCGCCGAGGCGGTGGAGACTTCGGCGCGGGCGTATCCGGAGCACCGGCCGACGCGACGCCGACCGGGGGCGGAAAGTCCGAGGGCGCGCAGGGATGCCCTGCGCGCCCTCGGAGTTTCGTGGATCAGTGCTCGTAGGTGCTCAGATCGCGGTCCTTGCTCTCCTTCGCCAGGAGGATGAACACCGCGCTCAGCACTGCCAGGCCGATCATGAACGCCGCGACGAGTCCGGTGCCGCCGCCGGCGGCCGCCTGCAGCGACGCGAGGATCACCGGGGTGAAGCCCGCGCCGAGCAACGTCGCGCCCTGGTAGCCGAGCGAGGCGCCGGTGTACCGGGCTGCGGTGCCGAACTGCTCGGCGATGTACGCCGCCATCGGACCGTAGGTCGCGGACTGGCAGACGCCGAAACCGAGCACGAACCCGAGCGTCACCAGCGCGACGTTGCCGGACGACAGCAGCACCAGGATCGGCACGATCAGCACGACGAACGCGCCGAGGCCGAAGAGCATCACCGGGCGCCGGCCGACGCGGTCGGAGAGGCGGGCGAATCCGAGCAGGGTGAAGATCGCGACGAACTGGCAGACGGCGAACGCCATCAGCGCCTGCGATCGGGTCACCCCGGAATGGGACGCGTAACCATGGCGAACGTGGTGAACATGGTCTGGATCCCGAAGCTGGCCATGCAGCCCAGGGCGACGAGCAGCAGATTCCGCGGTCGGCGCAGGATGCTCAGAATCGGCGGGGTGGGCCGGTCCGCGGCGGCGGCATCGACCTCGGCCTGCCGCGCCATCGCCTCCCGGAACAGCGGGCTCTCGGACACCCGGGCCCGGACGAACAGGCCGACGGCAAGCATCACCGCGGACAGCAGGAACGGGATGCGCCAGCCCCACGACAGGAAGTCGTCCTCGGGCAGCAGCGCCACCAGCGCCAGGGCGAGGGTGCCGAGCAGCGAACCGGTGGGTGCCCCGGCGTTGGTGAACGCCGCGGCGAAACCGCGTCCCCGTCCCCCGACGTGCTCGAGGGACATGAGCGCCGCCCCACCCCACTCGCCGCCGACGGCGATGCCCTGGCACACGCGCAGCAGTACGAGAATGATCGCGGCCCACGATCCGATCGCCGACGCGGGCGGGACGAGGCCGATGAGGAACGATGCCACGCCCATGACCGTCATCGAGATCAGCAGCATCGACTTGCGGCCGTACCGGTCGCCGAAGTGCCCGAAGACGATGCCACCGAAGGGGCGGGCCAGATAACCCGCGGCGAACGTCCCCATCGACGCGATGGTTCCGGCGAGCGGGGACAGATCCGAGAAGAACACGGGGGCGAAGACGATCGCCGCCGCGGTCGCGTAGAGCAGAAAATCGTAGAACTCGATCGTGCTGCCCAGATAGCTCGACAGCACGACGCGTCGAACTTCCTTCTTCCTCTGGGCCGCAGTGATGTCCGCGGATGCGGTGACGGTCATGTGAGCTCCTGCAGTGACAGTCGGGTCAGTGGGCGTACTGCTCGCGCAACGTGTCCTTGCGGACCTTTCCGGTGGCGTTGCGGGGGATCTCGTCGAGAACGAGGAGGGACTTGGGGATCTTGTACTTGGCGAGACGCTCGCCGAGGAAGGCGAACAGCTCGTCCTCGGTGAGGGTGACGCCGTCGGCGAGGGTGACCGCCGCCCGGCCGACCTCACCCCATTTCTCGTCGGGCACACCGAAGACGGCGCAGCCGATCACGCCGGGCAGGTCGAGGATGGCGGCCTCCACTTCCGCGGGGTAGATGTTCTCGCCACCCGAGATGATCATGTCCTTGAGCCGGTCGACGATCGTGACGAAGCCGTCCTCGTCGGGAACGCCCACGTCGCCGGAGCGGAACCAGCCGTCGCCGGTGAAGGCGTCCGCGGTGGCGTCGGGCCGGTTCCAGTAGCGCTGCATCACATTCGGCCCGGAGATCTGGATCTCGCCACGGTCGCCGGCGGTGACCGCGGAGCCGTCGGGATCGACGACGCGCACGTCGGTGAAGAAGTGCGGGGCGCCCGCGGTGCCGATCTTGCGTTCGGCGTCCATGGGGGTGAGTATCAGTGCGCCCGGCCCGGTCTCGGTCAGCCCGTACCCCTGGCAGAGGCGGACGCCCCGGGCGGTGTAGGTCTGGAGGGTCCGCGGGGGAACCGGTGCGGCCGCGACGATCCAGCGACGAATCGAACTCAGGTCGGTGCGGTCCCAGTTCGGGTGGGCGCTCATCGCGTCGAGCATCGTGGGCACCCCGAACGAGTAGGTGACTCTTTCGGTTTCGATCAGGTGCAGGATTCGGCCCGGCTCGAAACCTTCCTCGACGAGCACGGTGCCACCCTTGAGCAGGGTGGGCAGGGCGACGAAGTTCAATGCGGCGGTGTGGAACAGGGGTGCGGCGACGAGAGCCACCTCGTCCGAGAGGAAGTCGAGGTCGACGATCGGGTTCATCACCGCGAACACCACGTTCCCGTGGCTGAGGACGACGCCCTTGGGCCGGCTCGTCGTGCCGGAGGTGTACATGATGAAGCACGGGTCGTCGTGTGTGACCGGGACGTCGAGGCGGTCGGTGGGGGCGGCCGCGACGATCGTCTCGTAGCCGACAGCCCGGTCGTCGGGCTCGCCGTCGAGGACCACGCGCCGGGTGGTTCCGGCCGCGGTCGCGGCGGCCTCGGCGACGTCCGTGAGGGCAGCGGAATGGACCAGGACGGTGCTGCCGGAGTCGGCCAGGCAGTACTCCACCTCGGGGGTGGTCAGCCGGGCGTTGAGTGGCACGAACACCGCCCCGAGCAGACCGGCGGCGAACAGCACCTCGAGATAGGCGGGGTGGTTCGCCGACAGCAGCGCGACGCGGTCCCCGGGGCCGACGCCCAGGGCGCGCAGGGCGTGGGCGAGCCGGGTGACCCGCTCGTCGAGTTCGCGGTAGGTGATGCCGGTGCCGCGGAAGGCGAGCGCGACCGCGTCGGGGGCCTGCCGGGCGCGTCGGTGCGGCCACGTACCGGTGCCTTGGTTGAGCACGGGATCTCCTCGATGCCTAGGGGGTTCGGGATCTTCTGGACCGGAGCGGCTACGGCCGGGTGAGCCTGCGACCGACGATCTCCTTCATGATTTCCGTGGTGCCGCCGTAGAGCGTCCCGGCCCGGGAGTCCAGATAGTCGCGGGCGACGGCGTACTCCTTCATGAAGCCGTAGCCGCCGTGCAGTTGCACGGCCCGGTGCACGACCTTCAGATGCAGCTCGGTGACCCACCACTTGGCCATCGCCGCGGTCACCTCGTCGAGGCGGCCGTGTGCGGCGTCGAGGATGCAGCGGTCCACGAACACCTGCGCGATCTCGATCTCGGTGGCCAGTTCGGCGAGGTAGAAGCGGTTGGCCTGGAAGTCGGCGATGCGCTGCCCGAACGCTGTGCGGTCGGTGGCGTAGCGCAGCGCCGTCTCGAACGTGCGGGTCATCAGGGCCATGGAGGTCACCGCGATGCTGAGCCGCTCCTGCGGCAGGTTGTGCCGCAGATAGCCGAAGCCCCGGTTCTCCTCGCCGAGCAGGTTGGCGCGGGGCACGCGGACGTCGTCGAACACCAGCTCGGCGGTGTCCTGCGCGGACAGGCCCACCTTGTCGAGCGGGCCGTTCTTCGTGAACCCGGGCATGCCGTCCTCGACGACGAGCAGGCTCACCCCGTTCTTCCCGGCGGCGGGATCGGTCTTCGCGACGACGATGATCGTGTCGGCGAGCAGGCCGTTGGAGATGAAGATCTTGCTGCCGTTCAGCACGAAGTGGTCGCCGTCGGGAATCGCGGTGGTGGCGACGGCGGCGAGGTCGCTGCCGGCGCCGGGTTCGGTCATCGCGATCGCGCCGATCGCCTCACCGGCGACCATGGGGGCGAGCCAGCGATGGTTCTGCTCCTCGGTGCCGAGGGCCGTGAAGTACGGGGCGACCAGGTCGTTGAATCCCGACAAGCCCATGGTGACGGCCTGGGCGCCGACGCGGGCGAGTTCCTCGATGAGCACGGCGCCGAACCGGAAATCGTCGATGCCCCCGCCGCCGAACCGTTCCGGCACGGCGACACCGAGCAGGCCGAGCTTGCCGGCCTGCCGGTACAGCTCGCGGTCGACGCGGCCCGCCGCGGCCCACTGCTCGAGGTGGGGGGCGACCTCGCGCTCGGCGAAGCGTCGCGCGGTTTCGCGGAACGCGGCGTGGTCGGGTTCGTAGATGGTGCGTTCGAGCGACACGGCACTCATGGAGACGGCGGTCCTCCTTCTGCGACGTTTGTCGCGCAGATCACAGTAGACCAATAATGATTGAAATAGTCAACGGTTGAGTTTCGATTGCTTTTCGGGGGTCGGGCCTCCCATCTGGCACGACGTCGGCCCGTCGCATATTTGCAAGCAGTCTGGACTGTTTGTTGATTGCCTGTTACCGTCCGTTCTTGTGACTCGAACCACATCCACGGGCACCGGGCGCACACAGGCCGAGCGCACCGCCGTGACCCGGGCGAAACTCCTCGACGCGGCCGTCGACTCGCTCGTCGAACTCGGCTACGCACGCACCACCACCCAGGTGATCGCCAAGCGGGCCGGGGTGTCCCGGGGTGCGCAACTGCATCACTTCCCGACCAAGGAATCACTCGTCGTCGCCGCGGTCGAACACCTCGTCGACAAGCGCCTGACGGAGATTCTCGAGGCCAGTCCGGACCCCGAGCGCGGCCTCGACGTCCTCACCGACGCGTTCTGTGGGCCGCTGTTCCACGCCGCGCTCGAGTTGTGGGTGGCCGCACGGACCGATCCCACCCTGCACGAGGCGGTGATCCCCCTCGAGCGCAAGGTCTCCGATGCGCTCCGGGTCGGCTGCCTGGAGATCATGGGCGACCGGATGGGACCCGACGAGATCGACCTGAGCATCGAACTCGCTCGCGGACTTGCCGTCGCCGCCCTGATGCGCACCCCCGAATCCGATCGTGAGATCCGGGAGCGGCTGCTCCCGGTCTGGAAGGAACTGGTGATGAAGTGAGCATCGAGACCCTCCCGCCGCACGTACACACGCTCGTCGTCGGGGCCGGCTTCGGGGGCATCGGCATGGCCGCCACCCTCCTGCGCGAGAATCCACGCGCCGACGTCCTCGTGATCGAGCGAGGCGACGACGTCGGCGGCACCTGGCGGGTGAACACCTACCCGGGTGCGGCCTGCGACGTGCCGAGCGCGCTGTACTCGTTCTCCTTCGCGCCCGAACCGGACTGGTCGAAGGTCCACGGCACCCAGGACGAGATCTACGCCTACCTGCGCCGGGTCGCGAAGGAGCAGGGCGTCACCGACCGGACGATGTTCGGGTGCGCACTGCGCGACGCGCAGTGGGACGACGAAAGCGCCCGCTGGATGGTGGCGACGTCGCGTGGTGACCTCACCGCCGACGTGCTCGTCTCGGCCACCGGGGCACTGTCCACCCCCACCCTGCCGAAGGTGCCGGGGTTGGAATCGTTCCGCGGCAAGATGTTCCACTCGGCGCAGTGGGACCACGACTACGACCTGACCGGCAAGCGCGTCGCCGTGATCGGCACCGGTGCCTCCGCGATCCAGTTCGTCCCCGCCATCGTCGGCACCGTCGGGCACCTGACGCTGTTCCAGCGCACCGCCTCGTGGGTCATGCCCAAGCACGACCACACCATCACCCGTCCGGTGCGGGCTCTCTACCGGCGTTTCCCGCTCGCCCAGAAGGTCGTTCGCGGGGCTGTCTACGGGCAGAAGGAGACGTACGTCGTCGGGATGACACGTCCGTTCGCGCGCCGGTGGCTCGTGCCGCTGTTCGAACGCCGGGCGCTGTCGGTGCTCGACAAGCAGGTCTCCGATCCGGAGCTGCGGACGAAGCTCACCCCGAAGTTCCGGATCATGTGCAAACGGATCCTGCTGTCCAACGACTGGTTCCCGGCGATCACCCGGCCCGACGTCACCGTCGTGGCGTCCGGGCTGACGGCACTCACCGAGAACGGTGTCGTCGACGAGGCCGGCAACGAGTACGAGGTCGACGCCGTCATCTTCGGGACCGGCTTCACCGTCACCGAACCGCCGGTGGCCCAGCACATCCGGGGGAGCGACGGCCGTACCCTCGCCGAGACCTGGAACGGCAGCCCCAGTGCCTACCTGGGCATCGCCGTCCACGGCTTCCCCAACCTCTTCCTGATGTACGGGCCGAACACCAACCTCGGGCACAGCTCGATCGTGTACATGCTCGAGTCGCAAGCCACTTACATCGCGGATGCCCTGCGCACCATGCGGTCCCGGGAACTAGGCACCGTCGAGGTGACTGCGGGTGCGCAGCGCACCTACAACGCCGAACTCGACCCCGCCCTCGCGGGCACCGTGTGGAACGCGGGCGGCTGCGACAGCTGGTACCTCGACCGCAAGGGCCGGAACTCGGTGATGTGGCCGACGTTCACCTGGCGGTACCGCGCCCGGACCCGGCAATTCGATCCCGAGAACTACCTGGCCCGCCCCGTGGCCGAAAGGATTGCGGCATGACCCATTACGACGTGCTGGTCGTCGGCTCCGGCTTCGGGGGCAGTGTCGCCGCGCTGCGCGCGACCGAGAAGGGTTACCGCGTCGGCGTCCTCGAGGCGGGCCGGCGCTTCGCCGACGACGAACTGCCGAAGACCAGCTGGCGGCTGCGCAAGTACCTGTGGGCGCCGGCGCTGGGCTGCTACGGCGTGCAGCGCATCCATCTGCTGCCCGACGTCCTGGTCATGGCGGGCGCAGGCGTCGGCGGCGGGTCGCTCAACTACGCCAACACCCTCTACCGCCCGCCCGCCCGTTTCTTCCAGGACCCGCAGTGGGGGCACATCACCGACTGGCAGGCCGAGCTCGGACCGTACTACGAGCAAGCCGCGCGGATGCTCGGCGTGCGCCCGAATCCGCTGACGACCCCCGCGGACGAAGTGATGCGCTCGGTGGCCGAGGAGATGGGGGTGGGGGAGACGTTCACCACCACGCCGGTCGGGGTGTTCTTCGGTGAACCGGGGCAGACGGTCCCGGACCCGTTCTTCGGTGGCGCCGGCCCGGCCCGGACCGGCTGCACCGAGTGCGGCGGCTGCATGACCGGTTGCCGGGTGGGCGCGAAGAACACCTTGGTGAAGAACTACCTGTACCTCGCGGAGCAGGCCGGTGCGACGATCCATCCGCTCACCACCGTCACTGCTGTCCGTCCGCGCGCCGAGGGCGGATACGAGGTCCGCACCCGCAGCACGAACCGGATCCGCAAGCGCCACGACGTATACACCGCCGACCAGGTGGTGCTCGCCGCGGGCACCTACGGCACGTCGCGGCTGCTGCTCGCGATGCGGGAGACCGGTGCCCTGCCGCGGTTGTCGCCGCGGCTGGGCACAGTGGTGCGCACCAATTCCGAAGCGGTGCTCGCCGCGACGGCACAGGACCGCACCGTGGACTACTCCCGGGGTATCGCGATCACCGCCTCCTTCCACCCGGACGACCACACCCACATCGAACCGGTGCGGTACGGCAAGGGCAGCAACGCTATCGGCCTCCTGCAGGCCCTGCTGGTCGACGGCGGCGGCCGGACACCGCGGTTGGCGAAGTTCTTCGCCGTGGCGGCCCGCAATCCCGCGGCGTTCCTGCGCACCCTGTCGGTGCGGCGCTGGTCCGAGCGGACCGTGATCGCACTGGTCATGCAGACCGACGACAACTCCCTCGAACTGGCGAGCAAGCGCGGTATCCTCGGGCGCCGGCTCACGAGCCGCCGCGGACCCGGCGCGCCACCGCCGGAGTGGATCCCGGTGGGGCACGAGGCCATCCGGCGGGTCGCCGACAAGATCGACGGCGACGCGGGCGGATCGATCGCGGACCTGGTCGACATCCCCATGACCGCGCACTTCCTCGGCGGATGCGTGATCGGGGATTCGCCCGAGTCCGGTGTCGTGGACCCCTACCTGCGCGTCTACGGTCACGACGGTCTGCACGTCGTGGACGGATCGGTCGTCAGTGCCAATCTGGGTGTGAACCCGTCGCTCACCATCACGGCGCAGGCCGAGCGGGCGATGGCGTTGTGGCCCAACAAGGGCGAGGCCGATCCCCGTCCGGCGCCCGGCTCCGGTTACGTGCCGGTCACCGCCGTGCGACCGGTGCGACCCAGCGTTCCGGACTCCGCGCCCGGGGCGCTGCGCCTGCCGATTTATCCCGTCCGACGAGAGGAGGCCGCCCGTGTTGTGGAGCGTGCCTGAGAGCACCGACGAACGCACCGACTGGCCGACGTCCGCCCCGCCACCCTGGTCGGCGCGGGCGCGCGCGGCCCTGTGGTGGCATCGCAGCGCGCCCGGGGCGGCGCAGTTCGGCCCCGGTGGCCGGACCCTGCCGTTCACCCTCGCGATGGTGGTGGACTATCTCGACTCGCCCGTCGGCCCCTACCGTGAGGTGCTCGCCAGCCCCGTCCTGCGCCCCGGCCTGGTCCCGGCGATGGCCGTGCCGTTCATCGCCGTGGACTCCGAGGCATCCGTGCACGGCGGCCGCGAGCACTGGCACCTGCCCAAGGTGCTCGCCTCGTTCGACGGCGACGTCACCGGCCGGTTCTCGGCCACGGGCGACACGTGGAAGGTGGACACCGACGCGTCCCCGCGCGGTCCCGAACTGCCGATCGTCGGTGGGCTGGCCTTCGCCCAGCCCGAACCGGACGGCAGTCAGGCCCGGGCTACGGCGCGGCTGAGAGGACGGTTCCGGTACGCACGGGTCCGTGTCGAGGCGCAGGGTCCGACACTCGGGCAGTGGCTGCTGCCAGGGACACACCACGGCATCGTCGTCACCTCGGGCCGGATGAGCATCGGTCCGGCCCGGACGGTGCGCTGACGGGCGGCGCCGGGCTCACGACGCCTCACGCATCGTGAGCCCGCCGAGCTCGACGACGTACTGTCCGGCCGTGTCGTCCCACGTCACGGAGTAGGTGGTGGGGTAGTAGCCGGACTGCTGGTACGCGCTCGGCTGGCGCAGGTCCTCGTGCAGGTCGGGCCGGGAGGCCAGCCAGTCCCTGGTCATCATCGGCTCGATGAAGATGTGCCGGCCGTCCCACGAACCCTGCAGGACCGTTTCCGTGAAGTGCCCGTGCGGCTCGGTGGTGTCGAGCCAGTGCAGTCCCATCTTGGCGACGGTGCCGAGAATCGGCTGGGGGTCCGACGGTGCGTAGCCTTCCGGCAGGTACTTCGGGTCCGGCAGCTTCGCGGCCCGCTCGAGATAGCCGGGGACGAACGGGTGGATCGATTCCACCGTCGCGGTGTCCACGAGGTAGAAATGCACGTCGAAGTGCGGCTGGTCGAACCCGTGCTCGGGATTGTGGCCGTGCGAGTTCCAGTCCAGCGTGACGTGGTCGACGACGGTGTCGGGCGCCCCGGCAGGCACGTCGAGGACGTAGGCCTCGGTGGTGGGCAGCAGACCGCTCGTGAGGCCGTCGAGCGCGGCGGCGTCGAGGCGGACGCCGATCGCGGTGGGAGCGCCGTCGGGGCCGACGGTGACGTACGTGTGGGCCGATCCGTTGCCGACCGGGTGCGGCGGGCCGTCGAGGGCCGTGGAACCCTGGGCGCCGGCCGCCGAGCCGAGGACGAGCACTGTCGTCGTCGCCGTCGCACCGACGACTCCGAGCACCGCGAACGTGCGAAGACGCACCACTTTCACGACTCCTCTCGCATGGTGAGGCCACCGAGTTCGACGACGTACTCCTGCTCCTGGTCGTCGAAGCTCACCGAGTAGGTGGTGGGGTAGTACGCACTCTGCTGATAGGCCTCCGGCTGCTTCACCGGTTCGTCGACGGTGGGCCGGGTGAGCAGCCATTCGCGGGTCATCATCGGTTCGACGAACGTCCATTCGCCGTCCCAGGATCCCTCGATGAGGATCTGGGTGAAGTCGTACTGTCCGGGTGCGATCGGCAGGGTGCCGTCGACCCAGTGCATCCCCATCTGCGGGACGAGCGCCATCTCGGGCGGGCCGGCGGGAACGTAGTCGGCAGGCATGTACCGAGGCTCGGGCATGTTGGCCGCCGCCTCGGCGTATCCCGGTGCAGCCGGGTCGATCTCGTCGACCTTCTCGGCGGGGATCATGTAGAAGTGGATGTCGAAGTGGGGCTGGTCGAACAATCCCACCGGTTCGTGCCCGTGCGGGTTCCAGTCCAGGGTCAGGTGGTCGAAGGCGGTCTCGTCCGCCTCGGCCGGGAACTCGAGCGTGTGCACCTCGAGGACGTCGGCGAGCCCGTCGAGTGCCGTCGCCGAGAAGCGCAGCCCGATCGCCCGGGGGGTGCCGTCGTCGCCCGTCTCGACATAGGTCCGCGCGGTGCCGTCGCCGACGTCGACGGTGGGCCCGTACGAGTAGGGCTCCGAGTCGGAGCCGCTGGAGCAGCCGAGCAGCAGCGTGAGCGCGGTGCCGGCCGCGATCGCGATCCCGGAGGCGCGAGAAATCGGGATGGTGCGCATGGCGGACCTCTTCCGGTGGGCTGAGAAGCAGGGTAGACCGCACCGAGGGGTCCGTTGTGTGGAATCGGAGGATAGTGCGCGCACCGATCCGGTCCTTTTCTTGACTAATTCCAGATTGGGGGCATACTGGGGTCATGCACCGAACGGACGAGCCTGTCGATGCCCGGGCGCAACTGCGCGCCGCGGGTCTGCGGGTGACCGCTCCGCGCGTTGCGGTGCTCGGCGCGGTTGCCGCACACCCGCATTCCGATGCGGACGAGATCGCGGCCGCGGTGCGGAGCGAACTCGGTTCCGTCTCCACGCAGGCGGTCTACGACGTGCTCAAGGCGTGCGTCGGAGCCGGGCTCCTGCGCCGCATCGAACCCGCCGGCTCGCCCGCCCGGTACGAGACCAGGATCGGCGACAACCACCACCACCTGGTGTGCCGCAACTGCGGTGCGGTGACCGATATCGACTGCGCCGTCGGAGCGGCCCCGTGCCTCGAGCCCTCGGACGATCACGGATACACCGTCGACGAGGCGGAAGTGACGTTCTGGGGTTTGTGCCCAGACTGTCGAGAATCATAGTTAAGCAACGCTTCTCCCTCCGTTCGCCACCGCACCCCGCGGTGGCGTGACGTGCACCCTTCCTCAGGAGGACCACCATGACGAATCCCCGCCCCACCACGACCGCCGTCGGCATCCCCGTCGCGAGCGACAACGAATCGCTCACCGCCGGAACGCAGGGCCCCATCCTGCTGCACGACCATTACCTGATCGAGAAGCTCGCCCAGTTCAACCGGGAGCGGGTCCCGGAGCGTGTCGTGCACGCCAAGGGCGGCGGCGCGTTCGGCGAACTCGTCGTCACGAACGACGTCAGCGCGTACACCGCGGCGAAGCTGTTCCAGCCCGGCGCGAGAACCGAATCCCTCGTGCGGTTCTCGACGGTGGCCGGGGAGCAGGGTAGCCCCGACACGTGGCGTGACCCGCGCGGGTTCGCGGTGAAGTTCTACACCGAGGACGGCAACTACGACCTCGTCGGCAACAACACCCCGGTGTTCTTCGTCAAGGACCCCATCAAGTTCCCCGACTTCATCCACTCCCAGAAGCGGCTGCCCGGCTCGGGACTGCGCGACCACACCATGCAGTGGGACTTCTGGACGCTGCGTCCCGAGAGCGCGCACCAGGTGACATGGCTGATGGGCGACCGGGGCATCCCCCGAACCTGGCGCCACATGGACGGTTTCGGCTCCCATACCTACCAGTGGGTCAACGCCGGAGGTGAGCGGTTCTGGGTCAAGTACCACTTCAAGACGAACCAGGGCATCGAATTCCTCACCCAGGCCGAAGCCGACCGGCTCGCCGGTACCGACCCGGACTACCATCGCGCCGACCTCCACGACGCGATCGAGCGGGGCGAGTTCCCCAGCTGGACGCTGAAGGTGCAGATCATGCCCGTGGCCGAAGCTGAGGGGTATCGCTTCAACCCGTTCGACCTGACCAAGGTGTGGTCCCAGCGTGACTACCCGCTGATCGAGGTCGGCACCTGGACGTTGAATCGCAACCCCCGCAACTTCTTCGCCGAGATCGAGCAAGCCGCGTTCGCGCCGTCGAACATCGTGCCGGGCATCGGCCTGTCGCCGGACAAGATGCTGCTCGGCCGGGTGTTCTCCTACGCCGACGCGCACCGCTACCGCATCGGCGCGAACCACGCGCAGCTGCCGGTCAACGCGCCGAAGAACGAGGTGAACTCGTACTCGCAGGACGGCGCGATGCGGTACTCGTTCAACGACCCGGGCACCCCGGTCTATGCGCCGAACAGCTTCGGCGGCCCGCACGCCGACCCGCGGGTGGCCGGCGACGAAGGCCGGTGGGAGTTCGGCACCGAGGCGGTACGGGCCGGCTACGTCCGGCATGCCGAGGACGACGACTTCGGTCAGGCCGGCACGCTCGTGCGCGAGGTGCTCGACGACGCCGCCCGGGAGCGGCTTGTGGGCAACATCGTCGGACACATCCTCGGCGGAACCTCGGAGGCGTTGTACGACCGGATCTTCGAATACTGGTCGAACGTCGACACGGACCTCGGAAAGAAGGTCGAGGAGGGCGTTCGGTCGGGCCGGGCCTGACCGCGCGTCAGAGCAGGCCCCACCAGTAGAGGAGGGTGGCCAGTATCCACACGACGACCGTCTGCATCTCTCTGTCCTCCCTCGGTGTGGATTCTTCCTCCATCATCCGCCCACGGGGGCACGGCCGCCACGGACACTCCGGAAACAGGGAATCCCGTGTCCACTTCGTTGCCTGCGGCCACAGGGAACCGGGTCACCGCCTCGGGCGTTGAACCAGGGGAGTATGTCCGAAGCACGGCCGGCGCGACGTCCGTCGCCGCCGGGAGGCACATCGACACGGATAGGAGCTCGGATCATGACCGGACCGATCACCAGCACGCTGAATCCGGAGCAGCAGAAGATCGCGGGGGACGCCCTCCAGGGCACCCTGGTCGACATGATCGACCTGAGCCTGATCGCCAAGCAGGCGCACTGGAACGTCGTCGGCCCGCAGTTCCGCAGCCTGCACCTCGCCCTGGACGAGATCGTCACAGCCGCCCGGACCTACACCGACGAGGTGGCGGAGCGACTCACGGCGATCGGCGTCAGCCCGGACGGACGGGCCACGACCGTCGCCCAGGACTCGGGCACCAAGGGATTCGGCGCGGGCTGGACCAAGGACGAGCAGGTCGTCGCGTCCATCACCGACAATCTGTCGGCCGTCATCGGCCGCCTGCGTGAGCGCATCGCGGCGACGGACGAGGCGGACCCGGTCACGCAGGACCTGCTCATCGCCCAGACCGCCGGTCTCGAGCAGACGCACTGGATGTGGCAGGCCCAGCTCGCCTGAGCCGGCACATCCGTCAGGGCCACCCGTTCCCGCGGGTGGCCCTTCGTGCGCTCCGGCGAGTACTCCGGGCGATCGAACACCTGTGTTACTGAAGTGTCGGATGTGATTGCTACGTTGGCACCGGTCCGTTCTCCGATCGAAAGGTGCCTGCAGCGATGGTCATGGGTCCTACCCACGCGGTGTCCGGGGCGCTGGTCGGCCTCCTCGTCGCCGACGTGCTGCCCCCGGAGTGGGGCGGGCCCGCCTCCACGGCGGAGACCTTCGCGTTCGCCGCGGTCTGTGCCGGCTCCGCCCTGCTGCCGGATCTCGACACCCCCCAGTCGACGGTGGCGCGGTCCTTCGGACCGGTCAGTCAGGTGGCGGCGCGCGGCATCGACAACCTCTCGCTCGGCTACTACACGCTCACCAAAGGCCGCCGTGACCGCAGCCGCCGGGGTGGCCATCGCACGCTGACACACACGGCCCTGTTCGCGGCCCTGCTGGGGGCGGGGGTGTCCATGCTCGTCGCCCGGTTCGACCGGGTCGCGGTCGTCGCCGTCCTGTTCGTCACGCTCGGCCTGGCGCTGCGCGGGCTCGCGGACGGCTGGGCCAAGCGCAACGGGTGGCTCGTGGTGACCGCGACCTCGGCGGTGCTGTCGGTGCTCATGTGGAACTGGTTCCCCGGCGAGGTGGGTTCGGTGGGCCTCGGGGTGGCGGTGGCGCTCGGGTGCGCGACGCACTGCCTCGGCGACGCCGTCACCAAGGAGGGCATCCCGTTCCTCGCGCCGTTCGTGCCCTGGCGGGGTGAGCGCTGGTGGGAGATCAGGATGCCCGGGTTCCTTGCCATCCGCGCCGGCGGCGCGTTCGAGCTGGCGATCCTCGGCCCGGCGCTGACGATCGCCGCGGTCGCGATGGCGGTGTGGTCGATCGACGGCGCGCCCGAACTCCTGCGCGAAGCCGTCGGGGTGTCGCGCGCGGGCAGCTGACGCGGATTCCGGAACCACTGGCATCGAAAGAGAACTTGTTCTATTTTTGCTCTGTTTCTGCCTCTCGCCAGATCGGAGCCCTGCCCGGTGAAAGCCCGCGACGCCCGGACGGACGGCACCCCCGTCTCCACCACGCCCCTCAGTCGACGAGGCTTCCTCGGCGCCGCCGGCGCCGTGGGATTGACCGGTCTCGCCTGGAAACCCGCCGGCGCCGTCCCGGTCGGTGATCCGCGCGCCACCATTCCGGCGCCCCCCGCGTTCCCCGCGGATATCCCGCTGGCCCAGCAGCGCTTCGAGAACTGGGCCCGGACGATCCACTTCGACGCGGTGTGGACCGCCACCGCGCGCGATGCGCACGACGTCGTGCGCATCGCCGACTGGGCCCGCTCCCACGGCTACCGCGTCCGCCCGCGCGGCACCATGCACAGCTGGAGCCCGCTGACCGTCGTGCCCGGCGAGAGCGTCGAGAAGATCGTGCTGATCGACACGATGGCACACCTGAACTCCGTCACCGTCGACCCCGCGGGAACGCCCGCCACCGTCACCGCCGGCGCGGGTGCGAGCATCGAGTCGATCCTCACCGCGCTGGAGCGGCACGGCCTGGGCTGGGCCAATGCGCCCGCCATCGGCGACATCACCATCGCCGGAGCGCTGTCGATCGGCGCGCACGGCGCCACCTACCCGGCCGCGGGGGAGCGGGCGATCCCCGGCCAGTCGTTCGGCTCCCTGTCGAACCTCGTCGTCGCACTCACCGCCGTCGTGTGGAACGTCGCCGCCGGGGCCTACGAACTACGGGAGTTCCGTCGGTCCGAACCCGAGATCACGCCCCTGCTCGCCCACCTGGGCCGCAGCTTCGTCACCTCGGTGACCCTGCAGGCCGGGGCCAACTACCGGCTGCGCTGCCAGAGTTTCACCGACGTGCCGTGGCAGGAACTGTTCGCCCCGCCCGGCGCTCCGGGACGCACCTTCGAGCGGTTCGTCGAAGAGTCCGGCCGCGTCGAGGCGATCTGGTTCCCCTTCACCCGGACGCCGTGGTTGAAGATCTGGTCGGTGTGCCCCGAGAAGCCGTCGACCGCGCGCGAGGTGCACGGGCCGTACAACTACTTCTTCTCCGACAGCATCCCCGAGGAGGTCACCACGCCTCTCGGTCAGGTGGCGAGCGGGATGCAGGCCGCCACCCCGGCATTCGGCGCCGCCCAGTTCGGTGCCGTCGCCGCCGGTCTCGCCGCCACCGGCACCGCCGACCTGTGGGGCTGGTCGAAGGACCTGCTGTTCTATCTGCGGGCCACCACGCTGCGCGTCGTCGCCGGCGGTGGGGTGGTCCTCACGCGGCGCGCGAACATCGCCCGCGTCATCCACGAGTTCACCACCTGGCTGCACGAACGGATGACCCACTACGCCTCGCTCGGGCAGTACCCGGTCAACATGCCGTTCGAGGTGCGGCTGTGCACCGTCGACGATCAGTCGGAGGTGCTCGTCGAGTCGGCGGGCGCGCCGAACCTGTCGGCCGTGCGGCCCCGTCCCGACCGGCCCGACTGGGACACGGCCATCTGGATGAACGTCGTCTCCGTTCCCGGCACCGCGGGACAGTCCGCCTTCTTCCAGGAGATGGAGCAGTGGATGGCCGACCGCTACTCCGGTGACTACGCGACCTTCCGGTCGGAGTGGTCGAAGGGATGGGCATTCGACGCGGAGGGTGGGTACCGGGATCCGAGGTTCCTCGGTGAGGTCGTTCCGGCGATGTACCGCACGGGGCTGTCCGCCGACGAGGGCTGGGACGCGGCGCGCGCGTCGTTCGACCGGCACGACCCGCACCGGGTGTTCACCAACGGATTCCTCGATCGGTTGCTGCCGCCGGGGTGAGGTGCGGGACCGATCAGAGGGCACGGTTCGGTTTCGATACGGCGGCTTCCGCCGTTCACAACTCTCACATCAGTCACATCCGTATACATTTGCCCCGTTCCATGTGAGTGCGACGGTGGGAGCGACGTGCGGAAGTTCGA
This sequence comes from Rhodococcus sp. GXMU-t2271, assembly GCF_041414735.1. Taxonomy (NCBI): domain Bacteria; kingdom Bacillati; phylum Actinomycetota; class Actinomycetes; order Mycobacteriales; family Nocardiaceae; genus Rhodococcus; species Rhodococcus sp. GXMU-t2271. The sequence goes on from NZ_JAUIZP010000044.1 coordinate 19,130, forward strand.
GACGGGGAAGAACGCAGGAGGCACACACGCGGCGCGACGCCACGTCCGTCGGGGATCCGCCGCCGCTGCAGCGCTGCTCGCCTGCCTGATCGCCCCGGCGCCGTCGGCCGCGGCGAACCCGATCGTCGAACCGGTGGCGGCCGACCCCAGCATCGTGCGCGCCTCCGACGGGGCGTACTACATGTACACCACGGGCGACGACTGGGGCGACGGGCAAGGACTGCGAGGGATGTCCGTCTTCACGTCCTTCGACCTCACCGACTGGAAGTTCGTCGACGACGTCTTCTCCGAGATTCCCGGCTGGCACCCGGCGGACAACTACGTCTGGGCCCCCCACGTGATCGAGTCGGACTCCGGCTACAGCCTCTACTACGCGCTCCCGGACGGCGCGAATCCGTGCATCGGTCTCGCCACCGCCCCTGGGCCGGCCGGCCCCTGGACCGACCTGGGTCGTCCCGTGTTCTGCGCCGAGGACGTCGGAGTCCAGGGCACGATCGATCCGTTCGTCTGGGACGACGGCACCACGAAGACGATGTTCGTCGGCAATTTCAAAGGCGTCTATGCCATCCCGCTGAATGCGGAGGGAACCGCGCCTGCCGGCGAACCGGTCCGGGTCGCGGACGAACGCTTCGAGGGACCGCACGTCGAGTATCGCGACGGTTACTACTACCTGTTCCTCTCCTCCGGCCACTGCTGCAACGGCGCCGACACCGCGTACCGGGTGCTCGTCGGCCGGTCCGAGTCGTTGACCGGCCCGTACGTCGACCGCAAGGGCGACGATCTCGACGGGGGCGGCGGCGCGCTCATCCTGGCCGGCAGCGACCCGTGGGCAGGGCCCGGGCACAACACGGTGGTCACGGACGACGCCGGCGACGACTGGATCGTCTACCACGCGATCCCCCGCGACAATCTCCAGTTGCCCAGCGGCGCTCAACGGCGGGAAGGCATGATCGACCGCATCGTGTGGGCCAACGGCTGGCCCGAGATCGGCGACGGCTCCCCGTCGTCGACCCGTCCTGCCGTTCCCCGAACGGATCTGCCCGTGCGCGTCTCCCTGACCGCGGACACGTCCACGAAGCTGCCCGCATCCGGTGGGGTGATCGAGGCCACCCTGCTGGTCGAAGCACCCGACGATGCGCCCTACACAGGGCAGGTGTGGGCCGGCGCGGTCCGCCCCAACGGCGAGGAAGGCGAGCCGGTCCTGGACCCGATCGACGTCGACCTGGCGGCGGGGGAAACCCTCGAGGAGCGGATCGCGTTCACGGTGAGCGACGGTGCGGCGAACGGCACGTACGGCCTGTACGCGTTCGCCGGCACCCACGGCGGGGAGATCGTCGAGTTCGGCACCGTCACCGCCCGCAAGTCCGACGGGCTCTCGGACGTCGGGGAGCCGGTCGACGTGATGACACTGCGCGTGCGCGAGACGGCGCGCTGAGAGGGGCGCTCCGGCGGGAAACCAGGTGCCCTCGCCGCATAATCGAGACGTGGATCGAGCGTCCTACCTGAAGCTGCTGCGCGCGGACACCGAGCGGCTGCTCGCCGTCGGTGGAGGCCGGCTCGACCGGCCGGTCCCGACGTGCCCGCGGTGGTCCGTCGAACGGCTCGCCGGGCACGTCGGCCGCGTGCACCGGAACGCGGCAGCCTGGCTGCGGGCCGGCCGTCGCACCGAGATCCCGCCGGCTCCGGCCGGGGCCGCCGTCCTCCCGTGGGTGCGGGACGGACTCGACGAGCTGACCGAGGCCGTGCAGGCGGCCGACCCGAACGGGGAGGAACAGACCTTCGCCGGATTGCAGCCGGCATCGTTCTGGGTTCGTCGCATGGCCGTCGAGACCGCGCTGCACCGGATCGACGCCGAGCTCGCCGCAGGTGTGGGCACCACGCCCGTCGAGACCGCGCTGGCCGTCGAAGGCATCGACGAACTCTTCGGGGTGCTGCTCCCGTTCCGCGCCCTCGGTGGGGCGGACGGTGCCGGCTCGCTGCCGCGATCGGGGAGGACGATGCACCTGCACGCGACCGACCCCGCGGTGGAGGGCGAGTGGACGATCATCTTCACGGCCGACGGGCCGACCCTGGGGCACACCCGTGCTGCAGGAGACGTCACAGTGCGCGGACGGGCGTCGGATCTGCTGCTCCTGCTGTGGAACCGCGCGTCCCTCGGGCAATTCGACGTGTCCGGTGACGCCGCTCTGCTGACCCGATGGCGCGACGAGGTGCGGATCTGACGCCGGTCACTGCCGTGCGAGCAACCGTTCGAGGTCGTCGAGAACGAGCATCGCGCCGGTCGGGCCGAGGGCGAGGAACCACGTCTCGTCGCTCACCGCGACCGCGCGTCCCTGCCGCACGGCTGGAAGGCTCGACCACAGGGGGCCGCCGACCACGGCCGCCTCGTCGGTTTCCCGGCCGTAGCTCGAATAGAAGATCCAGTCGCCGTCTGCCTCCGTGATTGTTTCCGGGCTGACCTCGGCGGCGAGCTCGTCGAGGTCCTGGACCGGCGGCCGTCGCAACCCGACGTCCTGCAGGATGACCCCGATGAACGAGAGGTTCCCGTACAAGCGGATCCTGCCGGACATGAACCGCACCAGCGAGATGCTCGGATCGCCCTGGATCGACTCCCGCACCTCGTCGGCGCGGGTCTGGTAGTCGTTCAGAACGGACTCCGCCTTCTCCTCCCTGCCGAGTGCGTCCGCGACGAGCAGGAAGTTCTCCTTCCACGGGAAGCCGGGGCGGATCGAGAAGACGGTCGGAGCGATGGCGGACAGCTGGGAGTACATCTTGTCCGCGCGCAGCTTGCTGCCGAGAATCAGATCCGGTCGCAGCGCGCCGATGGCCTCGAGATCGAGGTTGTTGATCGTGCCCACGTCGGCCACGTCGGTGAGCCGGTCCGCCAGATACGACGGCTGCTCCGCGGCGCCCTCGGGACTGGCGATGCCGACGGGCGTGAGGCCGAGGGAGAGGACGTCGTCGAGCTCGCCGCCGTCGAGCACGACTACCCGCTGCGGCTCGGCTGCGAGCGTCGTCTCACCGGCGGCATGGGTGACGACCCGAGGGAACTGTCCGGGTGCCGCGTCGCTGCCGAGTTCCGCCGTCTCCTCGTCCGCTGTGGCGAAGAGCCGGCCCCCGGTTGCCACGTCGGCGTTGCCGGCGCCGGTGTCGCGGGTGGATTCGGTCGCCCCGCCGCATGCGGCGACGGTGAAGGTGACGAGCAGGGCCGCAGCGGTGCGGCGGCAGAGATGTCCGAGCTGATGCATGAGGGGAGGCTACCCTCACCGACGAGTCCGGTCTCGGCACCCCCGCAAAACGAAAGGACCCTCTCCGTGAGTGGAGAGGGTCCTTCGATGTTCTTCACGAGTCGGGGTGGCGGGATTCGAACCCACGACCTCTTCGTCCCGAACGAAGCGCGCTACCAAGCTGCGCCACACCCCGTTTCGAACCTCGGTCAGCTTACAGCACGATGGGGGTGACGGTTAAATCGCCTGGTCAGTGCGGCGAGAAGGTGCTCCGGGTACCTACGTCCGCAGTGCTTCGAGCCTGCTCTCGCGGCGCCGGAACCAGCGTCAGCAGCGTCGCCTCGGGGCGGCACCAGAACCGGGCGGGTGCCGTCGGTGACGTGCCGATGCCCGCCGAGACGTGCAACCGCATGTGCGACCCCCAGCGCGACGGTCCCTTGACCCGCGACCGGTCCAGCCCGCAGTTGGTCACCAGCGCGCCGACCAGCGGCAGGCACAGCTGACCACCGTGGGTATGCCCCGCCATCACCAGGTCGTACCCGTCGTCCGCGAACCGGTCCAGCACCCGCGGTTCGGGCGAGTGGGTCAGCCCCAGTCGCAGATCCGCCGCCGGATTCGCGGGACCGGCGACGGTGTCGTACCGGTCCCGGTCGATGTGCGGGTCGTCGACACCGGCCGCGCTGATGCGCACCCCGGCGATCTCGAGCTCGCGCCGCACGTGCGTGACGTCGAGCCAGCCGCGCTCGCTGAACGCGGCGCGCAGATCGCTCCAGGGCAGCGGCGCGCCGTGCACGCGCTCGTGGTCGCGGTCGAAGTACTTCAGCGGGTTCTTCACCCGCGGCCCGAAGTAGTCGTTGCTGCCGAAGACGAACAAGCCCGGCCGGGCGAGCAGACCGCCGAGCGCCTGCACGACGGCGGGGACCGCCTTCGGGTGCGCGAGGTTGTCGCCGGTGTTGATCACCAGGTCGGGTTCGAGGCGATCGAGTTCGCGAAGCCAGTTCTGCTTGAGCCGCTGCCCGGGCGTCATGTGGATGTCGCTCAGATGCAGCACGCGCAGCGTCGAGGCATCCGGCGCGAGCACCGGCAGCGTCACCTCCCGCAGAGCGAAGGCGTTGCGTTCGACGAGCGTCGCATAGCCGAGGCCGAGAACAGCGGCACCGGCCGCGCCGATCGCGGCACGTCGGAGAATGGGAACGTCTGGCACGTCTCCAGCGTACCGCCGGGGCTCGTCCGCGCACGGGTTCGCAGGGCACCGCGTAGCGTCGAGGTATGTCCGAGACCACGTCCTCGCTCAAAGCCACGCTCCGCGCCGACCTCACGTCCGCGATGAAGGACAAGGATTCGCTGCGCACCAACACGCTGCGCATGCTGCTCGCCGCCGTGCAGACCGAAGAAGTCGCCGGCAAGCAGGCACGCGATCTCACCGACGAGGAAGTCGTGAAGGTGCTCGCGCGCGAAGCGAAGAAGCGTGGCGAGGCTGCCGAGGTGTACACCGAGAACGGCCGAGGAGAACTGGCCGCCAAGGAGCACGCCGAGGCCCGCATCATCGACGAGTACCTGCCGACCCCGCTCACCGACGCCGAACTGGCCGACGTGGTGGACACCGCCATCGCCCAGGTCGCCGAGGAGATCGGGGAGCGGCCGGGGCCGCGGCAGATGGGTCAGGTCATGAAGGCGGCGACCGCCATCGCCGCCGGGAAGACCGACGGCAAGCGCCTGTCCGCCGCCGTCAAGTCGCGCCTGTAGACGACGGCGCCGTCCGGTCGTCGCGCGACCGGGCGGCGGCGGTCATCGTCCCGGGATGGGTGCCGGCGCGGCCGGCACCGTCGTGTCCGGCACCCGGCTCTCGCTCGGCCGGGCCGGTGTCGCACTCGGGCTCGGCGGCGCGGCGCGCACCGAACCGTCGCTGACGAAGATCGTCACCGTCGAGCCCGGGACTGCGGAACCGGACGGCGAGACCGAGGCGACGGTGCCACTGCGGCCTTCCGCCTTGACGGTCGTCTCCGTCACCTGGAACCCGGCGTCGATCAGGCGCTGGCTGGCCTGCTGCCGGTTCAGGCCCACGACGTTGGGAACCTGCGCGTTGCCGGCGCCGCGCACGTACTTCTGATCCACGGGTGGCAGCGCGGTAGGGCCGAACTTGTTCGCGACCGGCAGCAGCGCATCGAACCACGTGCGTGCGGGCTCGGTGCCGCCGAACAGGTTGCCGTCGTAGCAGGGGCGTACCGGACCGGAGCAGATCTGCCCCGGCGTAGGCGAGTCGCCGTACGTGTAGACGGCTCCGGCGAGATTGTTGGTGAAGCCGAGGAAGGCCGAGGACATGTGCGACTCGGTGGTTCCCGTCTTGGCCGACACCGGCAGGTTCCAGCCCACCGAGCCGGCCGCGCCGGCCGCCGTACCGCCGCCCGAGGTGTCCTTGCCCAGGGCGTTGGCGAGCGTGTCGGCCAGGCCCGGCTCGACGACCTGCTCGCATGCCTGCTGGGTGATGGGCACGGGCTTGCCCTCGCGGTCGAACACGGCGTCGATCGGCGTGGGCGGGCACCACTTGCCGTGGGAGGCGAGCGTCGCCGCGACGTTGGACAGCTCCAGCGGGTTGACCCAGGTGGGTCCCAGGGTGAACGAACCGAGGTGCTGCGCCTTCTGCATCTCGGACATGCTCTGCTCGCCGAAACCGGAGGAGTTGGGCTGGGCGTAGGAGCGCAGGCCGAGCCGCACCGACATGTCGACGACGGAGTCCACACCGGTGGCCTCGATCAGCTTGACGAAGGCGGTGTTGGGGGACTGCGCCAGTGCGTCCGTGACCGACAGCTTCGACGGGTACGGCGCGGCGTTCTCGACGCAGTAGGTGGCCGGCGGGCACCCGGGGGCGCCGCCGTCGCCGAGGCCGCGGGCGTTGTAGCGGGCCGGCACGTCCAGCACGGCGCTCGTGCCGAGGCCCTTCTCCATCGCCGCGGCCACCGTGAAGATCTTGAACACCGAGCCGGCGCCGTGACCGGTCAGGGAGTACGGCTGCGGCTGCACCGTCTGGTTGGCCTCGCCGTCGAGGCCGTATACGCGGCTCGACCCCATCGCGAGGACACGATGCGAATCCTCCCCGGGCCGGATCACGTTCATCACCGTCGCGACGTCATCGACGGTCGGGCTCGTGAACTCGTCCAGCGACGACTTCACCGAGTTCTGGATTTCGGGATCGAGCGTGGTGCGGATGAGGTACCCGCCCCTGTCGATCTGCTCGCGGGACAACCCGGCCTCGGCCAGGTACTGCAGCGCGTATTCGCAGAAGAACCCCCGGTCGCCCGCGGCGATGCACCCGCGCGGCAGGGTCTTCGGCTCGGGCAGGACGCCGAGCGGCTGCTCCTTCGCGGCGCGGATCTCGGCAGCGCGCTCGGGAATGTTCTGGATCATCGTGTCGAGCACGACGTTGCGCCGCGCCAGCACGCCGTCCGGATTGGTGTACGGGTTCAGCGCGGAGCTGGACTGCACCATGCCGGCGAGCATCGCGGACTGGGTGACGTTCAGGTCCTTCGCGTCGATGCCGAAGTACGTCTGGGCCGCGTCCTGCACACCGAAGGATCCGTTCCCGAACGGCACGAGGTTCAGATAACGGGTGAGGATCTCGTCCTTGGTCAGCTCGTCGTCGAGCGTCAGCGCCATCCGGATCTCCCGGATCTTGCGCGCGGGTGTCGTCTCGATCGCGGCGCGGCGCTCGGCGTCGGTCTTGGCGACCACGTGCAGCAGGTAGTTCTTCACGTACTGCTGATCGATCGTGGACGCGCCCTGCTCGACCTGCCCGCTGGTCGTGTTGGTGAGGAAGGCACGGATCGTGCCCTGCCAGTCGACGCCCTGGTGTTCGGCGAAGCGTTTGTCCTCGATGGAGACGATGGCGAGTTTCATCTCGTTGGAGATCTGGTCGCTCGGCACCTCGAACCGGCGCTGGTCGTAGAGCCAGGCGATGGGCGTGCCCGCGGCGTCGGTCATGGTGGTGACCGCGGGCACCACCCCCTCGACGAGTTCGGCGGAACTGTTGTCCACCGTGTCCGCGGCGCGGTTCGAGACGTACCCGAACCCTCCGGCCGCCGGGAACATCACACCGGCCAGCAGGACTCCGCCCAGTGCCGTGCATCCTGCGAGCTTCGCCACCGTTTTTCCGATCGACACGCCTACACAGTACGTGCCGAGGCGGAGCACGGACCCCGCCGCACACGTTCCCGTGTCCGCGTTGCGCTGGCGAAAACCCTCCGACGTGCAGTGATGCACGGGCGTACCAGAAAAGTGTTTCTCCACCTTGCGCACGGGGAACTCTTTACCTAGATTGAGTCCTCAGTGTGATGCAGATAACACCTGAATAGGAATGTGGCGCAGAACGGTCGTGCTAGGCCGTCGATACTGCGTGCCTTCCAGGACCCCGTGACACGGCGTTCGGAGAGTAAGGGGCAACTGAATGCACATGACCACCCCCATGGCCCGGCTCGACGTAGACCAAGCAGAAGCACGCATCGCATGGGTGTCGAAAGCCCGATGCCGTGAAGTGGACCCCGATCAGTTGTTCGTCCGTGGCGCCGCCCAGCGCAAGGCCGCAGTCATCTGCCGGCACTGCCCGGTGATGCTCCAGTGCGGCGCCGACGCCCTCGACAACCGCGTCGAATTCGGCGTCTGGGGCGGGATGACCGAACGTCAGCGCCGGGCGCTGCTCAAGCAGCATCCCGAAGTCGACTCCTGGGCCGACTTCTTCGAGGCTCAGCGTCAGCACCAGAGCGCCGTCTGACCGATCGGCGAACCCGCGAGGTCATGCCTCGCGGGTCATCTGATCGGCGACGGCGCGCAGTGCCTCGAGATCCGAGACCTCGAAGGGCAGCGACGGTACACCGACGACCGGCACCCGCGGATGCGCACTCGTGAATCGGGCCAGCAGCCGCAGCTCCCGCTTCGCCGTCACCGCCCGGTGCGCGTGGACCCGCAGCACGGCCTCGGCCGGCGCGTTCTCCTTGCGGTCCTGCTCCTCGAGCAGATCCGCCGCGGTCAGGGCGTGGTCGGCCGGTAGCGAGCACAGGGTCGGGTGCGTGCGGTTGAGGACAAGCCCCGCGAGCGGCATGCGGTCCTCGGACAGCCGCTCGACGAAGAACGATGCTTCCCGCAGCGCGTCCGGTTCGGCCGCCGCGACCACCATGAAGTGGGTGCCCGGCTGCTGCAGCAACTGGTAGGTGCGATTCGCCCGCTCCCGGAAGCCGCCGAACATCGAGTCCAGGGACTGCACGAAAGCCGATGCGTCCGAGAGCATCTGGCTACCGACAATCGTCGAGACCGCTTTCAGGGCCAGTCCCATGGCGCCCGTCACCAGCCGTCCCAGCCCTCGCCCCGGCGCGGTGAACATCCGGATCATCCGGCCGTCCAGGAACGCACCGAGTCGCTGCGGTGCATCGAGGAAGTCCAGCGCATTGCGCGACGGCGGGGTGTCGACCACGATCAGGTCCCAGGTGTCGCTCGCCGCGAGCTGCCCGAGCTTCTCCATCGCCATGTACTCCTGAGTGCCGGAGAACGACGAGGCCACGGTCTGATAGAAGGGGTTGTCGAGGATCTGCTGTGCCTTCTCCGGCGTCGAGTGCTCGAGCACCATGTCGTCGAAGGTGCGGCGCATGTTCAGCATCATCGCGTGCAGTTCGCCCTTCGCGCCCGGCCCCAGCTGCACGAGCTGCGGACTGTTGTCGAGGGCCTGCACACCCAGTGCCTGGGCCAGCCGCCGGGCCGGATCGATCGTCAGCACCACGACGTTGCGGCCCTGCTCTGCGGCACGCAACGCCAGCGCCGCAGCGGTCGTGGTCTTCCCGACCCCGCCCGCGCCGGTGCACACGATGATGCGCGACGAGGGATCGGCCAGGATGGACCGAACGTCGAGCGGCGGCGCATGGTGCGCCCGCGGCGCGGTCACCGCACACCCTGTTCGCCGAGCTGCTCCGCGAGCTCGTACAGCCCGCCGAGATCCACGCCGTCCGCCAGCGCGGGCAGATGCATTCGTGCCACGTTCACCTCGTCGAGTTGGGCGGCGCTGACCTGCTGCGCCTGCAGGGTGGATGCATGCTCGATCGTTTCGGTCAGCAGACCCGCGAAGTCCTCTTCGCCGAGCGCGACCCCCGCGCGGTCGAGGCCCTCACGTACCGCGGCCGCGTCGATCCGGCCGGCCGCAGCCTCGTCCACCATCTCCTCGGGCAGGAAGTCGGGGGCGGTCCGGTTGACGATCACGGTGCCGAGCCGCAGGTCCGCCTCGAGGAGCTCGCTCACCGCGTCGGAGGTTTCCTGCACCGGCAGCGCCTCGAGCAGCGTGACCAGGTGGACCATGGTCTCGTCGGAGTGCAGCAGCCGCACGACCCCTTCGCTCTGGGACCGGATCGGACCCGACTTGGCGAGGTCGGCCATCGCCTTGGTCACGTCGAGGAAGCTGCCGATGCGTCCCGTCGGCGGAGAGTCCACCACGACCACGTCGTACACGGGTTCACCGGTGCGGTCGGTGCGCACCACGGTCTCCTTGATCTTGCCGGTGAGGATCACGTCCCGAAGACCCGGCGCCAGCGTGGTCGCGAATTCGATGGCACCGATCCGGCGCATCGCCCGACCCGCGAACCCGAGGTTGTAGAACATGTCCAGGTACTCGAGGAAGGCCGTCTCGATGTCGAGAGCCAGGGCGTACACCGCGCCACCGCTGTCCGTCGTGGCGATCTTGGTCTCGGCCGGCGGCAGCGGCGGTACGTCGAACAGCTGGGCGATGCCCTGCCGTCCCTCCACCTCCACCAGGAGCACCTTGCGGCCCCCGGCCGCCAGCGCAAGGGCCAGGGCCCCCGCGACGGTCGACTTACCGGTGCCGCCCTTGCCCGAGACGAAGTGCAGCCGCGCCTGCGCAGCCTTCGCCGGCCAGACGTCGTGTTCAGCAGTCGTTGATGCCACGACGTCGAGCCTATAAGTCCCGTGCGCATATAGGGTCGAGACATGAGCGAATTGACAACGTGGGAGTACGCGACGGTGCCCCTGCTGACCCATGCCACGAAGCAGATCCTGGACACGTGGGGAGCCGACGGCTGGGAACTCGTATCGGTGCTTCCGGGACCCACCGGTGAGCAGCACGTCGCGTATCTCAAGCGCCCGAAGGGCTGATCGGCGTGGCAACAGAGGATTCCGCCGGACGGAACTGGACGGCACGACTCGCCGAGCTGGGCCTGAGCCTGCCGCCGGTCGCGGCGCCCGTCGCCGCCTACGTTCCCGCCGTCCGCACCGGTGACCACGTCTACACCTCCGGCCAGCTGCCGTTCGTCGACGGCGCACTGGGCCTGGTGGGCAAGGTCGGCGCCGAGGTCACGGCCGAGGACGCGAAGGCCGCGGCGCGCATCGCCGCGCTCAACGCGCTGGCCGCGGTGGACGACCTCGTCGGCATCGACAACCTGGTCCGCATCGTCAAGGTCGTGGGCTTCGTCGCGTCGGCGGAGGGTTTCACCGGTCAGCCGGGTGTGATCAACGGCGCGTCCGAACTCCTCGGCGAGGTGTTCGGGGAGGCAGGCGTGCACGCCCGGTCCGCCGTCGGCGTGGCCGAGCTGCCGCTCGGCGCGCCCGTCGAGGTCGAGATCATCGCCGAGGTGCGCTGACGGGTGCGGGGTGGACCGGATCTAGAGTGGGACGCACCCCACATGGAGGAGGCCGGATCGTGACGCTGGTTCACCCCGCGTACGCACAGCTGCGTCAGGTCACCGCCAACGCCGCGGTGGTGCTGGCGGAGAACCCGTCGATGATGACACTCGACGGCACCAACACCTGGATCCTGCGGGCTCCCGGCAGCGACGAATGCGTCGTGGTCGATCCGGGCCCGCTCGACGAGGCACACCTCGCCCGCGTCGCCCGCGTTCCCGTGGCGCTGACATTGGTCAGCCATCGGCACGGCGACCACACCGACGGCGCCGGACGGTTCGCGGAACTCACCGGCACCGAGGTACGGGCCGTGGACGCGCGGCACCGGCACGGCGGGGGAGCGGGCCTGGCCGACGGCGAGGTGATCGAGGCGGCCGGGCTGCGGATCCGGGTGCTCGCGACGCCGGGTCACACCGCGGACTCGCTGTCCTTCGTCCTCGAGGACGACCGCAGCGTGCTCACCGCCGACACCATCCTCGGCCGGGGCACCACCGTTCTCGACGACTCCGACGGCGACCTCGGCGACTACCTCGGGTCGCTGCGCCGGCTGATCGACCTGGGTGGCGGCTACACGGTGCTGCCCGGTCACGGACCGGACCTGCCCGACCTGGAGACCATCGCCCGCGGCTACCTCGCCCATCGGGAGGAACGGCTCGATCAGGTGCGGGCCGCGTTGCGGGTGCTCGGGGACGACGCCACGCCGCGATCCGTCGTCGAGCACGTGTACGCCGATGTGGACCCGTCGCTGTGGCCGGTCGCGGAGAAGTCGGTCAACGTCCAGCTCGAGTACCTGCGCAGCTTCGCCTGACGTCAAAAGACCCGAGGCCGGTGCATCGTCGATGCACCGGCCTCGGTCGTTCGGAAGGGGTGGCTACCGCGCGCGGCGGGCGAGGCGCTCCGAGTCGGAGATGAGCACGCTCTTGCCCTCGAGCCGCAGCCAGCCGCGGTGGGCGAAGTCGGCCAGCGCCTTGTTCACGGTTTCGCGGGAGGCGCCGACGAGCTGTGCGATCTCCTCCTGCGTCAGATCGTGCGTGACACGCAGCGCACCCGCCTCCTGGGTGCCGAACCGCTGCGCGAGCTGCAACAGCGCCTTCGCGACGCGACCGGGCACGTCGGTGAAGATCAGGTCGGCCAGGTTGTTGTTGGTGCGGCGCAGGCGGCGCGCGAGCACGCGCAGCAGCTGCTCGGCGATCTCCGGACGCTGGTCGATCCAGGCCTTGAGGGCGTCGCGGTCCATGCTCACGGCGCGGACCTCGGTCACGGTGGTCGCGGTGGAGGTGCGCGGGCCCGGGTCGAAGATCGACAGCTCGCCGAACATGTCGGACGGACCCATGATGGTCAGCAGGTTCTCGCGGCCGTCCGGGGAACGGCGGCCGAGCTTCACCTTGCCGGAGACGATGATGTACAGGCGGTCGCCCGGCTCACCCTCGTTGAAGATGACATGTCCGCGGGGGAAATCGACCGGCTGAAGCTCTTTGACCAGCGCCGCAACCGCCGAGGGTTCGACTCCTTGGAAGATGCCTGCTCTGGCCAGGACGTCGTCCACGTGCGCTCCTTTGGGGGTAATTCTCATCGTCATGCTGCCGGGTCTGCACGACGTCCACGGGCGCCCGGACAGGCCGCCTGCAACGCGTACGGAATCGAAGTCTACTGTGCGCGCCCTCGGCACGAGTGATTGACACCACGACAACCGTCGTGCCGTTCCCGCAGCAGCGCCCACGCATTCTATCGAAGCGTCCCGAAATCAGCTCGCGCGACGCTCTCCTATGTCGGACTCCGCATCGTCGAGCTCCATGACGAGGACCCGCCGCCGGCGGCGGTGGAACCGGGCGAGAGCATGGGGGAATCCCTCCCTGGCCAGGGTGGCGACGTCGTCGTGGCTCGCCTTGTCGAGGAACTCCTCGACCTCCTGCTGGCGAACGGACAGACGGCTCAGCCGGGACTCGACCCGCTCCATCGCCAATGCGAACAGCATGAGCAGCACGGGGAAGAGCACGACAGCAAGAGCTTGCATACCGGGAAGTAAACACAAGAAAGGTCTCAGAAGCGACACAGCGCCGAATCCGCGACGGGCCGGGTACGTACAGTGGAGCAGGTGCATGCGACCCCGTCCGAGAGTCCCGACGTGCGCCGACGGCGCGCGTCCGGAGGCGAGCGCCCACCCGAGAGTCGGCTCGCCCTGGTGCGCCGGGCGCGCCGCATGAACCGGCGGCTCGCCGAGGCGTTTCCCCACGTGTACTGCGAACTCGACTTCACCACGCCACTCGAACTGGCGGTCGCCACCATCCTGTCCGCGCAGTGCACCGACGTGCGGGTCAATCAGGTGACCCCGGCCTTGTTCGCTCGCTACCCGGATGCCCGCGCCTACGCCGAGGCCGACCGCGCCGAGCTCGAGGAGTACATCCGGTCCACCGGCTTCTACCGCAACAAGGCCAACTCCCTGATCGGTCTCGGCCAGGCCCTGCTCGAGCGTTTCGACGGCGAGGTACCACGCCGGCTCGAGGATCTCGTCACACTTCCCGGATTCGGGCGCAAGACCGCCAACGTCGTCCTCGGCAATGCGTTCGGCATCCCCGGCATCACCGTCGACACCCACTTCCAGCGTCTCGTGCACCGCTGGAAGTGGACCGGGGAAACCGACCCGGTCAAGATCGAACACGCCGTCGGTGCGCTCGTCGAACGCAAGGAATGGACCCTGCTCTCGCATCGGGTGATCTTCCACGGCCGGCGCGTGTGCCACGCCCGCAAACCCGCCTGTGGCATCTGTGTACTGGCCAAGGACTGCCCGTCCTTCGGCATCGGACCGACCGACCCTGTGACCGCCGCCGCGCTGGTGAAGGGACCGGAGACCGAGCACCTGCTCGAGCTGGCCGGACGGTGACCCGGTGCAACTGACCCGCGCAGGCCGTTGGAGCCTGGTGGCCCTCGTCGTCGTGGTGGCGCTGATCGTCGCGATCTGGCCCCGCGATACCGACGATCCGGCATCGGCCGTCGACGGTGCCCGGCCGACCGCGGCGCCGGTGGACCGCCGTGCCCAGGACACCCCCGAGGCCCTTGCGCCGTTGCGTGCCGCGGCGGCGCTCGAGGGCTGCCCGGCTCCGGCCGGAAACGGAGCCGGACCGCTCGCGGGGCTGCGGTTCGAGTGTCTCGGCGACGGCAGCAGCGTCGATCTGGCGGCTGCGCTCGCGGGACGGCCCGCCCTGGTGAACCTGTGGGCGTGGTGGTGCGGGCCGTGCGCGGAAGAACTGCCCTACCTGCAGGAGTACGCGCAGCGCGCCGGGGACGCCGTTGCGGTGGTCACCGTCCACACCGATCCCAACGAGGCCAACGCCCTGTCCCGGCTCGCCGAGTACGCCGTGCAGCTGCCGGGCGTGCAGGACGGGTCCGCGCGGGCACAGGCCGCGGTGCAGTCGCCCCCGGTGCTCCCGGTGACGGTGCTGCTGCGGCCCGACGGTTCGGTCGCCAAGGTGCTGCCCCAGCCGTTCCGCAGCGCCGACGAGGTCGCCGCCGCCGTGGAGGAGCACCTGGGAGTGAAGGTATGACGCCGTACTGGCTGCGCCACGTGTCCACCGTCCTGCCGAGCGATCCGCACCGGGTCAATCCGGTGCTCGACCGCCGGGCCCCGAGCGGGATTCCGGTTCGTCCCGCGGCCGTGCTCGTGCTGTTCGGCGGCTCGTCCGAACCCGATCCTCTCGCCCGGGGTGGACTGCCCGCCGACGCGGACGTCCTGCTCACCCAGCGGGCGCCGACGATGCGTCAGCACAGCGGGCAGGTCGCGTTCCCGGGTGGTGCCGCCGACCCGGAGGACGACGGCCCGATCGCCACGGCGCTGCGTGAAGCACAGGAGGAGACGGGCCTCGACCCCGCGGGGGTCCGTCCGCTGACGGTGCTGCCCGAGATCTTCATCCCGCCGTCCGGATTCGACGTCACCCCGGTGGTGGCCTTCTGGGAGAAGCCCACACCCATCGGGGTGGTCGACCCCCGCGAGGCTGCCCGGGTGGTCCGGGTGTCCCTGCACGACCTGCTCGACCCGGACAACCGCTTCCAGATCCGGCACGAGCGCGGCTATCAGGGGCCGGCGTTCCTGGTGGACGACATGCTCGTGTGGGGATTCACCGCGGGGATCCTGGCGGGTCTGTTCGCGGTGTCCGGCTGGGAGATCGAGTGGGACCACACCGACATCCGTGACTTCGACGTCACGCTCGCCGAGCTCGAGACAGGGGTGGTCGAACCGTGACGCCGTCCGGATGGATCGACCTGCTCATCCTGCTGGTCGTGCTCGTGGCCGCGTCGTCCGGCCTGCGGCAGGGCGCGGTGGCGTCCGCACTGGCGTTCCTCGGCGTGGTGCTCGGCGCGGTTGCCGGCATCCTCATCGCCCCGCACGTGCTCGTGCACGTCGAGGAGGGCCGGATGCGGATCCTCGCGGGGATCGCGCTCATCGTCGTCCTCGTCATCATCGGCGAGGTCGCGGGCATGGTGCTCGGCCGAGCAGCCCGGAGCAACATGCACAGCCCCGTTGCGCGGGGTGTCGACAGCGTGGTCGGGGCCGGCCTGCAGGCCGTGGCGGTGCTGGTGGCGGCATGGCTGCTCGCCATTCCGCTCACCGCCTCGTCCCAGCCGGAGATCTCCGCGGCCGTACGCGGGTCGCGGGTGCTCAGCACGGTGGACGTGCTGGCCCCGGACTGGTTGCGCGGTGTCCCGAAGGAGTTCTCGGCACTGCTCGACACCTCGGGGCTGCCGGACGTCATCGGTCCGTTCGGGCGTACTCCGGTCGCCGAGGTGGAGCCGCCGGACCCGAGTGTGCTCGCCAGTCCCGTCGCGCTCGACCTGCATCCGAGTGTGCTGCGCATCAACGGAATCGCGCCGACCTGCCAGCGCGCGCTCGAGGGCTCCGGGTTCGTCGTCGCGCCCGAACGCGTCATGACCAACGCCCATGTCGTCGCCGGCACGTCGGCGGTGTCGGTGCAGACGCTGGGCGGGGCGCTCGACGCCGAGGTCGTGCTCTTCGATCCTGCGGTCGACGTCGCGATCCTCTCGGTGCCGGGACTCGACGTGGCACCTCTCGAATTCGCCCCGGACCCGGCCGCCTCGGGACAGGACGCCCTCGTCCTGGGCTACCCCGGCGGGGGCCCCTACACGGCGAGTGCCGCGCGCATCCGAGAGACGCTCGACCTGCAGGGACCGGACATCTACCGCTCGGGCACCGTCGAACGGGAGGTGTACACCGTCCGCGGGTCCATCCGCCAGGGCAATTCCGGCGGTCCGCTCGTCGACGAGCAGGGCCGGGTCCTGGGCGTCGTGTTCGGGGCGGCCGTGGACAACAGCGATACCGGATTCGTGCTGACCGCGGCCGAGGTCGGCAGTCAGTTGGACCTGGCCGACGAGTCGTTCGCGGCGGTGGCGACGGGAACCTGCATCGCCTGAGTGCCGGGGCTCCTACAGCCCGGCGGCGAAGTCGAGCAGCGCGGCGGTGACGTCGTCGGCACGTTCCTGATGGGCGTAGTGCCCGGCGTCGTCGATCATGAGCAGTTTCCGGCCCGGAGCGTGGCGCACGCACCGGCGCACGGTCGCCGGTACGACGTACGGGTCCAGCGCGCCGTGCAGTTGCAGGACCGGCAGCGTCAGCGTCTTGTCCATCGCCGCCATGAATCGTCGTCCGTCCGGCCGCCACTGGCTGCGGAAGGCCCAGCGCTGGTATTCGAGCGTGCAGTGCGCGGTGCCGGGAATCCGGATGGCCGAGCGCATCCGCTCGGCGACCTCCCGGAATTCGTCCGACTGCTGCCACCGGGTGCCCGCGCGGGCCCGCAGCAGTCGTTCGATCTCCCAGCCGTCGTCGCGCACGAGCTTGCGTTCGGGCCGCCACGGCACCTGATAGGCGAGGAACGTGGGCAGCAGCGCCGCGCGCTGCGCACGGTCGTGCAGCGTCGCGTCCCGCAGTGAGATCGGGTGCGGCGAGTCCACGAGGGCGATGGCCCGGACGAGCCGCGGGTGCAGCACGGCCGTCGCCCAGCACACCAGCCCGCCGTCGGCGTGCCCGACCAACGTCGCCTCCGAGCAGCCCAGGGCGCGGATGAGTCCTGCGACGTCGCCCGACAGGGTCCAGCCGTCGTAGCCGCGCGGGGGCTTGTCGGAGTCGCCGTAGCCGCGCAGGTCGACGGCGACGGCGCGGTAGCCGGCGTCCGCGAAGGCGGTGAGCTGGTGACGCCACGACCACCACAGGTCGGCGAACCCGTGCAGGAACAGCGCCAGCGGTGCGTCGGGGCCGGACGGGCCGGCTTCGACGGCGTGCAGGCGGATGCCGTTGGCATGGATGTCGCGGTGCGTCCACGGTCCGGGGAACCGGACCGTGGACGGGTCGGGGAGGGACACGGTGCCCTGCATGTGGAGGGTCAGCGCGCGTGCCGGGGGCCCGCTGCCGGCTCCGCGTCGTGCTGCTGCGGCAGGACGGTACGGGCCTGCCTGAGCGAGTCGATGGTCTTCTCCGGGGCGCGCAGTCTGCGCACCCGGAGGTACCCGATCAAGGCGAAGATCGCCGTGACCACGACCATGATGAGGAAGACGATCAGGAACGCCAGCCAGCGGGGCGTCCAGATGTCGATCAGTTCGGCGAGGAAGAAGAAGAAGAAGAACGAACTGAACACCAGGACCGCGAAGGCCAGGATGAAGAACAGACTGCCCTGCAGGCCCTTCTTCACCTCGCCGGTGACCTCGGCCTTGGCGAGTTCGACCTCGGCGCGGAACAGCGTCGAGACCTGTGCTGTGGCGTCGCGGACCAGGTCCCCGATGCTCGCTTCCTGAGGAGTGCGGGCGCGCACCTCGGTCAGCGGAATGGACGAGATGCTCGTCGGTACCCCGTCACCCTGCTTCCGGTTCCCGTTCGTCACGCTCACTTGTCGACCCCTCCAGTTGATTCGTAATGACTGCGGTGGGCTCGCCCACGCCGTAACAGTAGCGTCGATCCCAGCAGCGAGGCGATCAGTGACGTGACGAGGACCGACGCCTTCGCGATCTCCGCGGGTGCCCCGCCGTCGATACCGGCGAGCGAGAGGTCGGCGATGAGCAGGCTCACGGTGAACCCGATGCCGCCGAGTACGGCGAGGGCCAGCAGGTCCGCCCATGCCAGCCCGGCGGGCCTGGTGGCTACGCCAACCCGGATCGCGAGCCAGGACGCGCCGAAGATGCCGACCGTCTTGCCGATCAGCAGGCCCAGCAGAACGGACAGGCCCACCGGGCTGGTGAACACATCGGCGAGGACCTCGCCGTCGATGGGAACGCCGGAGGCGAACAGCGCGAACAGGGGCACGCACAGGCCGGCGGACCAGGGCTGGATGTCGTGGGCGAGCCGCTCGGCCGGTGCCCGCCGCTCGCCTGGGTCGGCGCGGACGCGGGTGAGCAGACCCAGCACGACGCCCGCGATGGTGGCGTGGATGCCGGCCTCGTGCATGCCGTACCAGGTGAGCAGCGCGAGCGGGACGTACAGCCACGGGGTCGTGATCCGCCGGTGCTGGGCGTACCGATAGGCGGCGGCGCACGCGACGGTCCCGAGCAGCCACAGCGCCGCGATGGACGTGGTGAACAGGACGGCGATCAGTGCGATGCCGATGAGATCGTCGACGACGGCGAGGCTGAGCAGGAAGACACGCGCGCCGGTGGGGATGCGGGAACCGGTGAGGGCGAGGACTCCGAGGGCGAAGGCGATGTCGGTGGCGACGGGAATTGCCCAGCCGCGGTCCATGCCCGGGGTGCCCCATCCGACGGCGGCGGCGATGAGTGCCGGCAGCAGCACGCCGCCGCAGGCCGCGATGACCGGCAGCAGGGCCTTCTTGCGGTCCGCCAGTTCACCGATCACGAGTTCGCGTTTGAGTTCGAGTCCGGCGACGAAGAAGAACACGGCGAGCAGGCCGTCCTGTGCCCAGGTGCCGACGGTGAGATGCAGGTGCAGCGCCTCCGGTCCGACGGTGAAGTCGCGCAGCCTCTCGTAGACGGGTCCGAGTGGGGAGTTGACCCACAGGACGGCGACGGCGGCGGCGACCAGAAGGATGGCGCCACCGACGGTCTCGGTGCGTAGGTACCGAGTGAGTTCCGAGCGCAGTGGCTGAGTCACGAAGGCCTTCCATCGACGAATCCGCGGGGCGACGGTGCTGCCGCCGACCGGGATTCCCAGCGCACCCGGCGACGAATCGTATCCCCCCGTCCGGCCGGTCGGCGGGTGTCCGATTTGATTCGTTCCGGAAAGAAGGTGTTCACTTTCCTAGAAGCTGGGATCGTTTCCCATCATGTGAATCTCTGGAGCTGGTTTCGTGAGTACTGCCCTCGACAACACCGCCGGCCGAGACGGATCGCTGGTCGCGGGAGTACCGCGCAGCCGCATCATCGTCGCGAGTACCGTCGGCACCTCGATCGAGTTCTACGACTTCTACATCTACGCGACCGCCGCCGTCTCGGTGTTCCCGCACCTGTTCTTCCCCAAGGGCAACGGCACCACCGCCCTGCTCGCCTCGCTCGCGACGTTCGGTCTCGCGTTCGTCGCCCGCCCGGTCGGCTCGATCCTGTTCGGCCACTTCGGCGACCGCATCGGCCGCAAAGCCACCCTCGTCGGCTCGCTGCTGACCATGGGCATCGCGACCTTCCTGATCGGCATCCTGCCCACGTACCACCAGGTGGGCCTGCTGGCCCCGGCGCTGCTCGCACTCATGCGCTTCTGCCAGGGCGTCGGCCTCGGGGGCGAATGGAGCGGTGCGGCGTTGCTGGCCACCGAGACCGCCGAGAAGGGCAAGCGGGCGTGGGCCGCCATGTGGCCACAGCTGGGCGCGCCGATCGGATTCTTCCTGGCCAACGGCCTGTTCCTGATCATCACCCTGTTCCTGAACCACAACAACGCCGAGCCCGACCTGGACAGCGCGTTCCTGACGTGGGGCTGGCGGATTCCGTTCCTGCTCAGCGCGGTGATGGTGATCATCGGCCTCTACGTGCGGCTCAAGCTGGAGGAGACGCCGGTGTTCGCCCGCGCCGTCGCCGAGGGCAAGAAGGTCAAGACCCCGCTGGCCGAGGTCTTCCGGACCAGCTGGCGCCAGCTGATCATCGGCACGTTCGTGATGCTCGCGACGTACACCCTCTTCTACATCATGACGACCTGGGTGCTCAGCCACGGCACCGGGAAGACGCCCGCGCAAGGCGGTACCGGCGCCGGGTTCCAGTACTCGGACTTCCTGGTGCTGCAGCTGGTCGCGGTGCTGTTCTTCGCGGCCGCGATTCCGGTGTCCGGCCGGCTCGCCGACCGTTACGGCCGCCGCATCACCCTGCTCGTCGTCACCGGGATCATCATGGCGTTCGGCCTGACCTTCGGGATCCTGCTCGACCCGGAGGGTATGGACGAACCGCGCATGCTGCTGTTCCTGGTCGTCGGCATGATCCTGATGGGCTTCACCTTCGGTCCCATGAGCGCCGTGCTGCCCGAGCTGTTCCCCACCAACGTGCGCTACACCGGATCGGGCATCGCCTACAACGTCTCGAGCATCCTCGGCGCGGCCGTCGCCCCGTTCATCGCGACCTGGCTCGCCACGACCTACGGCGTCGGCTGGGTGGGGGTGTACCTCCTGGCCGCGGCCGCACTCACCTTCGTCGCGCTGCTCGTGATGCACGAGACCAAGGATCGCCAGCTGGACGAGGTCTAGGCCGCTCCGCGGCCGGTGTGTCCTTTGGGCTGTTGGGGCCGCCCAAAGGACACACCGGCAGCTCTGCTGCCTACTTGTTCTGGGAACGGATGGCTTCGAAGACCTTCGGGTCGACCAGGGTGGAGGTGTCGCCGAGCTCGCGGCCCTCGGCGACGTCGCGCAGCAGGCGGCGCATGATCTTGCCGGACCGGGTCTTGGGCAGTTCCGGCACGACGGAGATCTGCCGGGGCTTGGCGATCGGGGAGATCTCGGTGGAGACCTGGTTGCGCAGTTCCGCGATCAGCGCGTCGCCGGTGTTCTCCACGCCCTCGCGCAGGATGACGAACGCGACGATGCCCTGGCCGGTGGTCTCGTCGGCGGCACCGACGACGGCGGCCTCGGCGACGGCCGGGTGCCCGACGAGCGCGGATTCGACCTCCGAGGTCGAGATGCGGTGCCCGGAGACGTTCATGACGTCGTCGACGCGGCCGAGGACCCACAGGGCCCCGTCCTCGTCGTAGCGGGCGCCGTCGCCGGCGAAGTACCAGCCCTCCTCGGCGTACCGGGACCAGTAGGTGTCCTTGTACCGGTCCATGTCGCCCCAGATGCCGCGCAGCATCGACGGCCACGGCTGATCGAGCACCAGGTAGCCGTTGCCGCCGGCCCCGAGCGGGGCCGCGTTGTCGTCGACGATCTTGGCGGAGATGCCCGGCAGCGGCGCCATCGCCGAGCCCGGCTTGGTGGCGGTGATGCCCGGCAGCGGGGAGATCATGATCGCGCCGGTCTCGGTCTGCCACCAGGTGTCGACGATGGGGGCGGTGCCCGAGCCGATCACCTCCCGGAACCAGCGCCAGGCCTCCGGGTTGATCGGCTCACCGACCGACCCGAGCAGGCGGATCGAGGACAGGTCGTGCGCGTCGGGGATCTGCCGGCCCCACTTCATGAAGGTGCGGATCAGGGTCGGGGCGGTGTAGTAGATGCTCACCCCGTACTTTTCGATGATCTCGAAGTGCCGGTGCTCGTTCGGCGAGTTCGGGGTGCCCTCGTAGACGACCTGGGTCGCGCCGTTGGACAGCGGGCCGTACACGATGTAGCTGTGCCCGGTGACCCAGCCGATGTCGGCGGTGCACCAGTACACGTCCTGGCCCGGCTTGTGGTCGAACACGTAGTGGTGGGTGTACGAGGTCTGGGTCAGGTAGCCGCCGGAGGTGTGCACGATGCCCTTGGGCTTGCCGGTGGTGCCGGAGGTGTAGAGGATGAACAGCGGGTGCTCGGCGTCGAACGGCTGGGCGGTGTGCTCGGCGGAGGCCTTGTCCACCGTCTCGTGCCACCACAGATCGCGCCCGTCGGTCCAGTCGACGTCGATGCCGGTGCGCTTGACCACCAGCACGTGCTGCACCGACGCCGCCTCGGAGACCGCCTCGTCGGCGGCCGGCTTGAGCGGCGCGGCCTGGCCACGGCGCCACTGTCCGTCGACGGTGACCACCAGCTTGGCCTGCGCGTCGTCGATGCGTGAGCGCAGCGCGTGCGAGGAGAACCCGCCGAACACCACCGAGTGGGTCAGGCCCAGGCGCGCGCACGCGAGCATCGTCACGATCGCCTCGGGGATCATCGGCATGTAGATCGCCACCCGGTCGCCGGCGACCAGGCCCAGATCGGTGAAGGTGTTCGCCGCCTTGGACACCTCGGCGAGCAGATCGTTGTAGGTCAGCGAGCGCGAATCGCCGGGCTCGCCCTCGAAGTGGATCGCGACGCGGTCGCCGTTGCCGGCGAGCACGTGCCGGTCGACGCAGTTGTAGGCGACGTTGAGCTGCCCGCCGACGAACCACTTCGCCACCGGCGCCTCGGACCAGTCCAGCACCTCGGTCCACGGCGTGGCCCAGTCCAGCCGGCGGGCCTGCGTCTCCCAGAACCCGAGCCGGTCGGCGTCCGCGGCGGCCTGCAACTCGGGACCGGCGTTGGCGGTGGCGACGAACTCGGGGCTCGGTGGGTACACCTGCTGTTCGTGGTCCTGCGCTGCGCTCGTCATGGTTGCGGGGCCTCTTTCCGGTCGGTCCAAACAGTTCGGGCACCTGTGAGGGTAGTCACCTGTGACCGACATCGCACCGTTGCATACGGCTGCAACCTGCTCACTTTCGACAATCGGTCGGTCCCACGCGACGGGCGGTCGGCCTCCACGGTCAGCGGAACCGGCAGGCGGACAGTCGGCGCCGGCCGGTACCGTCGGATGCCGTGACCGACCCCTTGCAGCCCCTGCTCGACCTGCCCGGAGTGCGCGACGCCGCGGACCGGGCGCGCGACGCCCTCGCCGAGGTACACCGGCACAAGACCAACCGGCGCGGCTGGCCGAACACCGCCGCCGAGGCGTCGGTCCGGGCGGCCCGGGCCTCCGCCGTGCTCGACGGCGGATCCATGGAACTGCCGACGCCCGGGGAGGCGGGGGATCCGATTCTGGCGGGCGCACTGCGAGTGGCGCAGGCGCTCGACGGCGACGGCCTGGCCGTCATGGTGTCCACCTGGCAGCGCGCGCCCTTGCAGACCCTCGCGCGTCTGCATCTGCTCGCGGCGGCCGACCTCGTCGACGATCCGGAGCTGCTGGGCCGGCCCCGCACGGAGCCCGGCGTAGGAGAGCGGCTCGACGCCCTCGCGCAGTTGGTGACCGGCGGGACCCGCGCACCTGCCCCGGTGCTGGCCGCGGTGGTGCACGGCGAGCTGGCGGTGCTGCGTCCCTTCGGGGTGGCCGACGGCGTGATCGCCCGGGCGGCGTCCCGCCTCGTGTCGGTCGCCAGTGGGCTGGACGTGCACAATCTCGGCGTACCCGAGGTGAGCTGGATGCGTCGCGCTCAGGCCTACCGGGACGGGCTCGCCGGTTTCGAGTCGGGCACCGCGGTCGGCGTCGGTGGCTGGGTCGTCTTCTGCTGCGGTGGGCTGGAGGCGGGCGCGCGGGAGGCGACATCGATCGCGGACGCCTTCGCCGGCTAGTCCGAGCAGTGAATCAGGCTGCCCGACATCGTTTTCGGGGATCATGTGATCACATGTAAGCGGGCGACGTCGCCGAATGACTTCGGTGGCGTCGCCCGCCAGCACGGACTGCCGAGTTACCAAGCGTGCTGCGTGGGTTGTGTGTCACTGGCCTCGGCGAGTGTTCGGATATCGCTGGTTCGTCCTCGCAACGGGTGCGGGGTGCTCGCCCTCGAAGACCCGAATCTCGCAAGCCCACAACGCTTTTGCCCTTATAGTGGCATCGGCTCCGCGTGGGTGCTCGGTGTCCGTGCTGGGAAGTCCGGTCGGGAGATCGAACCTTCTCTTCCGATTCGCTCTTGGCCTTCCGTCCTTCCGTAACTCCTTTCTACTCCCGGTCTCACAGGGGGGCAAGCCCCATTTTCGGGACCGTCACCCCCGTGCCGCGAACCCGTCCCGGGGCCTCCGGCGCAACGCCAGGTACGCCGCGGCGCCCGCAGCGGCCGCGCCCGCGGTGATCGCGGCCGCCGCGGCGACCACGGTCGGCGACGTCGTGGTGAATCGGTGCAGGAGCGGCACGGGGCGGGTGAAAGTGAGTATCGGCCAACCGTTTTCGACGGCTTCGCGACGCAGTACCCGATCCGGGTTCACCGCCCGCGGATGGCCCACGGCCCGCAGCATCGGGATGTCCGTCGACGAGTCCGAGTACGCGTAGCAACGTGCGAGATCGTAGCCGTACTGCAGCGCCAGCGCCTGGATCGCCTCCGCCTTGGCCTCCCCGTAGCAGTAGAACTCCAGCTCCCCGGCGTAGCGGCCGTCCTCGATCCGCATCCGGCTCGCGGTGCTGTGCGTCGCCCCGAGCGCCGTCGCGATGGGGGTGACCACCTCCTCTCCGGACGCGGACACGATGATCACGTCGTGTCCGCGGAGCCGGTGGTCCGCGATGAGATCGGCGGCCTCGGCGAAGACCAGCGGGTCCACGATGTCGTGCAGTGTCTCGGCGACGATCGCCTTGATCTGCTCGACATCCCAGCCGGTACACATCGCCGCGATGTGGGCGCGCATGCGCTCCACCTGATCGTGATCGGCGCCGGAGAGCATGAACAGGAACTGGGCGTAGCTGCTCTTGAGCACCGCCCGCCGGTTGAGGAGCCCCTGGGCGAAGAAGGGCTTGCTGAAGGCGAGCGCGCTGGACTTCGCGATGATGGTCTTGTCGAGATCGAAGAAGGCGGCGATTCGGCCGGACGGGGTCGGGGCCACGGTCGTATCGGTCACGGCACCACAATAGGTGCGGCTGCACCTTCCCGGCACGCCCCGTGACGCGGCCGGTCGTCGGGCACCGCCACCTGCATGGAACACGCGACGGTTGAACTTGCAAATATCAGGTCCCGGCGTAGTATCGACTTCACCTGGACATAGTCCAGGGGGTGTTCAGCCCGACCCCCCGGGGCTGAACATGACGACCCTCGCCTCCTCCCCCCCTGGCGAGGGTCGTCCTCTGTTCCGGGACTTTTCCGGAGCCGAGAGGGTTCATCCACAGGCGGCGCATTCATCCACAGATTCGCCGATTCGCTCCGTCTCCGCTTCCGGCAGGCCCGCTGGGCCCGCAAGCTGAGCGCCATGAACGACGTCCTGGCCCTCGTCGACGATCCCGCCCTGACGGCGAGTCTGCACCGCGTGGCGGCCGCCACCGACCGCACCGTCGGCGCGGCGGCGACGCCACCGCCGCGCAGAACCTGGCTCGACGCGGGACTCGTCGTGGTCGACCGGAGCGCAGCCCTGCTCTGCGCGCAGCAGCTCCCCCGTCGCGGCGGAATCGTCCTGGTCACCGCCGGCGGGGCCGACCTCCCTGATTGGCAGGCGGCCACCGCCGTCGGGGCCGAACACGTCGTCGGCCTGCCCGACGACGAAGTCGAACTGCTCACCGTGCTCGGCACCGCTGCCGAACCCGACACCGGCGGTGGACACGTCGTCGCCGTACTCGGCGGTTGCGGCGGGGCCGGCGCCTCCACGTTCGCGGCCGCCCTGGCATGGACCGTCGCCGCCTTCCGACGTAGTGCGGGGGCACTCCTCGTCGACGGTGATCCCTTGGGTGGAGGATTGGACGTCCTCACCGGAATCGAGGAGCGGCCGGGCGTCCGCTGGTCCGGCCTCGCCGTCGATCGGGGCCGGCTCTCGGCCCGGTCCCTGCGGGACGCGGTGCCCGAATGGCTCCCGGGACTCGGCGTGCTGTCCGCAGATCGCGAGTCCACGTCCGAACCGGCCCCCGCTGCCGTCACCGCGGTGCTCGACACCGTCCGCCGTTCGGGCGACGTGGTGGTGTGCGACGTGCCGCGCAGCCGCGGGCCGGCCGCCGAGGCGATGGTGGCGGCCGCCGACCTGGCCGTGCTGGTGGTCCCCGCCCGTGTGCGTGCCGCCCTCGCCGCGGGACGGGTCGCCGGCTGGGTCGCCGACCAGAACACCAACCAGGGAATCGTCGTGCGCGGCCCGGCCCCCGGCGGACTGCGCGGCCGCGACGTCGCCGAGGTGGTGGGGTTGCCGCTGCTCGCCACGATGCGCGCGCAGCCGGGCCTTGCCGAGACACTCGAACGCGGTGGACTGCGGATCGGACGTCGTTCGCCTCTCGTCCACGCCGCCGAGTCGGTCCTCGACGTGCTGGGCGGTCCCGAGCCGGGATCGCGGTGGGCAGCATGAGCGCCGTCCTCACCGCCGAGCTGCTCGACCGGGTCCGCGAACGTCTCGCGACGGAGGCCGGCGAGCCCACACCGGACCGGGTCGCCGCCGCGTTGCGCGCCGAATCCGGCGGTGTCCTCGGCGATTTCGATCTGCTCACGGCCCTGCGGCACCTGCAGACCGAGCTGTCCGGCGCCGGACCGCTCGAAGCGCTGCTCGCCGAACCCGGCGTCACCGACGTACTCGTCACCGCCCCCGACCGCGTCTGGGTCGACCGCGGCGGCGGGCTGCGGCTCACTCCCGTCGCCTTTCCCGACGAGGCGTCGGTGCGGCGACTGGCCCAGCGCCTCGCGCTGTTCGCGGGGCGGCGGCTCGACGACGCCCAACCGTGGGTCGACGGCCGGCTGCCCGGGCACGGCGAATTCGGGGTCCGCCTGCATGCCGTCCTCGCGCCCGTCGCACAGGGCGGCACGTGTCTGTCGCTGCGGGTGCTGCGGCCCGCCACCCAGGGACTCGACGCGCTGCGCGATCGCGGCGCCGTCGACCCGCACGCGTACGGGTTGCTGCGCCGGATCGTCGCCGCCCGGCTCGCCTTCCTCGTCGTCGGAGGTACGGGGGCGGGCAAGACCACCCTGCTCGCGGCGCTGCTCGGCACCGTGGATCCGGGCGAGCGGATCGTGTGCGTCGAGGACGCGGCGGAACTGGCGCCCGCCCATCCCCACGTCGTGCGGCTCGTCGCGCGGGCCGCGAACGTCGAGGGGGTCGGGGAGGTCGCGGTGCGCGATCTCGTCCGGCAGGCGCTGCGAATGCGACCCGACCGCATCGTCGTCGGTGAGGTGCGCGGCGCCGAGGTCGTGGATCTGCTGACAGCGCTGAACACCGGTCACGACGGGGGTGCGGGCACCGTGCACGCCAATTCTCCGGACGAGGTGCCGGCGCGGCTCGAAGCCCTCGCCGCGCTCGGCGGCCTGGACCGCGCCGCCCTGCACAGTCAGCTCGTCGCAGCGGTGCAGGTGGTCCTGCACGTGCACCGCACCCCCGACGGCACCCGTCGGCTGACGGAGATCGGTGTCGTGCAGCGGGACGAGGTCTCGGGGGTCGTCGTCGCACCCGCGTGGACCCACGGGCGCGGCACGCAGGCCGGCATGGACCGGCTCGAACAGCTCTTCCGGCGGCGGGAGGCGCCGTGACCGCGACCACCTTGTGCCTGGCCGCGGCCCTGCTGGTCGCACCGGCGACGGTCGCCGCGCCGCGCCTGCGGTCGTTGCGCACGACAGTCGTCGCCGGACGGCCGTGGCGACCGCCGCAGGAGGTGACGGCAGTGCTGTGCGTCCTCCCGGTGTTGTCGGTCGGCGTCGCGCCGGCCGTCGCGGCGGCGATCGTCGCGGGCACCACCGTGCGCCGGGTACGGCGACGCCGCCGGGACCGAGCCCGTGACGCCGAACAGCGGGCCCTGCTCGCCGGTCTCGAAACCGTCGTCGCCGAGCTGGAGGTGGGCACCCATCCGGCCGACGCGTGTGCGACGGCGGCACGGGAGACGACCGGGCCCACTGCCGACGCCTTCCGCGTCGCGGCGGCGCGGGCACGGCTCGGCGGAAGCGCGGCCGACGGCCTGCGTGCGGTAGCCCGCGCGACGGAGCCGTCCGGAATCGCCGCGTCGCTCGATCGGGTCGCCGGGGCCTGGGAGGTGTCCGACCGGTACGGGCTGGCGCTGGCGCAACTCCTCGCGGCCGCACGAGCGGATCTGTCCGGTCGTATGCGTCTGCGCTCACGCACCGAGGCGGGCCTGGCGGGGGCCCGCGCGACGGCGGCGGTGCTCGCGGCTTTGCCGGCGCTCGGTGTGGCGCTCGGGCAGATGATGGGGGCGGCGCCGGTGTCGGTGCTGCTCGGCGACGGTCTCGGCGGGGTGCTGCTGGTGGTGGGCACCGTGCTGGCGTGCGCCGGACTGCTGTGGACCGATCGGATCGCGACGCGGGCGGCATCGTGACGGTAGCGCTGGTGTGCCTGGCCGCGGCACTCGTGATCCTGCCGGACCTGCGGACGCGACGGTGCCGGACCGCCGGGGCCGCGACCCCCGGGGGAGCCACCGGATCCGGCGGCACCCCGGACGACCCGCATGCCGTGCCGGCCGCATTCGACCTGATGGCCGCCTGCCTGCGTGCCGGCCTTCCGACGGCGACGGCGGCCCGGGCGGTGGCCGATTCGGCGCCGCCGGCGCTCGCACTGGCCCTGCGACGGGGCGCCGACCGGCTCGAGCTCGGGGCCGCGCCGTCGGACGCGTGGAGCGGTCTCGGTGAGGCGACGGCCGACGGATCCGACGACGAGACGGAGGCGCTGGAGGCCTTCGCCCGCGCCGCGCGGCGATCGGCACGATCCGGCGCGCCGCTGTCGGGCATCGTCGCCGAGGTGGCGGAACGGCAGCGCGAACGAGCGGAGGACCGGGCGGCTGCAGCCGTCGAGCGCGCCGGGGTTCTGGTCAGCGGCCCCCTGGGCCTGTGCTTCCTGCCGGCGTTCGTGTGCCTGGGCATCGTGCCCGTCGTGATCGGGCTCGCGGGCCGCGTGCTCGGTGAGGGGCTGTTGTGAGATGTCGGTGCGGACGGTCCGCGCCGGAGAAGGGGAGGAACCATGGTAGGCAACGGGATTCGTGTGATCGTGCAACGGCTGAGCGGTGCTGTCGCTGCGGAGGACGGGATGTCCACCGCGGAGTACGCGATCGGCACGATCGCAGCGGCGGCGTTCGGGGCCGTGCTCTACACGGTCGTCACCGGCGACAACATCGTCACTGCGCTCACCGGCATCGTCGAGCGCGCACTGAATACGGCGGTGTGAGCGGGGACGACGGTGGGGTGACCGTCGAGGCGGCGATCGCCCTCACCACACTGGTGAGCGTTCTCGTGCTGTGTCTCGGTGCGGTGCTGTGCGTTTCGAGCCAGCTCCGATGTCAGGACGCGGCACGGGAGGCCGCCCGGCTCACGGCCCGCGGCGACGGGGCGCGGGCGGTGGAGGTGGCGGCGCGGATCGCGCCGGAGGGCGCACGGATCTCCGTGCGCCCCGACGGGGACCTCGTCGTGGCGACGGTGACAGCGGACGGTCCGCTGCTGCCGGCGGTGACGCTCACCGCGGAGGCCGTGGCGGCGTTCGAACCGGAAGTGGCGCAGTGACATTCCGGGACGATCGGGGAAGCGCGAGTGTGGTGGGGTGTTTCGTTGCGGTCGCGCTGATCGCGGTCACCGGGCTGCTCGTACAGATCGGTGCGGGGGTCGCGACGCGGCATCGGGCGCAGGGAGCGGCCGACCTGGCGGCCCTCGCGGTGGCCGGCGCACTCGACCGCGGGGCGGGTACCGCCTGCGCGGAGGCGAACCGGATCGCGGCGCGGATGCGGGTGCAGGTGCGTTCGTGCACCGTCGACGGCTGGGACGCCGTCGTCGAGGTCGAGGCCGCGGTGTCGCTGCCGGGCGGGCGGCAGGCCCGGGCGATCGCGCGGGCGGGACCGGTCGAGTGAGTCGGTCAGGCGAGGGCGTCGAGCACCGCGCCCAGCAGCGCGATCGCGCCGGCTTTGTCGAGCGGGTCGTTGCCGTTGCCGCATTTGGGGGAGTACACGCACGACGGGCACCCGGCGGCGCACTCGCAGGCCGTCACGGCCGCGCGGGTCGCACCGAGCCATTCGGCGAGGCGCGCGTAACCGCGGTCGGCGAAGCCCGCGCCGCCGGGATGCCCGTCGTAGACGAAGACGGTGGGCAGCCCGGTGTCCGGGTGCACGGCCGTGGACACACCGCCGATGTCCCAGCGGTCGCACGTCGCCACCAACGGCAGCAGCCCGATCGCGGCATGCTCGGCGGCGTGCAGCGCGCCGGGTACCCGCTCCGGTCCGATTCCGCTCCGGTCGAGCAGTTCGGGGGTGACGGTGTACATCACTGCGCGCGTGGGCAGACACTGCGACGGCATGTCGAGTTCGGTGCTGTCGAGAACCTCGCCCGACGGCAGCCGCCGCAGGTAGGAGACCACCTGATGGGTCACCTCCACCTCGACGAGGGCCACGGTCACCGGGCCGAGCGAGCGCTGCTCCGTCACGGCGGTCACGACGATGTCGGTGATCTCCCGTGCGGACGTGGACCATTCGGGGTCCTCGGAGTGCACGAGCGCGATCCCGTCGTCGAGGTGCAACTCGTCGACGACGAACGACTCGCCGCGGTGCAGGTACACCGCGCCCGGATGCACGGTCGCCGGCGCGCGGCCGCCGTCGACGGTGCCGAGCATCCGTCCGGTGTCCGATTCGACGATGGCGATCTGGGTGCCGATGCCGCCGCGGATATCGATGTCGGAGTGCGGACGGGTGTCGGGGGTGACGAACCAGCCGTGCGGGCGCCGCCGGATCGCGCCCTGGGCGGCCAGGGCGGCGAGTACGTCGGCCGCACCGAACTCCTCGACCTCGGCATCGGTGAGCGGCAGCTCGAGCGCGGCGCACAGCAGTTGCGGACCGAGCACGTACGGGTTGGTGGGATCGGTGACCGTCGCCTCGACGGGCTTGTCGAGCAGCGCCGCCGGATGGTGCACGAGGTAGGTGTCGAGGGGATCGTCGCGGGCGACGAGCACGACCAGCGATCCCGCGCCGCGGCGGCCGGCCCGGCCGGCCTGCTGCCAGAACGACGCGACGGTGCCCGGGAATCCGGCGACGACGACGGCGTCGAGGCCGGCGATGTCCATGCCGAGTTCGAGTGCGTTGGTGCTGGCGGCACCGAGCAGGCGACCGTCCGCCAGAGCCGCCTCGAGCTCGCGCCGCTCCTCGGCGAGGTAGCCGGCGCGGTACGCGGCGACACGATCGACGAGTTCGGGGGCGGCCTCGGCGAGCAGCCGCTGCGCGCCGAGCGCGGTGAGCTCGGCACCGCGCCGGGACCGTACGAAGGCGAGGGTGCGGGCACCTTCGACGACGAGGTCGGCGAGGATGCGCGCCGCCTCGGTTCCGGCGGCGCGGCGCACCGGGGCGCCGTTCTCACCGGTCACCTGCTCGAGCAGTGGCGGTTCCCACAGCGCGACAGTGCGCGGCCCGTGCGGGGAGCCGTCCTCGGTCACCTCCCGGCAGGGCGCGCCGACGAGCCGGGACGCCGCGGCGCCGGGGTCGGCGGTCGTGGCGGAGGCGAGGACGAAGACCGGTCGGGCGCCGTAGCGTGCGACGATCCGTCGCAGCCGGCGCAGTACCAGAGCCACGTTGGAGCCGAAGACGCCGCGATAGGAGTGGCACTCGTCGACCACGACGTAGCGCAGTCGCCGGAAGAACCGGGACCAGCGGGCGTGCCCGGGCAGCATCGACATGTGCAGCATGTCGGGGTTGGTGAAGATCCATCGCGAGTGGCTGCGCGCCCACTGCCGCAGTTCGGTGGAGGTGTCGCCGTCGTAGGCACACGCGTGCACCCGACCGAGTTCGGGTTCGGCGGTGGTCACGTCGGTGACGGCGCGCAACTGGTCCGCACAGAGTGCCTTCGTGGGGGAGAGGTACAGCGCGGTGGCGTGCGGGTCCTCGACGAGTGCGGTGAGCACGGGCAACTGGTAGGCGAGGGACTTGCCCGAGGCGGTGCCGGTGGAGACGACGACGTGCTCCCCGCCGGTGGCGAGGTCGGCGGCCGCCCTCTGGTGGCTCCACGGCTGGGGCACGCCCGTCGCGCGCAGGGCTCGGACGACGGCGTCGGACGCCCAGTCCGGCCAGTCGGTGTGCCGCACGTCGCGGGCGGGCAGTTCCGCGCTGTGGGTGAGGGGGTGCTCCGAGGCCGGCGTGCCCGCGAGAACTCGTTCGAGCAGTTCGTGGCCGAAGCTCGTCGGCCCGTCGCCGACGGGACGGCGGTGCGGCGAGCTGGTCACACGGGTACTCCGGAGGATGCGGTCGGGATGGGAAACCAGCGTAGTCGGCCGTCGTTCCCGGCGTTCGGTCGGTGTCCGGCCCGCGCGCGGGTTAACATCGATGTAACCGTACCGACGAGTAATCGTACCGTCGGTATGTACAAGATCAAATTTTCGGGCGAATTGTGCGCCCTCCTACTGTTGTCGGCGCCCGGAACGTGGTTCACTGACATCGGTCGCAGCTTCTGTGTTCGGTGACTTGAGAAAGTGCACGGCTCGCAGGATCGATGGTTGCGAGCGCGGTGCTTTGCTCTTCCTGTGGGGGGATCAAGAAGTACAGCGGTCGGAACCGGCCCGGCGGCTCGCTCGCCCGCGAACCGCCGCATCCGGTGTTAGAAAGAGAAGGAAAAGCATGGCACAGGGCACTGTGAAGTGGTTCAACGCGGAGAAGGGCTTCGGCTTCATCGCTCCCGAGGACGGCTCCGCCGACGTTTTCGTCCACTACTCGGAAATCCAGGGCAGCGGCTTCCGCACCCTGGAGGAGAACCAGCGCGTGGAGTTCGAGGTCGGCCAGGGCACCAAGGGCCCGCAGGCCACCGGCGTTCGCGCGCTCTGATCGTCGACGCTCCTGCCGGAGCGTGACGTGACTCGGTCCGCAAGGACCGAAGCCTCGATCGTCCCCCGTCACCATCGGTGATGGGGGACGATCTGTTTCTGCGGGAGGCAGCGAAGGAAGGACGGGGGAGTGAGTCAACTGTCGTTCTTCGGGGCCGAGGAGATGCCACCGGACCCGGCCGACCTCGGTGGTCTGCTGGCGGCGCACGGGCACGCGGTGGTCTCCGGCGACGGCGCGCGGATCTCGGTGGTCGTGGACGAGCCGTGGCGGGCGGACGCGATCGCGGAACTGATGGCGCAGGCCGCGCTGTCCCCGGAGGTGACCCGCACGGACGAGGGACATCCGCTGGTGCGCACCGCCGCCCTGCCCGAACTGGTCCCGATCGCGGCCGAATGGACGCGGGGCGCGGTGAAGGCGGTGCCGGCGGGATGGGTGCCGGGTTCGCGAGCCCTGCGGGCGTGGGTGCTCGCGGCCGGTCGTGTCGAGGTCGAGGGCGAACGCTACGTTCTGGGGCTGGATCCGCACGCCCCGGACACCCACGCGGTGCTGGCCCAGTCGCTGATGCGTGCCGGGATCGCGCCGACGCTGATCGGCACCCGTGGCGCCGGACCGGGCCTGCGGGTGTCCGGGAGACGGCGATTGACGCGTCTCGTCGAGAACATCGGGGCGCCCCCGGACGACCCCCGCGCGCGGCAGATCTGGCCACGCGTGCAGTAGGCGCCGCATCACACGTGACAGGCCTTCCGTTGCAGGTGTGCGACCCTGTGTATGGCCGCGTCCGGGGAACGGGTCGGTATACATGTCTTCAGAGAAGCGGGACATGTCAGCGAACAGGGAAGGTGCGGCAGCGCTGTGGCAGCACGGGACAACAGCACGTCGAACGGCTCGTCGGGCACGCGTCGGCTCGTCATCGTCGAGTCCCCGACCAAGGCGAAGAAGATCGCGCCCTACCTGGGCCGCGACTACGTCGTCGAGGCGTCCGTCGGGCACATCCGCGACCTGCCCCGCGGGGCCGCCGACGTGCCGGCCAAGTACAAGGGCGAGTCGTGGGCCCGCCTCGGCGTGAACGTCGACCACGGTTTCGAGCCGCTGTACGTCGTCAGTCCCGAGAAGAAGTCCAAGGTCACCGAGCTGAAGGGGCTGCTGAAGGACGCCGACGAGCTGTACCTCGCGACCGACCCCGACCGGGAGGGCGAGGCCATCGCCTGGCACCTGCTCGAGACGCTCAAGCCGAAGGTCCCGGTCCGCCGGATGGTGTTCCACGAGATCACCGAGCCGGCCATCAGAGCCGCCGCGGAGCACACCCGCGACCTCGACAACAACCTGGTCGACGCGCAGGAGACCCGCCGGATCCTCGATCGCCTCTACGGCTACGAGGTCAGTCCGGTGCTGTGGAAGAAGGTCATGCCGCGGCTGTCGGCGGGCCGCGTGCAGTCCGTCGCCACCCGGGTCATCGTCCAGCGCGAACGTGAGCGCATGGCTTTCCGGTCTGCGACGTACTGGGACATCGCCGCCACCCTCGACGCCGGCGCCGACGCGAGCCCCCGATCGTTCGGGGCGCGGCTCGTCGGTGTCGACGGCGCCCGCGTCGCCGCCGGCCGCGATTTCGGTGCCGACGGCCAGTTGAAGTCCACCGGCGTCGTCGTGCTCGACGAGGCGTACGCGCGACGGCTCGCCGACGCTCTGCACGGCGTGGACCTGACGGTGACGTCGGTCGAGAGCAAGCCGTACACGCGCAAGCCGTACGCCCCGTTCATGACGTCGACGCTGCAGCAGGAGGCGGGCCGCAAGCTGCGGTTCTCGTCCGAGCGCACGATGCGCATCGCCCAGCGCCTGTACGAGAACGGCTACATCACGTACATGCGTACCGACTCGACGACCCTGTCCGAGAGCGCGATCGCCGCCGCCCGGGCGCAGGCCACCGAGTTGTACGGCGCGGAGTACGTGCACGCCACCCCGCGGCAGTTCACCCGCAAGGTCAAGAACGCGCAGGAGGCCCACGAGGCGATCCGCCCGGCCGGCGACGTGTTCGCCACGCCCGGCGAACTGCACTCGCGTCTCGACACCGACGAGTACCGCCTCTACGAACTCATCTGGCAGCGCACCGTCGCCTCCCAGATGGCCGACGCGCGGGGCACGACCCTGACGCTGCGCATCACCGGCACCGCCGCGAGCGGCGAGGAATGCACGTTCTCGTCGTCCGGCCGCACCATCACCTTCCCCGGCTTCCTGAGGGCGTACGTCGAGAGCGTCGACGAGGAAGCCGGCGGCCAGTCCGACGACGCCGAATCCCGGCTGCCGAACCTGTCCGAGGGGCAGCGCGTCACCGCGACGAAGCTCGATCCGGACGGTCACTCGACCAATCCGCCGGCTCGCTACACCGAGGCCAGCCTGATCAAGGCCCTCGAGGACCTCGGCATCGGCCGGCCGTCGACGTACGCGTCGATCATCAAGACCATCCTCGACCGCGGCTACGTCTACAAGCGGGGTAGCGCCCTGGTCCCGTCGTGGGTGGCGTTCGCGGTCATCGGGCTCCTCGAGGCGCATTTCGGGCGCCTCGTCGACTACGGGTTCACCGCTGCCATGGAGGACGACCTCGACGAGATCGCGGGCGGTCACGAGCAGCGCACCGACTGGCTGTCGAGCTTCTACTTCGGTGGCGCCCACGGAGCCGAGAACTCGGTGGCGCGCGAGGGCGGCCTGAAGAAGATGGTGGGGGAGAACCTCGAGGACATCGACGCCCGCGAGATCAATTCCATCCGGTTGTTCGACGACGCCGAGGGACGGGAGATCCGCGTGCGCGTCGGCCGGTTCGGCCCCTACCTCGAGCGGATGGTTGCCGATCCCGACGCGCCCGACGGGGAACCGGTCTCCCAGCGCGCGAACCTGCCCGACGACCTGCCGCCGGACGAGCTGACGCTCGAGTATGCGGAGAAGCTGTTCTCGACCCCGCAGGAGGGCCGGGTCCTCGGCGCCGACCCGGTCACCGGCAACGAGATCGTCGCGCGGGAGGGCCGCTTCGGTCCGTATGTGACAGAGTTGCTGCCGGAGCCGGAACCCGACATCACGCCGATCCCGGTCGAGGAATCGCCCGCGGCGGGCGGCACCGCCACCACCGCCACGGCCGTGGCGAAGAAGGCTGCGAAGAAGGCACCGGCGAAGAAGGCCACCAAGAAGGCGGCCGGTCCCAAGCCGCGGACGGCGTCGCTGCTCAAGTCGATGGAACTGTCGACGGTGACGCTCGAGGACGCACTGCGGCTGCTGTCGTTGCCGCGGGTCGTCGGGGTCGACCCTGCGACGGGTGAGGAGATCACCGCCCAGAACGGTCGCTACGGCCCGTACCTGAAGAAGGGCACCGACTCGCGGTCGCTGGCGAACGAGGAACAGATGTTCACCGTCACCCTCGAGGAGGCGCTGAAGATCTACTCCGAGCCGAAACGACGCGGACGGCAGGCCGCTGCCACGCCGCCGCTGCGGGAACTGGGCACCGATCCGGTCAGCGGCAAGCCGATGGTGATCAAGGACGGCCGCTTCGGCCCGTACGTCACGGACGGCGAGACCAACGCGAGCCTCCGCAAGGGCGACGAGGTCGACAGCATCACCGACGAGCGGGCCTCCGAGCTGCTCGCGGATCGTCGTGCCCGCGGTCCGGCGAAGAAGACCGCCAAGAAGACCGCTGCGAAGAAGGCCCCCGCGAAGAAGACGGCAGCGAAGAAGACCGCGGCCAAGAAGACGACTGCGAAGAAGACCGCCGCCAAGAAGGAGTGACCTCCGGGGTACGGCGTCATATCCTCGCCGTGTGTACCGCGAAGCGGCGTCCGGCATACCCGGTGTGCTCGTGTGGACGGCGACGAGGACCGCGGATTCGGCGGGAACGTCCGTGCTGCCCGACGGTTGCACGGACCTGATCTGGCACGAGGACGGCCTCCTCGTCGCCGGACCGGACACCCGAGCGCAGTTCTCCGACCTGGGTACCCGCCGTGACCTGACCGCCGTGCGTTTCGGCCCCGGCGTGGGGCCGGCGGTGCTCGGCGTGGACGCGGCCGAGTTACGCGACGCACGCGTACCGCTGGACCACATCCGGCCCGGCGCACACGTTCGTCGCCTGGTGTCGGACGCGGAGTCCGACCCGGTCGGTGCGCTTCTGCGCGAGACCCGGCGCCGTCTGGACGGCGTCGACCGCAGCGTCGAGACGGGCATCGCGGCGCAGCTCGGTGCCGGCGCGTCCGTCGCCGAGGTGGCGGGCTCGGCGGGCTGGAGTGTGCGCCGGCTGCACCGGCACGCGCTGCGCGCGTACGGCTACGGACCGAAGACGCTGGCACGAGTGCTGCGGTTCCGCCGGGCGGTCGGTCTCGCCCGCACCGGCCGACCGTTCGCCGACGTCGCGGCCGAGTGCGGCTTCAGCGACCAGGCTCATCTCGCACGGGAGGTCCGCGCCCTCTCCGGTACCACGCTCGGTGCGCTCCTCGGCTGAGCGGTCACCCGGGCAGGGACGCGAACAGTTCGATGCTGTGCCCGTCGGGATCGTGGACGCTCGCGTAGCGCTGCTTCCAGAACGCGTCCCACGGTTCGAGCGCGCTCGTGCATCCCGCCTCCAGCAAGTCGCGGTACGTCGCATCCACGCCTGCCGGTGAACCGCAGTCGAAGGCGAGCGCAGGGCCACCCGTTCCCGGCCGGAAGTCCGGATGGAAGGACCGGACCGACTCGACGGTGTCCCATGCCAAGCGGAGCCCACCTGGGAGTGTCGTTTCGAAGTGGGGTTCGTCGGTACCGGCAGGAAGGTCCAGCCCGAGGCGTCGATAGCAGTCGAAGGAACGGGTCATGTCGGCGACGACGAGCCCGACCAGGGCGAGTTGTGCAGTCATACCGGTGACGCTAGGTCGCGGTGACGTCACCGTCTTGAAGGTTTCGGACGGCCGACGCCTCGGCGGCGTCGGAGCCGGTCGCTACGCTGAGGCCATGCCCGGTGTCTTCGAACGTCTCGTCGGTCAGCGCGACGTGGAGACCGAACTGATCGCCGCAGCCACCGCGGCGCGCGGCGGTGGGGCCGGTTCCCGGATGACGCACTCGTGGCTGTTCACCGGCCCTCCCGGTTCCGGGCGGTCGATCGCGGCGCTCTGCTTCGCCGCTGCCCTGCAGTGCACCGATCCCGATGTCCCGGGTTGCGGTCGCTGCCACGCGTGCAGCACCACCATGGCCGGTACCCACGGCGACGTCCGTCGGGTCGTTCCCGAGGGGCTCACGATCAGTGTCAAGGCGATGCGCGACATCGTCAGGACCGCGTCGCGTCGTCCGAGCACCGGGCAGTGGCAGGTAGTGGTGATCGAGGATGCGGACCGTCTCACCGAGGGCGCCGCGAACGCACTGCTCAAGGTCGTCGAGGAACCGCCCGAGCGCACGGTGTTCCTCCTGTGCGCGCCGTCCGTCGATCCACAGGACATCTCCGTGACCCTGCGTTCCCGATGCCGGCACGTCGCGCTCGTCACGCCCAACACGGACGCAATCGCCCGGGTGCTGCGCGAACGCGACGGACTCGACTCCGAGACCGCGAACTGGGCTGCGTCGATCAGCGGGGGCCACGTGGGGCGGGCCCGACGTCTGGCCACCGACGAGACCGCTCGCACCAGCCGTCGACGTGCGCTGGATCTGGCCGCGGCCGTACTCCGCCCGGCCACCACGTACACCGCTGCGGACGAGCTGGTGCAGCGTGCGGAGGCGGAAGCCAAGGAGATCAGCGCCACGCGCGACGAACGGGAGACCGAGGAACTTCGGACCGCTCTCGGCGCCGGAGGCACCGGTAAGGGTGCAGCCGGGGCGCTCCGGGGCGCGGCGGGCGTCCTCAAGGACCTCGAACGCACCCAGAAGTCCCGACGTACCCGGACCGAGCGCGACATCATGGACCGCGCTCTCATCGATCTGGCCGGTCTGTACCGGGATGCGCTGGCACGTTCCCTGGGCGCTTCCGGCACCGCCAATCATCCCGACATGGCCGAGCGTGCCGCCGACCTGGCGTCGCGTGCCCGGCCGGAGGCGCTGCTGACCTGCATCGAGGCGATCCTCGAGTGCCGCGAGGTCCTCGCGCAGAACGTCAAGCCGCGCTTCGCGGTGGCCGCGATGGCGGCCCGGTTGAGCTCGGCCTTCCGGTAGGCGACGACGGGTGGTTTGCATTGGGCAGGGGGGTAGGCGCTAGACTCGTGCGCGCCGTCAGGCACGCTGCCTTAGCTCAGTCGGTAGAGCATTTCACTCGTAATGAAAAGGTCGCGAGTTCGATTCTCGCAGGCAGCTCCGAACGACGAAGGCCCTCCATCCCGAACGCGGATGGAGGGCCTTTGTCGTCGTGCGCACGTGCATTCTGCGGTCCGGTCGCCCCGGGCAAAAGTCGCCCGCCGCTGCGCTGCGTGCCGGATGATGGCGGGTGTGCTCCTGGA
The DNA here is from genome assembly GCF_041414735.1 of Rhodococcus sp. GXMU-t2271. Lineage (NCBI taxonomy): Bacteria > Bacillati > Actinomycetota > Actinomycetes > Mycobacteriales > Nocardiaceae > Rhodococcus > Rhodococcus sp. GXMU-t2271. Next base: position 58,188 of record NZ_JAUIZP010000044.1, read on the forward strand.
GATCTTCTCGATCGTTCTGATCGTCGGCGCCCTGGTCGTTCTCATCCCCACCGCGGTGCGCGTGTTCCGCCGGCGCGACGACGACCACTAGGCCGATCGTCGCTGCTCGGCACCCCGCTCAAGCGTCGCCGGCTCAGTACACTCGAACTATGAGTGAGTCGTTGAAGGAGCGGGTGCGAGCGAAGATTCTGCGCCAGCGCGGAGAAGACGGCGGGCGCCCCCTCGGGGACGCAGAAGGGGACAACCCCCGGCTCATCGACATCGGCCTCGATCTGGCACTGCTGGACCAGGCCGCCGAGGGAGACCCCGTTGTGGAAGAGCTGGCCGTGAAGTACTGGGTGCCCTGATGTCGTCCGGAAAAGCGGTTTGACCAGGCGATTTGGTAAGTCGCGCAATGTTCACGTAACTTATTCCAGGTCAGAGCGACACGGACACCGACCCGGCCC
>NZ_JAUIZP010000045.1:0-142532 GCF_041414735.1 Rhodococcus sp. GXMU-t2271
CCTCGACCGGCGCCCCGAGGTCACCGCCGTCGCCTACGCCGGCCTGCCCTCCTCGCCCTGGCACGACCGTGCCCGGCACCTCGCCCCCCGCGGCGCCGGGGCGATCGTCACCTTCGAACTCGCCGGCGGCATCGACGCCGGCAAGAAGTTCGTCAACGCGCTGACCCTGCACAGCCACGTCGCCAACATCGGCGACGTGCGCTCGCTGGTCATCCACCCCGCCTCCACCACCCACTCCCAGCTCACCGCCGCCGAACAACTCGCCGCCGGCGTCACCCCCGGCCAGGTCCGCCTCGCCGTCGGCATCGAACACATCGACGACATCCTCACCGACCTCACCACCGGCCTCGAGGCCGCCGGCGCCTGATCCGGACTCACGCATCGGTCCCGCCCCGGATACCGGGGCGGGACCGTGCATTTCGGGACCGCGTCCTACCGGACGGGGACCGGGGCGGACGCTCGGCCGAGCGCGCGGAGTGCCGGCACTCCGACCGGTTCGGTTGCGAGCAGCGGCACGACCGCGTAGCGCTCGGCGAGTTCGGTGCGGACCTTGTCGATCTGCTCGAGTTCCGCGGCGCAGCAGAGGCGCGGGAGCCACGGAGTTGTCGATCACCTACGGGACGGTGGCGACGACGACGAACGCTCGTTGCGACCACTCGCGAAAATACCTGCAACACAGCGACTTCCCTACTGTCTGGCGAGCGCAGATCCTCGGTGGGGTCGCACGGCCCGGCTCGTCGATGCGCGCATGGTGGCCGTCAGAGCGCCGAAGGGGTGCGCACGTGGCCCTCCCTCCGATCGGGCCGGTGGTCCATTTGACGCAGTGTTTCGACAACCATCAATATAGACACATGCCGAATCAACCGCAGAGCGGGGACGAGCCCTGCTGCCCGCCGCTCAGCCGCGAGCCGCTCACCTCCGATTGGGCCGGTGACCTGGCCCGCATGTTCAAGGCCCTGGGCGATCCGGTGCGCCTGCGGATGCTGAGCCTGATCGCCAGCCACGAGGGTGGCGAGTGCTGCGTATGCGACATCTCACCGTCATTCGACCTGTCGCAACCGACCATCTCGCACCACCTCAAGGTGCTGCGGGAGGCCGGCCTCCTCGACTGCGAACGTCGCGGCACGTGGGTGCACTACCGGGTCGTCCCCTCGGCCCTTGCCCAGCTGTCCGCGGTGCTGTCCGTCGAAGCCGGGATCGTCGCGAACTCGTCCTGCACGCCCGCCGTCACCTTCCAGGAGGTCGTCTCGTGACCACCACCACCGACCACCCGGCCGTCGTCGGCAAGCTGTCCACCCTCGACCGGTTCCTGCCGGTGTGGATCGGCGTCGCCATGGTCGCCGGCCTGCTGCTCGGCCGCCTGATTCCCGGCCTCGGCGACATCATCTCCACCGTGGAGATCGACGGCATCTCGCTGCCGATCGCCCTCGGTCTGCTGATCATGATGTACCCGGTGCTGGCCAAGGTCCGCTACGACCGGCTCGACACCGTCACCGGCGACCGGCGGATGCTGATCGGCTCACTGGTACTCAACTGGATCCTCGGGCCGGCCCTGATGTTCGCCCTGGCCTGGCTGATGCTGCCCGACCTGCCCGAGTACCGCACCGGACTGATCATCGTCGGTCTGGCCCGCTGCATCGCCATGGTCATCATCTGGAACGACCTCGCCTGCGGCGACCGCGAAGCCGCCGCCGTGCTCGTCGCACTCAACTCCGTCTTCCAGGTGATCATGTTCGCCGGCCTCGGCTGGTTCTACCTCTCCGTGCTGCCGGGCTGGCTCGGACTCGAACAGACCACCCTCGACGTCTCGCCCTGGCAGATCGCCAAGTCGGTGCTCATCTTCCTCGGCATCCCGCTGTTCGCCGGCTTCCTCACCCGGCACTTCGGCGAGAAGGCCAAGGGCCGGACCTGGTACGAGCAGAAGTTCCTGCCCAGGATCGGGCCGTGGGCCCTGTACGGCCTGCTGTTCACCATCGTGATGCTCTTCGCGCTGCAGGGCGAGCAGATCACCTCCCACCCATGGGACGTCGCCCGCATCGCCCTGCCGCTGCTGGCGTACTTCGCGATCATGTGGGGCGGCGGCTACCTCCTGGGCGCCACGATGGGCCTGGGCTACGAGCGCACCACCACCCTCGCGTTCACCGCGGCCGGCAACAATTTCGAACTCGCCATCGCCGTCGCCATCGCCACCTTCGGCGTCACCTCCGGGCAGGCCCTCGCGGGCGTGGTCGGGCCGCTCATCGAGGTGCCCGTGCTCGTCGGCCTCGTCTACGTCTCGCTCGCCCTCCGCAAGCGGTTCTCCACCTCGGCCGCCCGCGCCGCTTCGTGACGTTCCGGCGCCACCAGCCCATCCCCGAAAGGACTCTCCGATGAGTACCAAGCCGTCCGTGCTGTTCGTGTGCGTGCACAACGCCGGCCGCTCCCAGATGGCCGCCGGATTCCTCACCGCCCTCGCCGGCGACGCCGTCGAGGTTCGTTCCGCCGGCAGCGCACCCGCCGATCAGGTCAACCCCGCCGCCGTCGAGGCCATGGCCGAGCTCGGCATCGACATCTCCACCCAATCCCCGAAGATCCTCACCACCGACGCCGTCGAAGCCTCCGACGTGGTGATCACCATGGGCTGCGGCGACACCTGCCCGGTCTTCCCCGGCAAGAGCTACCGCGACTGGGTGCTCGAGGATCCGGCCGGCAAGGGCGTCGAGTCGGTCCGCCCCATCCGCGACGAGATCAGGGCGCGGGTCGAGGCGCTGATCGCCGAACTCGTTCCCGGCGCCGTCCGCCGCTGACGGAGCGGCCCCCAGAGTCCGCGCAGTGGCCGAATGTCACATGCGTTCGATGGAAGCGATGCGATGTGACATTCGGCCACGACGATCAGCAGCAGGAGCCGGACGAGACCTTGCCCGCCTCGGAGTCCGATTCTGCGTGCTCGCCGGTCGCTGCCGAAGCGCAGCACACCCCCTCGCTGGACTCGCCGTCGGCGAGCAGCGTCGGACTCGTACCGAAGGTCTCGCTGTCGGCGAGGACGGTGTAGACCTCCCACTTCTCGCCGGCGGGACCGGTGACCCACACCTTGTCCTGGGTGGCGAAGCAGCAGGTGGTGCCGATCTCCTCGTCCGTGAACAGGCCTTCGTCCGTGAGGCGGGCGATCTCGGAGTGCACCTTCTCGCTCGAGTCGACCTCGACGCCGAGATGGTTGATCGAGCCGCCCTTGCCCGCGTTCTCGATCAGGACGAGCTTCAGCGGCGGTTCGGCGATCGCGAAGTTCGCGTAGCCGGGCTTCAGCTTGGCCGGCTCGGTGCCGAACAACTTCGAGTAGAACGTCACGGCCTCCTGCAGGTCGTCGACGTTGAGGGCGAGCTGGACGCGGGACATGATGACCTCCACCTGTGAGACATACATCGAATTCGTAGGTCAACTGTCACCACCTTTTTGACATATGTCAAGAGGGATGGATGATGGGGACATGCCCAAGGCGCTCCCGGTTGTCGACGTCTCCGCCCCCATCTGCTGCGCGCCGGTCTCGGCCGCACCGATGAACGAGCAGGCCGCCCTCGAGGTGGCGCTGCGGCTCAAGGCGCTCGCCGACCCGACCCGGATCCAGCTGATGTCGATCCTGCTCACCACACGGGAGGACGACGTGTGCACGTGCGACCTGGCGTCGGCCGTGGGGTTGGCGGAGTCGACCGTCAGCCACCACCTGGGCCAGCTGCGCAAGGCGGGGATGGTGCAATCGACACGCCGCGGCATGAACGTCCACCACCGTGCCTGCAGCGACGCGTTGCAGGCGCTACGTCTCGTCCTCGACCCCCACTGCTGCACCTGACCGACCGAATGTCACACCGGTTCGATCGCATCGAACCGGTGTGACATTCGGCCAGACGGCCCCCGCTCACACCGAGCCGAACAAGGCCTCCGCGTTGTCCCAGCACACCGCCCGGACCCATTCGCTGCCGAGACCGAGCCGTTCGACCGCTTCGAGCTGATGGATGTACGGGTACGGGATGTTCGGGAAGTCGCTGCCGAACAGCACCTTCGAGCCGAGCGCCCGCAGCCGCGGCAGCTCGTCCTCCGGGAACGGCATGGACTCCTGGGTGAAATCGGTGAACGCCATGGTCGTGTCCAGGTGCACCCGCGGATACTTCTCGGCCAGTTCGAGGAACTCGCGATACTCCGGCATGCCCATGTGCGCGACGATCAGCGCGAGCCGGGGGAACCGGTCCAGCAGTGCGGCGATCGGCCCGGGCCCGGTGTGCGCACCCGGCGCCGGCCCCGAGCCGCAGTGGATGACGATCGGCACGCCGGCGTCCTCGAGCAGTCCCCACACCGGATCGAGCAGTGGATCGTTGGGGTCGTAGTCGCCGACCTGGATGTGCGACTTGAACACCCGCGCGCCGTGCTCGAGCGCCGCGGCGACGTAGTCACCCGCCTCGGGCTCGGGGTAGAACGTCGCGGTGTGCAGGCAGTCGGGGGTGCGGGCGGCGAAGTCCACTGCCCAGGAGTTCAGCCATGCGGCCATCGCGGGCTTGTGCGGGTAGAGCATCGCCGTGAACCGGCGAACCTCGAAGCGCCGCAGCTGCTCGACGCGTTCCTCCTCGGCGTGCCGGTAGGTGATGGGCCATTCGCGGCCCACGAGCGGTCCGGCGGAATCGAAGTATCCCCACACCTTGTCCATGACGCTCTTGGGCATGAAGTGGGTGTGCACGTCGATCAGGCCGTCGAGGCCGTGCCGCTCCCGGAAGTCGGCCACCTGCTGCGCTTCGTCCATCCCCCGAAGGTAGCGACCCCGCCGCCGGTGAGTCATTTGGGCTGCCCCAGCCGCCCGAAATACACACCGGCGCCGACGGCGCCTCAGAAGTACACGGCGATGCGACGGCCGTCGATCTCGTGCACGGCGATGTCCATGTCGTAGACCTTGCGCAGCACCTCGGGCCGGAGGATCTCGTCGACGTCCCCGTCGGCGACGACGGCGCCGTCGCGCATCGCGACGATGCGATCGGAGTGGCACGACGCGAAGTTGATGTCGTGGATCACCAGGATCACGGTCTTGCCCATCTCGTGGGCCTCCGTCGCAGCAGCTGCATCATGTGCTGCGAGTGCTTCATGTCCAGGTTGTTGAGCGGTTCGTCGAGCAGCACGTAGTCGGTGTCCTGGGCGAGCACCATCGCGACGAACGCGCGCTGCCGCTGCCCGCCGGAGAGCTGGTCGAGGAACCGGTGCTCGAACCCGCCCAGGCCGGTGTACTCGATGGCGCGGTCGACCGCGTCGTGGCAGGACGCCGACAGCCGGCCCTTCGAATGCGGGAAACGCCCGAACTCGACGAGTTCCCGCACCGACAACCGCACCGCGGTGGTGTTGTCCTGGCGCAGCACCGACAGCTTCCTGGCCAGCCCGTCCGAGGGGGTGGCGCGCAGGTCGAGCCCGTCGATGCTGACCGACCCGGCGTCGGAGTCGAGCAGCCGCGCGACGATGGTCAGCAGGGTCGACTTGCCGGCGCCGTTGGCACCGATGATCGACGTGAGGCCCCCGCGCGGGACGTCGAGATCGACGGGTCCGAGCACGGTGGTACCGGCGTAGTTCTTGGCGAGGTCCCGAACGGTGATCACAGGCGTGCACCCCTCACGAGCAGGGAGATGAAGTAGATGCCGCCGACGAAGTTGACGACGACGATGAGGCTCGAGTTGTAGTCGAGCAGCCGGGCGAGGACGAACTGTCCGCCGACCAGGGCGACGATCGCGACGAGCGTCGCGGCGGGCACCGTCCAGCGGTGCCGGAAGGTGCCGACCAGTTCCCGCCCCAGGTTGGCCACCAGCAGTCCGAGGAACGTGATGGGCCCGACGAGCGCGGTGGACACCGAGACCAGCACCGCGACGACGATCAGCGTGCGGGTGACGACGCGCCGGTGGTCGACGCCGAGACCGATCGCGTGCTCGCGGCCCAGCGCGACGACGTCGAGCTGACGCAACATCGGCACCGAGAACGCCGTTGCTGCGACGACGAGCAGGGCCGACACGGCGAGCAGGTCGACCTGCACGTTGTTGAAGCTGGCGAACAGCACGTCCTGCAGCGTCATGAAGTCGTTGGGGTCGATCAGCCGCGACACCAGCGACGACAGCCCACCGAACAGGGCACCGAGCACGATGCCCACGAGCACCAGCACGTACAGGTCGCGCGATCCGCGGTCGAAGAGCCATCGGAACAGCACGAGCGCGAAGCCGACCATGGCGAGCACCTCGACCCCGAACTTCAGGCGCGGATCCAGTGTCGCGAGGGCGCTCGCGCCGAACAGGAACACCACCAGGGTCTGCAGCAGCATGAACAGGCTGTCGAACCCCATCACACCCGGGGTGAGGATGCGGTTGGCGGTGACGGTCTGGAAGATCACCGCGGCGAAGGCGGTGGCGTAGCCGACGAGCACCATCGACAGCACCTGCCGGCTGCGGATCTTCATGGCGAAGTCCCACGAGCCGGTGACGAAGAGGAACAGGTACGCGCACACTGCCAGTGCGGCGACGACGCCGAGCACGACGAGCACGCGGGCAGGGTCCCGGCGACGGGTTGCGGAGGGTGCGGCGACGGCCGGGCTCATCGCGCACCTCGCCGGGTGCGCAGGATCAGTGCGATGAATACGACGGCGCCGACGACGCTCGCGACGGTACCGACCGGGATCTCGTACGGGTAGCGGATGACGCGGCCGACGACGTCGCAGGCGAGCACGAATCCGGCGCCGGCGAGCGCGGTGATCGGCAGGACGCGGCGCAGGTTGTCGCCGAGCGCCATGGTGACGAGGTTGGGCACGACGAGGCCGAGGAACGGGATGGCGCCGACGACGACGGTGACGACGGCGGTGGTGACGGCGACGACGACCATGCCGATGTTGATCACCAGCTGGTACGGGACGCCGAGGTTCTTCGCGAAGCCCTCGCCGAGGCCGGCCACGGTGAAGCGGTCGGCATACAGATAGGCGACGGCCATGACGGCGACGACGACCCAGATGATCTCGTAGCGTCCGCGCAGGATGCCGGAGAAGTCACCACTGGTCCAGGTGTTCAGGGCCTGCATCAGTTCGAGCCGGTAGGCGAAGAACGTGGTGACGGCCATGACGACGCCGCCGAACATGAGGCCGACGAGCGGCACGACGATCATGTCGGTGAACCGGACGCGGCGCAGCAACCGCAGGAACAGGAAGGTGCCGACGAGGGAGAAGGCGACGGCGACGAGCATCTTGCCGAGCACGGACTGTCCACCGAGGAACAGGGTCGCGACGAGGATGCCGAGCAGGGCCCATTCGACGGTGCCGGCGGTGTCCGGTGCGACGAACCGGTTTCGGGTCAGATGCTGCATGATCAGGCCGGACACGCTCAGGGCGGCGCCGGCGAGCAGGATCGCGATCAGACGGGGCACGCGCGAGACGAAGAAGACCTCGAGGGTCGCCGTATCGCCGCGCAGCAGGTCGGCGGGGGTGACGTCGGCGACCCCGACGAACAGGGATGCGAAGGCGGCGACGGCGAGCATCGCGGCGCCGATCAGGACGGGACGCAGACGCACGGCGGGGCCGGCGGCCGCACGCGCGGTGCGGTCGCCGGCCCTGCCGGTCGTTGTCGGGGAACTCACGAGCGGGCGGAGGTCACGCCGCCGCGGCCTTGCCGACGGCCTGCCCGACGACGTCGATCTGCGACTGGACGGAACTCAGCGCGCTCGGCGCCATGTACCAGGTGTACAGGTCGAGGTAGGTGATCCGGCCTTCCTCGGCGGCGGTGGTGCCGCCGACGAGCGGGTTGTCGAGCACGCGGGACGCGTTCGGGCCGGTGGTGTCGCCGAGGGGCGCCTCTCGGTCCTGGACGAACATCAGATCGGGGTCGGCCTGGGCGATGTACTCGAAGGAGACGGCATCGCCGTGGGCGACGTCGTCGGCGAAGGTCTCCGAGACGGGCGCGACGCCGAGATCGTGGATGATCCCGTACCGGGATCCGGGTCCGTACGCGGTGACCTCGGCGGCCTCGACGCGCAGGATCAGCCCGCGCAGGCTCGCCTGTTCGGCGCTCGCGGACACGGCATCGAACGATTCCCGGATTCCGCCGAACTTCGCCTCGAAGGCGTCCTCGGCTCCGAAGATGCCGGCGAGGTTGCGGTTCTGCTTCTCGACGCTGTTCAGGAAGTCCTTGGAGTCGACGGACAGGTCGACGGTGGGGGCGATCTCGCTGAGCGCGTCGTAGCTGGTGGCCGACCGGGCGGCGACGATGATGAGGTCGGGATCGAGGGCGTTGACGGCCTCGAAGTCGGGTTCGAACAGCGAGCCGACCTTGGCGACGTCGTCACCTCGGTAACGCGCGAACGATTCGGGCCAATTGGTGAGCGCGGGGACGCCGACGGCATCTGGCAGGTCGAGGTCGATCATGGACTGCAGCACGCTCTGGTCGAAGACCACGACCCGTTCGGGATCGACGGGCACCTCGGTCTCGCCCTGGGCATGACTGACGACGATGGTCGCACCGGTATCTGCCGTGTCGGAGGGGGTGTCGGAGGAGCAGGCCGAGAGCCCGAGCGAGGCGGCCGCGACTAGGGCGACGGCGGCGGACAACCGGATACGCATGGGCAATCTCCTTGAAAATTGAACTTCCGGGGTAGTCGGATCCGCTCTCGAAGCCCGGCCCCACCCCGAACTGAGCGAAGCGTTGCCTAACTTAGCATGCCTTTACTTACCGTTGGCAAGATGTCGTGTCTCCACACGGACGAGCGCGCCACCACTACGGTCGGATCATGACCTCCACCACGTTCTCCGCCTGGGTCGCGCGCGAGCACGACGACGCGATCGACTTCGCCCCCGAGACCGTCGACGAGACGATGCTGCCCGACGCCGGCATCACCGTCCGTGTCCTGCATTCGAGCGTCAACTACAAGGACGCCCTCGCCGTCGTCCCGCGCGGCGGCGTGGTCCGCAACTACCCGATCATTCCTGGCATCGACCTCGCCGGTGAGGTCGTCACCTCGGATCACCCCGACTTCGCGCCGGGCGACCGGGTCTTCGCGCACGGCTACGAGATCGGCACCGGCCGGCACGGCGGCTACGCCGAGTACGCCCGCGTGCCCGCCGATCAGCTGGTCCGGCTCGGCGAGCTCTCCACGGCCGACGCCGCCGCCATCGGCACCGCCGGCTTCACCGCGGCGCTCAGCGTGCAGGCGCTGCTGCGGCACGGACTCACCCCGGACGACGGGCCCGTCGTCGTCACCGGCGCCTCCGGCGGCGTGGGCACCGTCAGCGTCGATCTCCTCGCCGCCGCCGGATTCGAGGTGGTGGCCTCGACCGGCAAGCCGGAAGCTCACGACCTGCTCCGCGAGCTGGGCGCCGCGTCGGTGATCGGACGGCTCCCCGAGGACCCGGACGCGAAGCCGCGCCCGCTCGGCAAGGCGACCTGGGCAGGGGCCGTGGACTGCGTGGGCGGCGCGACCCTCGCCCACGTCCTCAGCACCGTGCAGTGGGGCGGCGCGGTCGCCGCGAGCGGGCTCACCGGCGGCGCCGCCTTGCAGACCACGGTGATGCCGTTCATCCTGCGCAGCGTCGCGCTACTGGGAATCGACTCGGTGCAACTGCCCATCGGCCCGCGGCGCGAGCTGTGGGAGCGTCTCGCGGGCGACCTGCGCCCCCGGCACCTGGCCGACATCATGCGCCGAATCCCTGCGCGCGAGCTGGTGTCCGTGCTCGACCTGGTGCGCGCCGGCAAGTTCACCGGCCGCGCGGTGATCGAGGTCGCCGGCGGCTTCTGACGCCTCGTCAGAAGAGCGTGAGCTCGACCTCCTCGACCACCTTCACCGTCCGGCGCACCGCCTTCTTCGCGGCGCGCGCGGGCGCGGCGGTCGGCTCGGGCCGCGCAGGCGCGGCGGTCGGCTCGGGCCGCGCAGGCGCGGTGGTCGGCTCGGGCCCGGCCGGTTCGATTGCGGATGCGATCGGGGCGGCCGCCTGGGCGCGTGCCGCCTCGCCTGCCAGTTTGTCGGCGAGTTCGTTGAAGTGGTTGCCGACGTGCCCGCGCACCCAGCGGAACCGCACCGGCCCGGACCGTTCGGCGAGGACGCGGTCGATGGCCTGGACCAGGTCGAGGTTCTTCACCGGCGCGCCCGTCGCCGTCTTCCAGCCCTTGCGCTTCCATCCGGGCAGCCACTCCGAGGCGCACTTGATGGCGTACTGCGAGTCGGATTCGATGATCATCGGCTCCGGGCCGGGGTGGGCCTTCAGCGCCTCGAGCAGCGCCCGCAGCTCGGCGATCTGATTGGTGCCGGAGCGCTCCCCGCCCGCCCGGCTCGGCCCTTCGTGATTGACCCACGCCCACCCGATGGCGCCGCCCGGGTTTCGAAGGCACGAACCGTCGGTGCTCACGATGATCATGTGCCAGACCATATCCCGTGGCAGGGGCGACGTCGCGCCCGAGGCACCGACGCGCCGCGACCGTGCACGAATCGCGGCCTTCGTCGGGGTGTCGGCACGAGACGTGCACACTCGTGGCCGGCGCCGCCGGTCCACCCCTCGTCGCCCGGTACGGCGGCACAGTACGGTGGACCGGTGCCCGTCCCCGCTCCACCCAGCACCGGCGCGCTCGTCGTCCGCGCCGAGCTGCCCCGGCCGGTGGACGTCGCGCTGACGTTGCAGCCGCTCCAGCGCGGCCCCTACGACCCCTGCCACCGCCGCGACGGGCACGCGGTGTGGCGCACGTCCCGGTTGGCATCGGGGCCGGTCACCTACCGGCTCGTGCAGGACGGTCCGCGTGGCGCGCGCTGCCAGGCGTGGGGCCCCGGAGCCGGGGAGCTGGCGGACCGTCTTCCCTCCCTGCTCGGCGCCGAGGACGATCCGGCCGGGTTCCGGCCCGAACATCCGCGCCTGGCGGAGGCCCATCGACGTCTCCCTGCCCTGCGGATCCCGCGCACCGGCCGCGTGCTCGAGGCGCTGATCCCGGCGATCCTCGAACAGCGGGTGCACGCCGTCGCAGCGTTCGCGTCGTGGCGGCGGCTCGTCACGTGGTTCGGCGACGACCCGCCCGGCCCGGCACCGGAGGGGATGCGGGTGCCGCCGGCCGCCGAGACGTGGCGCCGCATTCCGTCGTGGGAGTTCCACCGCGCCAACGTCGACCCCGGCCGGGCCCGCACCGTCGTGCGCTGCGCCCAGCTGGACGACCGGCTCGAGCGGCTCGTCGACCTCGATCCCGCCGAGGCGCAGCGCAAACTGCAATCGATCCCGGGCGTGGGAATCTGGACCGCCGCCGAGGTAGCACAGCGTGCCTTCGGAGACGCGGACGCGCTGTCGGTGGGCGACTACCATCTCGCGAAGATCGTCGGCTGGTCGTTACTCGGCGCCCCGCTCGACGACGCCGGCATGGTGGAGTATCTGAAACCTCTTCGGCCGCACCGTTACCGGGCCGTGCGGCTGATCATGGCGACCGGCGGGGCGGGGCGGGTCCCCCGGCGGGGGCCGCGGACCCCGATCACCGATCACCGCAGGCGCTGAACAGAGCCCGCACGCCGGGGCGGCCGCAAGGTGCCTTCGTCCCGCGGCCTCCGCCGTCTGTCGGTGCGGATCCCGCTGTACCGGGTTTCCTCGGACCGTTCACTCGGCGATGTCGAGTCCGTGCGCGGCGGCGAAGGCCAGCGCCTGCGACACGTCGATGCGTGCCCCGGCCAAGTCGGCGGTGACCCACAGCTGCGGGTCCGTCCGCGCGCCACGTAGATCGGCACCGGACAACCGGAGCCCACCGGTACGGGCGCCGGTCAGATCCGCCCCCTGCAGGCCGGCCTTCCGCAAGTCCACACCGGCCAGATCGGCCTCCCGCAACCGACACCCCGACAGTTCGACCCCCTGCAGGTCGGCTCCTCCGAACCCGACCAGCGACAGATCCGTCTCCTCGAACGTCACCGGCCGCAACCGCGCCCGGCTGATCGAGGAGCCCAGGAACGTGCACCGGACGAACCGGCTGTGCCACAGGGAGCTGCGGTGGAAGATGCAGTTGCGGAACGCCGACCCGACGTGCACCGACTCGCCGAGGTCGGCGCCGGTGAAATCGCACTCGGTGAACACGACATTCGTCGTCCTCGCCGCGTTCAGATCGGAGTCGACGAACGAGCACCGGACGAACTCCCGGCCCTCCCACCGGCTGTCCCGCAGATCCATACCGTCGAAAACCTCGTCGACCGACGACTCACCGTTCACGCGTCTACTTTCGTCAGCTGACATCCTCGAGTCGAGGATACGAGTCGGGGTATGAGCCCTCGGTCCGAGTACAGCGGAGCTGCGCTGCCGCGGAGTCCGCGACCGGCACGACCGTCGGATTTCCGGCCGTCGGACCGTACCCTGGTGGCATGTCCGACCCAGACATTTCGACCGCGCCCACGAGACTCGCGCGGCTCCCGAGCTGGCTGTTGACCCAGTCCGCGCGCCATGTGCACCGAGTGGTGTCCGGCCGGCTCGGCCTGGCCGACGCCCGCGGCTACCACTACCGCGCGCTGGCGGCACTCGAGGAGTACGGCTCGCTGTGTCAGGCGGATCTGGGCCGACGGGCGGGGATGGACCGCAGCGACATCGTCGCCACCGTCAACGAGCTGGCCGATCGGCGGTTCGTCGATCGCAGTCCCGATCCCACCGATCGGCGCCGCAACATCATCAGCGTCACTCGCCGCGGGCGGCAGCACCTGCGCGCCCTCGACGACGTCCTCATCGCGGCTCAGGACGAGGCGTTCGCATCGCTGGACCCGGCCGAGCGGGACCAGCTTGCCGTCCTGCTCACGAAGCTGCTCGCGCATCACACCCGGCAGGCGAAGGGTCCCGTGCGGGACCCCTCCGCCTCGGACGGGCTCAGAGGGAGCGGGCGATGATCTGCTTCATCACCTCGTTCGCGCCGGCGTAGATCCGCTGCACGCGGGCATCCTCGTACATCCGGGCGATGAGGTACTCGCGCATGTAGCCGTAGCCGCCGTGCAGCTGCACGCAGCGGTCGATGACCTCGCACTGCTTGTCGGTCAGCCAGTACTTGACCATCGCGGCGTCCGCGGCGTCGAGTTCGCCCTTCAGGTGCTGCTCGATGCAGTGATCGAGAAACACCTGGCACGTGCGGGCGATGGTCCGGCACTCCGCCAGCTCGAACGCGGTGTTCTGGAACTCGAACAGGCTGTGCCCGAACGCCTGCCGCTCCTTGGTGTAGCGCACCGTCTCCTCGACCGCACGGTCCATCGCCCCGGCCGCCTGGGCGCCGATGATCAACCGCTCCTGCACCAGCTGCGCCATCAGCTGCGCGAAGCCCTGGCCTTCGGTCTCGCCGAGCAGGTTCGACACCGGCACCCGCACGTCGGTGAACGACAGCTCGGAGGTGTCGGCGCCGTGCTGGCCGACCTTGTCCAGCACGCGCCCGACCGCGAAGCCGGGGCAGTCGCGCAGGTCGACGATCAGCAGGGAGACACCCTTGGCGCCGGCCTTCGGGTCGGTCTTGACGGCGAGCACGATGACGTCGGCCGACGAACCGTTGGTGATGAACGTCTTCGAGCCGTTGACCACGTACTCGTCGCCGTCGCGGACCGCGGTGGTCTTGATGGCCTTCAGGTCCGACCCGGCGCCGGGCTCGGTCATGCCGATCGCGCCGAGGATCTCGCCGGTGGCCATGCCGGGCAACCAGGTTCGCTTCTGCTCCTCGCTGCCGTACTCGAGGATGTAGTGGGCGACGATGCCGCTGTGCACCGAGATTCCGAGGGCGAGATCACCCGAGTAGCCCTGCGCCTCGAAGACCGCGAGATCGTGCGCGAAGGTCCCACCCCCGCCGCCGAACTCCTCCGGGATCGAGCACAGCAGCAGACCGAGCTTGCCGGCCGCGAGCCACACCTCGCGGTCGATGCGCCGCTGGGTGTCCCACTTCTCGGCGCGGGCCATCACCTCGCGCTCGAAGAAGTCGCGGGCCAGTTCCGAAACCGCCTGGACCTCGTCGTCGTGCCAGGACGGCACGTGCTTCTTCACCATCGGTGTCCTTCAACCTTCCCTCCGGTGTGACCGAATGTCACACCGCGTCGATTCGATCGAACTGATGTGACATTCGGTCGATGCCGGTCGCCGCAGGTCGATGCCGGTCACTGGGTGCGCAACTCGCGCTTGAGGAGCTTGCCGCTCTGGTTACGCGGCAGGGTGTCCACGAACCGGACGAGCTTCGGAACCTTGAACGGCGCCAGGCGCTGCTTGACGTGGTCGATCAGCTCGTTCTCGTCGGTATCTGCGCCGTCGCGCAGCACGACGACGGCGGTGACGGCCTCGATCCACTTCTCGTCGGGGGTGCCGATGACCGCGACCTCGGCGACGGCCTCGTGGGTGTAGAGGGCGTCCTCCACCTCCCGGGACGCGACGAGGATGCCGCCCGTATTGATGACGTCCTTGATCCGGTCGACGACCGTGATGTAACCCTCGGCGTCACGGGTGACGAGATCACCGGAGTGAAACCACCCGTCGCGGAACGCCTCCGCGGTGGCGTCCGGGTTGTCCCAGTAGCCCAGGCACAGCTGCGGCGACCGGTACAGCACCTCGCCGGGCTCACCGTCCGGCACATCGTTGCCGTCGGCGTCGACGACGCGGGTCTCGACGAACAGCACCGCCTTCCCGCACGAGGACGGCCGGTCCGCGTGCTCCTCCGGACGCAGAACCGTTGCCAGCGGCCCGATCTCGGACTGACCGAAGCAGTTGTAGAACCCGAGGTCCGGGTAGCGCTCGCGGAGCCGGTTCAGCACGGTGACGGGCATGATCGACGCGCCGTACTGCGCCTTCCGCAGCGACGACAGGTCGCGGGTCTCGAGATCGGGGTGGTTCGCCAGCGGCACCCACACCGTCGGGGCGAGGAAGAGCGAGCCGATCCGCTCGGACTCGACGAGCCGCAGGATCTCCGGGATGTCGGGGGCGGGCAGCAGCGTGACCGTGGCGCCGACGGCCAGGTACGGCAGCATGAACACGTGCATGCCGGCGGAGTGGTACAGCGGCATGCAGATCAGCGGATTGTCGTCCACCGCCAGGTCCAGCGCGACGATCGACGAGGTGTACTCGTGCACCAGCGCCCGGTGGGACATCATGGCGCCCTTGGGCTTCGAGGTGGTGCCGGAGGTGTAGAGCAGCTGCACGAGGTCGGCGTCGGAGACGGTCACGTCGAGTTCGGGCACCTCGCCCGTGCCCGCGACGGCGAGGAGCGAGTCGTCGGCGTCGTGCAGCGGCACCACATGCTCGGCCGGGACGTCGCCGAGGACGGCGTCGAGGTTCTCGCGCAACGCGGGGTCGACGAGGACGGCGCGCGCCCCGGACTGGCCGAGCAGGTAGCTGAGTTCCTCGCCGCGCAGCGCGTAGTTGATCGGCACGTGCACCAGGCCGGCCCGGGCGGCCGCGAGGTACCCGACGACGTAGGCGTCGGAGTTGGTGCCGTACGCGGCGACGCGATCGCCCTGCACCAGGCCCAGCGCACGCAACCGTCCGGCCGCCCGGGTGACCGCGTCGTCGAGCTCGCGGTAGCTGAGGGTGCGGTCGCCGAACCGCAGGGCGGTGCGGTCGGGGAAGCGGGCGGCGCTGCGGTGCAGCACGCCGTCGACGGTGTTCGCGCGCGGGTCGAGGCTCATGGCCGACAGGTTATAGGACGTCCAACCAATTGACCAGACCGATCGATCGATAACGTCAGCGACCCTGCCACACCGGCCGGCGCTTCTCCACGAACGCCGTCATACCCTCCTGGGCGTCGCAGATCATCGCGTTGGTCGCCATCGTCTCGGCCATCGCCTCGTAGGCCTGCTCCTGCGACAGCTCGATCTGCCGGTAGAAGGCTTCCTTCCCGATCCGCACCGTCGCCGGGGACGCCGAGACGATCTTCGCGGCCAGGGCCGCCGTCTCGGACTCCAGGACCGCGGGATCGACGACGAAGTTGATCAATCCCCAGTCCGCCGCCGTCACCGCGTCGATCGTCTCGCCCGTGAGCAGCATCTGCATGGCCCGCTTGCGCCCCACGGCCCGGCTGAGCGCGACCATCGGCGTGGAACAGAATAGGCCGATCTTGACCCCCGGGGTACCGAACACCGCGTCCGACGACGCGACCGCCAGGTCGCACGACGCCACCAGCTGGCAGCCGGCCGCGACGGCCGTGCCCTGCACCGACGCGATCACCGGCTGCGGCACCGACTGCACGGTCTGCATCATCTCGGTGCAGGTGTCGAAGATGATCCGCTCGTCCTCGAGGGTGCGGCCGATCATCTCGCGCAGGTCGTGCCCCGCCGAGAACACCGGGCCCTCGGCGCGGATCACGATCACCCGGGTCGCGGGCTCCGCGGACAACGCGCGCAGCCCCATCGTGACCTCGCGCATCGCCGCCGCGGACAACGGGTTTCGCTGATCGGGACGGTTGAGGGTGAGCAGGCCGATGCCGGACGCCTCGTCGACGGCGATGAGAACGGCGGCGGGCTGGTCGGTGCGCGTATCGGTCATGCGCTCCTGCCTACACCACCGCGACGGGGGCGGCCACCCCCCGAACGTGGGTGAGCAGCCGCAGCAGCGCGGCCGCCACCTCGTCGGCGTGCTGGACGATCACCGAGTGCCCCGCGCCCTCGACCCGCACCAGTTCGGCGGCCGGCAGCCGCGCGGCGATGGCCCGCGAGTGCGCGAACGGCGTCAGCTCGTCGGCCGAACCGCCGAGCACCAGGACCGGGATCGCCGCCAGCACGGCCAGGGCCGCCGACTCGTCCAGCACCGCGAACGCCGCCAGGAAGCGCGAGAGCGTCACGATCGACGCCTCGGCGGCCAGGGTCGTCGCCAGCGACCGTGCCCACGAGTCCGCGCCGCCGCGACGGACCACCGGAGCGCACATCCGCCCGCCGACCCGCATCGATCCCTGCATCACCCGCGGCGCGCGGCGCACCGCGCGGTGGAGCACGGACACCGCCGGGTGCCGCAGATAGCGGCCGAGTCCCAGCTCGGCCAGGCCGCTCGCCGCGGTCGCCACCAGGGCGGCGCCCACGACGCGGCTGCCGATCCGCTCCGGGTACAGCCGCGCGTAGGCCATCGCCACCATCCCGCCCATCGAATGCCCCGCCAGCACGACCGGACCGTGGGGCACGACGGTGCGCAGCACGACGTCGAGGTCGTGGGCGAGCTGGTCGATCGTGTACGTCTCCGGCGCACCGACCCCCGACCGGCCGTGCCCGCGCTGGTCGTAGGCGACGATGCGGATCCCTGCCCCAACCTGCCCGGCAAGGCGCTCGCGGACCGCCGACCAGCTGCCGGTGTGCAGGCAGTGCCCGTGCACCAGCACGACGGTGACGAGCGCGTCGGCGGGTCCGTGCACCCGCACCGACAGAGGCACACCGTCGTCGGCGACGACGGTCACCCGACGCAGATCCGGTCCAGGCATCGCGGCCTCCCAGCGGTCGATCTGCCGGGAATGTCGCCGATGCCCGAGCGGGGCGTTACCGCCGCGACCGAATCGTGACCGGTGGTCAGCGTGGGGCGAGGGCCCGGACCATCTCCGTGGGGTCGCCCGCGGTGGTCATCGCGATCACGGGGGTGGTCACGCCCGCCTCGACGTACCGTTCGATATGCTCCCGGCAGGCCTCGGGCGGCCCGTGCACGACCAGCTGGTCCACCACGTGGTCCGGGATCGCGGCGAGGGCCGCCGACCGCTCCCCCTCCGCCCACAACCGCCACATGCCCTCGAAATCGTCGCTGCGTCCGAGGAATTCGTGGAAGGCACGGTAGACGGGGACGTTCATGTAGGCGGCGATCATGCGACGACCGATGCTGCGGGCGGTTTCGGCGTCGAAGCCGGGCAGGACGAAGATGCGGGCGACGATCTCCTTGCCCGCTCCGCCCTCGTGCACGTACGGCGCGACGGTGCGCACGTCGTCGGCCGAGAGCCAGTTGACGATCGCGCCGTCGGCCTCGCGCCCGGCGAGTCGCAGCATGCCCGGCCGCAGGGCGGCGAGCAGCAGCGGCGGGGCGGGCTCGGGGACGAGTCCGGCGCGGAACCCGCTGACCTCGAACGTGTCGTATCTGTGCGTGACCTTCTCGCCGGCGAGCGCGGCCCGCAGGAACTGCAGGGTGTCGCGGGCTCTCTTGAACGGCTCCTCGAACGGGGTGCTGTTCCACTTCTCGACGATCACGTTGGACGAGGTGCCCACGCCGAGGACGAATCGCCCCGGGGCGGCGGCGGCGAGAGTGGCCGCGGAAATCGCCAGGGTGGCCGGACCGCGCGTGAAGACCGGCACGATCGCGGTACCCAGGCGCAAGGTCGGCGCCCACACGCTCGCCAGCGCCAGGGGCGTGAAGGCGTCGGCCACGCTGCTCTCGGACGACCACACGTCGGTGTAGCCGAGGTCGGGCAGTTCGGCGATCAGATCTCGCTGGCCGGGCAGGGCAATGCCGTCGAGGGGGATCGTCAGACCCCAACGGCGAGGAGTCGCATCATCGCTCATACGCCACACCTTAGGCTGCGCCGGTGTGTCCTTCGGGCTGCCAGGACCACCCGAAGGACACACCGGTCCGTATGCTGGCCCGTTGTGCAGGTCTCTCAGCTGTGGCGTTACCCGGTCAAGTCGTTCGGCGGCGAACAACTGCAGTCGGCGACGATCGAGCCGGACGGCCTGCGCGGCGACCACCTGTGGGCGGTGATCGACGCCGAGACCGGCGCCGTCGCGACGGCCAAGAAGGTGCGCGCCTGGTCGCGGCTGCTCGAATGCCGCGCCCGACTGCTCGACGACACCGACCCGTCGGATCCGGCCGTCCTCGAGATCACTCTGCCCGACGGCCGGTGCACCCGCGGCGACGACCCACGCACCCCGGGCCTGCTGGCGGAACTGACCGGGCGGGCACTGACGCTGGAAGCCCGCCCGCGCACCTACGACGACGCGCCGGTGCACCTGCTCACGACGGCAGCCGTGGACGCGCTCGGCACGGGCGACGCCGCCGACGTCGCGCTGCGCCGCTTCCGGCCCAACGTGGTGGTCTCGGCGGACGGCACCGGCTTCGTCGAGGACGGCTGGCTGGGCCGGCGGCTCGAGGCGGGGACGGCCGCGCTCGTGCCGACGCAGCGCACGGCCCGGTGCGTGATGGTGACGTTGCCGCACCAGGAGGTGCCGGCCCGGCGCGACATGCTCCGCACCGTCACCGACCGCAACCGCGTGCCGAATCGTCCCGAAGCCACGCCGGCACCGTGCATCGGTGTGTACGCCGATGTCGCGACGGAAGGCGTTCTCGCGGTGGGTGACTCACTGACCGTTCGCTGAGGCGGATCCGCGCGCCGACCGGACGTGGGCGCGCCCGGTTCGGCGCGCCGTTGTCGAGCCCGAGCGCGGATCCGCGCCGGTCAGCGGCCTGCGTCCTTCGCGGGCAGGATGCGGGTGCGGACCTCACCGAAACCGATCCGGGTGCCGTCCGGGCCGGGCGCGGTCGCGGAGATCGAGATCTCGTCGCCGTCCTCGAGGAAGGTGCGGGTCTCGTCGCCGACCTGGACGGGTTCCTTGCCGCCCCAGGTGAGTTCGATGAACGCACCGCGCTGGTCCTTCTCGGGCCCGGAGATGGTGCCGGAGCCGAACAGGTCGCCGGTGCGGGTGGCGGCACCGTTGACGGACGTGTGCGCGAGCATCTGCGCCGGCGACCAGTACATCTGGGCGTACGGCGGACGCGAGACGACGTGACCGTTCCACTCGACCTCGAGATCGATGTCCAGGCCCCACTTCTCGGTGCCCTTCAGGTACGGCAGCGGCTCCGGGTCCTGCACCGGGGTGTCGATGCGGGCCGCCTCGAGCGCGGCCAGCGGCACGACCCACGGGGAGATCGACGTCGCGAACGACTTGCCGAGGTTCGGGCCGAGCGGCACGTACTCCCATGCCTGGATGTCACGGGCCGACCAGTCGTTGAGGATCACCGCGCCGAAGCAGTGGTCGGCGAACTCGTCGGGGGTGACGGTCGAACCCATCTCGGAGCCCACGCCCACGATGAAGCCCATCTCGGCTTCGATGTCGAGGCGGGTCGACGGACCGAACACCGGCGCCGGATCGTTCGGCCCCTTGCGCTGTCCGCACGGACGCACGATGTCCACTCCCGATACGACCACGGTGCTCGACCGGCCGTGGTAGCCGACCGGCAGGTGCTTCCAGTTCGGCATCAGCGGCGACGGATTGTCGGGCCGGAACAGGCGCCCGAGGTTCGACGCGTGGTTCTCGGACGCGTAGAAGTCGACGTAGTCGGCGACGTCGATCGGCAGATGCAGGGTCACGTCCGCGACGGCGTGCACGGCCTCGGCGGGCACGTCCCCGGCGACGAGGTCCTGTAGCGCGGCCCGCACCTCGTCCCAGCGGGCGCGGCCCTGTGCCATGAACGCGTTGAGGGTCGGCTCGGCGAACGCGGGGTCGTCGAACACGACGGACAGGTCGAGAACGGAGTCACCGACGCGCACGCCGACGCGCGACTGCGTTCCGGCCGTGGAGAACACGCCGTAGGGCAGGTTGTTCGCGCCGAAGAGCGAACCTTCCGGAATGTCGATGACGGTCATGCGAGAGATCCTTCGGTGATCGGGGACATCGTCGACGGAACCAGGCCGACCTCGACGAGGTCGACGAGCGGCTCCGCGATGCTGCAGGTGCCGAACGAGCGGAAGCTGTTGCGCAGCTCCTCGATGCGAGCAGGCGGCAGATCGTTCAGTCGCGCAGCGAGACCGGCGCCGTCCCGGTCGGCGAGCACCGCCGCGACGGCAGCGGTGTCCGCACCGTCGAGTACGGCGTCGACGGCGGCGAGTACGTTGAGGAATCCGTGCTGTTCGAATCCGGTGTGCGGGTCGGTGTTGCGGACCGCGTGGTGCAGGCCCGCCGTGGCCTTGAACGGCACCTTCGTGCGGACCACGGTCGAGAGGGCTTCGGCGAGTTCCCGTTCGTCGGGGTACGCCTCGGCGACCACCCCGCCCGTGCGGAACTTCGCCGCGTAACGCGACCCCACGAGTCCCTGGAGGATCTCGGCGCGGCGCTCGTCGCGCGGAACCTCCACGAACAGCGCGACGCCCGGGTACTGCGCGGCGATCACATCGAGAGCGACGAGCACACCGGCGGGACTCTCCCCGGCGGGCACGGCGATCTCGAGGGCAGCCACGGTGACGCCGTCGACGTCGCGCAAGCTCTCCATCGCGGGAACGACGGCGGACGGCCCGCCCGGAACGGTCAGACTCAGGGTGAGGTCGCCGCCGAACGGGCGCTCTCCGAGCGCCTCGAGCAACTCCGGGATCCGCGGCGCCGGGAACACGAACGTGCCCACCAGCCCGGCATGTTCGGCGATGCGGTGCGCGGCGTGGGCCGGCAGGGCGCGATCGAGTGGGGCGTTCCCGGGCGGGAACAGCGCGGCGTCGTCGCACAGCTCCGTCAGCAGGGCTCCGAGAGTGCTCACTTCTGCAGCCCTCGGTTCCAGCTGCCGGCATAGGCCGCGTCCTCGCACGCGAGCGCACCCTCGCCGAGTTCGAGCGGCCGGAACGTGTCCACCATGACGGCGAGCTCGTCGAAGAAGTCGACGCCGATGCTGCGCTCGTAGGCGCCGGGCTGCGGGCCGTGGGCGTGACCACCGGGATGGACGGAGATCGATCCCTGGCCGATGCCGGAGCCCTTGCGGGCCTCGTAGTCCCCGCCGCAGTAGAACATGATCTCGTCGGAGTCGACGTTGGAGTGGTAGTAGGGCACCGGGATCGCCAGCGGGTGGTAGTCCACCTTGCGGGGCACGAAGTTGCAGATGACGAAGTTGTTGCCCTCGAACGCCTGGTGCGCCGGCGGCGGCTGGTGGACCCGGCCGGTGATGGGCTCGTAGTCGTGGATGCTGAAGGTGTACGGGTACAGGCAGCCGTCCCAGCCGACGACGTCGAACGGGTGGTTGGGCACGAGGTAGCGGGTACCGACGATGCCGTGCGACGTGCGGTGCTTGACCAGGACCTCGACGTTGCTGTCCTCGACCTGGATCAGCTCGGTGGGCCCGTGCAGGTCGCGCTCGCAGAACGGTGCGTGCTCGAGGAACTGGCCGAACCGCGACAGGAAGCGCTTCGGCGGGACGATGTGGCTGTTGGCCTCGATGACGTAGGCGCGCAGCGGCTCGTCGCCGGTGGGGATCCAGCGGTGGGTGGTGGCCATCGGCAGCAGCACGTAGTCGCCGGCCTTCGCGTCGAGCACACCGAAGACGGTCTCGACGCGGGCGGTTCCCGACTCGACGTAGACCATCTCGTCGCCGACGACGTTGCGGTAGAGCGGCGACTCCTTCGCCGACACGACGTACGACAGGCGCACGTCCGCGTTGCCCAGGATGAGCCGGCGGCCGGTGACGACGTCGGTCTCGGCCCAGACGGTCTGCGGGAACAGATCGTGCAGCTTCAGGTGGCGCGGCTTGAGCGGGTGGTTCGGGGTGGTGGCCTGGTCGGGCAGCTTCCACTCGGTGGCGTCGACGATGGCCGACGGGATGTGCCGGTGGTACAGCAGCGCCGAGTCGGAGGAGAAGCCCTCCTCGCCCATCAGCTCCTCGTAGACCAGTCCACCGTCCTCGTTGCGGTGCTGCGTGTGCCGCTTCGGCGGGATGACGCCGAGCTGTCGGTAGAACGCCATGGGTTTCAGCTCCTCGGGCTCGTGCTGACCGATCCGCGGTGAACCCCGCGGGATGTTAGTTAATACCTTAACTAGATTTCGGGCGTGAGCGCAACCACATCGGCCGGATCGGTCGTCAGTTGCGGCCGCGGATGTCGAACTGGCTGCGTTTGGTGATGAGCTTGTTGAGCAACATGACCAGGATGTGCTGCTCGGCGTCGGTGAGCACGTCGACCCAGGCCGCTTCCCGCTCGTTCTGCGCCCGGAACGTCTCCACGATCTCGCGTTCGCCGGTCTCGGTGAGCGACAACCGGACCGACCGGCCGTCCTCCGGGTCGGGGGTGCGCGTCAACAGACCCGCCTCGACCAGCGGTTTCGCTAGATTGGAAACGGCGGCGCGGCTCATGCCGGTGAGCTTGGCGGCCATCTTCGGCTCGATCGGACCGGCCAGCCAGGTGACGAACATCAGGCGGTAGGCCGACCACGACCGCCCCCGCGGGCGGTGCACGGCCGCCTCGAGGTCGTACGTGACGATGTCGGAGGCGCGGTTCAGCGTCAGCAGCACCTCGGTGGCCTGCTCGTGGTAGTCACCGTATCGATTGCCCAGACGCCGGTTCGCGAGCTCGACGAAGGACCAGTAGTCGATTTCGCCGGCGTCCACTTCGGTCATGAGCGCCACTTTAACGGAACACCGTCATTTAGTACATGTGTTAATTATATGGGTGGACCCTCGGACCGGCAAGGTCGGAAGACACACAGGGTCACCGCGAACCTCGTCGTGCGCGAATCGGAGCCCGAGGGCCGCGCGCTGATGGTCGTCGAACCACGGCAAGGTGGCGCCGCCCACAATCGGCATCCACGATCGGGATCTCCGCCGCCGTCCCCCACCACCGCGGCCACCCGCAGGCCGCGATCGGTATCTCTGCATTCGACGAGTCCGACCTCGACCGACGCAGCGCCGCAGTGACGGCAGCGGCACGCACGCTCGGCGACCTGCTGCACTGACGCCCACTCGGGGCCGAGCGGGTGCGTCGCGCGCTTGATCAGGCCGACCGCCGGATTTCGTCGATCAGTCCCCATGCGAGCGCCCGCTGCGCGTCGAGCGCGGCGCCGGTGACGAACAGGTGCAGGGCGCGCCAGCGGCCGATGCGGCGCGGGACGCTGACGGTGCCGCCCGCGCCGGGAAGGAGTCCCATTGTCACCTCCGGTAGCCGGAAGACGGTGCCGGGGTCGGCGGCGATCCGGTGTGCGAAGGCCGGGACCTCGATCCCAGCGCCGACGCAGTGCCCGTGCAGGTGCACCGTGGTGCGGTCGGCGAGCTGAGCGATCAGGCGTCCGGCGCCGCCGCGGGTGCGGATCAGGTGCGCCGTGGCGGTGTCCGAGGTGTGGCCGAACTCGTCGAGGTCGCCACCGGCGCAGAACGACGGGCCGGCTCCGTCGAGGATCACCGCCGTGATGGTGTCGTCGAGCAGCGCCAGGCGCAGCGGCAGACGCAGCGACACGGCACCCGAGTCGAGCCGATCGGCCAGCGGGGCGAGGATGTCCCGGATCGTCGCGGCAAGGCGGGACACGAGAGCTGCAGATCGACCGGGGGTAAGGCCAGTTGCCGCCGAGGGCGCCGATGTTCGCGCCGAGGGCGGGTAGTAGATCCGCACGTGCGCGGCTTCGCCGAACTCATGGCATCCGGTCCTCGGTGTTCCACCACGTCAACGCCGGACCGGGGAGTGCGGCGGCGTAGTAGCCCCTGTGGTCGTCTCGTCGGGCCACAACACCCACTCCCTCAGTGGAAGGGCCATCGGTCGTCGATCGACGATCACTCCACCTGCGATCCCCCCAGGAATATGATGGGTTCACTCGAACAAACCGGCTATGGACGAGGCAACCGATGGCCGAGATCGATCCGTTGGCCACGCAGCGGGAGGACCCGCCGCGCATCGTGGCCGAACTGATCGCGGCCGGGTTCGAGGACGTCCACGAGATCGGCCGCGGGGGTTTCGGCGTCGTCTACCGGTGCCGACAACCCGCCCTGGATCGCACCGTGGCGATCAAGGTGCTGACCTCGGAACCGGACCCCGAGAACCTCGAACGCTTCCTACGTGAGCAACGCGCCATGGGGCGGCTGTCCGGACACCCGAATATCGTCACCGTCCACGAGGTCGGCGCCACCGCATCCGGCCAGCCGTACATCGTGATAGAGTACCACCGCCGCAACTCGCTCGAGACCCAAGTCCGAGAACAGGGTCCCCTCCGGTGGGAAGACGCACTCGGGATCGGTGTCAAGATCGCCGGCGCGTTGGAGACCGCGCACCGAATGAACATGCTGCACCGGGACGTGAAACCGGCAAACATCTTGCTCACCGACTACGGGGAGCCACAGCTGACCGACTTCGGAATCGCGCGAATTGCCGGGGCTTTCGAGACTGCGGCGGGGGCGGGTCACGGGATCCCCGGCCTTCACCGCCCCCGAGGTGCTCGCCGGCCAGTCCCCGTCCCGCTCGGCGGATGTGTACGGCCTCGGCGCGACCCTGTTCTGTGTGATCACCGGGCACGCGGCGTACGAGCGGCGCCGCGGCGAATCGGTGGTCGCGCAGTTCCTGCGGATCACAGGGGGCCCGACACCGGACCTGCACGCCGGCACCGCCATCCCCGACGACGTCGGCGAGGTGATCGCGCGCGCGATGGACCGGGACCCGACCACACGCACCAGCACCGCCGCCGAATTCGGCGAACAGTTACGGGCGGTCGAGCAACACCACGGGCTGCCGGTGGACGAGCTACCGGTACCCGAGTCCGGCGAGCCCACCGCCCTCGCCGCTACGCACCCCCGCGCCGCAACTGGCACCGGCCACCGGCGGCGAACCGGATCCGGCCGGCTGACCCCACCGGTGCCCGCCACCCGGCTGCGCCCACCGACAGCGACCCGCCCGCTGGTGGTCCGCGAGCGCCTGCTGCAGCTGCTGCGCGCGCACGGGCGGCGCACCCTGACGGCTGTCACCGCCCCGCCGGGTTTCGGCAAGACGACCCTGGCCGCCCAGTGGTCACGCGAACTGGTCGACGCCGGCGTCCAGGTGGCTTGGCTGTCCGTCGACAGCGACGACAACAAGCCCGTGTGGCTCCTGGCGCATCTGGTCGAATCCCTCCGTCAGGTCCGGCCGGCCCTGGCCCAGGACCTCGACGCGGCGCTGGATGAGTACGGCGAGGACGCCACCCAGTATGTGCTCACCGCGTTGATCAACGAGATTCAGCAGTCCGGGGAGCACATCGCCCTGATCATCGACGACTGGCACCGCGTCTGCGATCCTGCGACCGTCGCTGTGATGGCGTTCCTGCTGGACAATGCCGACGCCGAGTACCTGCAGGTCCTCGTGACCAGCCAGGCACGCACCGGACTGCCGCTCAGCCGCCTGCGGCTGCGCGACGAGTTGATCGAGGTGGACGCGGCCACCCTGCGGTTCGACCCGTCCGAGGTGCGACAGCTGCTGGTCGAGCTGGCCGGACTGCCCCTGACCGATGAGGACGTCGACGCCCTGACCCGCGCAACCGGCGGCTGGGTGGCCGCACTGCAGCTGGTCTCACTGTCGCTGCACGGCAGCGACGATCCAGCGGACTTGATCCGCGGCATCACCGGCCGCCACCAGGTCATCGGGGAATACCTTGCCGAGAACGTTCTCGACACCCTCGAACCCCGAATTCTCGAGTTCCTGCTCGCCACCTGCATCTGCGAATACATCTCCGCGGAGTTGGCGGCCGTGCTGACCGGCGAAACCCGATGCCAGTCACTGCTCGAGGAGATCGAGGACCGGGGTCTGTTCCTGCGCCGAATGGACAAGGACCGCATCTGGTTTCGCTATCACCACCTGTTCCGGGAGTATCTGCAACGCCGGATCGAACGCGAGAACCCCGAACGCGTGACACAGCTGCACCGCACCGCGGCCCGGTGGTTCGCCGAGCATGGGGTCGTCCGCGACGCGGTGGCCCACGCCCAGGCCGCGGGCGACCAGGAGAGGGCCGTCGAACTGGTCGAACGGCACGGCACGAGCCTTCTCGAGCACGCCCAGGTGGCGTCCACGCTGACGCTGCTCGAGAAGCTGCCCCCGACGGTGCTCTCCACCCGCCCCCGCCTGCAACTCATGCTGGCATGGACCACCATCCTGTCGAACCGCATCACCCCCGCCGAGAAAGCCCTCGAGACCGTCGAATCCCTCCTCACCACCGCCGCCCTCCCCGCCGACCAGATCGAGGACCTGCGCGCCGAGATCGGGGTGGTGCGCGCCGTCATAGCGGCCCGGTGCGACCGCTTCGACACGATCGACGAGCTGGTCCGCCCCGCCCTGACCCGGGCCGACTCGCTCGTCCCCTGGGTGGTGTCCGCGGCGGCGAACCTCGCCAGCCTGGCCGCGATCTACCGGTTCGATTTCGACGCGACCGAGCGGCTCCAGGACTGGGCCGCGTCCTACCACGCCCGCAACAGCGGGCCGTATGCCCAGATGCAGGGCTACTGCTGTCTCGGCATCGCCGCGCACGAACGACTCGCCATCGCCATGGCCGAAGAACGGTTCCGGCAGGCGTTGCGGGTGGCCCGCAGCCCGGGCGACGGACATTCGCTCGCGGCACGGCTGGCAGGGTCACTGCTCGGCGAGCTGCTCTACGAGCAGGACCGTCTCGACGAGGCGGAACGACTCCTCGACGAGGCCTATCTGCTCGGCTCCGAGGGCGGAGCCGTGGAGTTCAAGGCGGCCCGATATGCAATCGGTGCCCGGATCAAGGCACTGCGGGGCGATCGCACAGCGGCCGCGCAGCGCCTGGATGCGGGCGCTCGGGCCGCGCATACGCTGTCGCTGCCCCGGCTGCGGGCTCGGATCGAGGACGAACGCGTGCGGTTGGAGCTGCCCCCGACCGCCGGCATTCCCCCACCCTCCTCGATCAGCTATTCCGAGCGGCGACGGCCGGTGCACGGGGTCGAGGCGATCACTGCCCAACTCGACGAGACCGTCGCCATCTGGGCACTGCTCGACGACGGCACGCCGGCGTCGACAGAACTGGCCTGCACCTGGGCACAGGAATGGGTCGACATGCTCGACGACACCGACCGGTCGCGGGCGCTACTGCAGGCGCGACGGCTGCTGGTCAACACCCTCGCCGCGGCCGGTCGCACCGACGACGCCAAGAAGGTGCTCGCGACGATCACCGCGCAGTGCACCGCCCTCGGCATCGTGCGCTATCTCCTCGACGGCGGATCGCTCCTGAGGGCGTTGCTCGAGGATTTGCGGGCGGACCTGAGGGCGGGGCGGTGGCGAGACGACTGGCCCGCGGTGCCCGACCGATTCTGGGCCGCGCTCACCCCGACCGAACCGTGACGCCAGGCGCCAGATGTCGACTCGGCGCCGGGCTCTGGGTGACCCGCACGCCGACACGGGCACCGTACCCGCTGCCCCGGCGAGCACCCGACCCTGGTGAGCACCCGGATCGCGCAGGCCCGTGACCGTGAACCGCCCTGGACGAGGTGGGGCTTCCGATGCTGCTCGACTGCCCGCTCGCTGAACCGCTTTCCGATCCTATCTCGAACCCATTGCTTTGCACGATTATCGAGGAACGACCCGCTTTCTCCACTGAACGTGATGTCCGGGCGGCCGGCGCGTGCCGCGAGTGACCGAGCAGCATCTCGGATCCTCCGCGGAGAAGTACTCCGGCACCGTCGAACGGGTCCGATCCAGAGCGGTGTAGTGCCGCACCTACCTCACCCCTCGCTCGGATCCCGGCCGGTGCCCCGCTCCGGACGAGTCGGACCCGAACAGCGCCCCCAGCCGCTGCAGCAGACTCCGGCGCGGTCGCCGGTCGAGGTCCCGGACGGTGACTGTGCTGCCGCCCTCGGCCGCGGCCTCGACGGTCACGACGTCACCGGGGAATCGCAGCTCCCACCGGCCGCGATCGACCGTCTGCGCGGTCGGCTCCTGCCTGCGCACGATCGCCTCGACCGTCACCTGCACCGGATCCGGCGAGTGGTAGATCTCGACGCCTCCCCGCGTCTCCCGATGCTCGTAGGTTGCGGCGATGTGATCCCGGCTCCCGCCGCCGCAGCCCACGAGCAGCAGCAACGACGTGAGCACCGGCACCGCCCGTTTCGCGACGGACGCCCGGCTTACGCGCACGATTCCCCCCATGAAATCCCCCCGTATCGAATTGTTCCGCGGGGCACCCTACAGTCCGGAAGTGACATGCCTCGCGCGCGTGCCCGTTTCGTGTCTCGTACCACGAGGAGGCCGACAAGGCCCCACATCTGAACACGTGCGTGCACAATTGAAGGGCACCGCACCGACTCCACGCATCACGGAAGGCCTGGAATGAGTTCGACGGAGATCAGCGCCGACCCGCACGCCGGCACCCTGCGCAGCCCCCGCTTCTGGCTCGCGCCGGTCGTCGTGGTTACCGCTGTGATGGCGGCCCTGGCGGCCCTCTACATCGGCAGCATGATCAATCCGGCCGACAATCTGCACAGGTTCCCGGTCGCCATCGTCAACCAGGACGTCGGCGACGTGCTGCCCGGTTCGGACCAGCAGCGCAATCTCGGCGCCGAGATCACCGCCGCCGTCGCCGACGGGGTCGATCCAGCGGAGATCGACCTGCAGCAGGTCGGGATCTCCGGGGCGATCTCGGGACTCGACTCGGGCCGGCTCTACGGCGCGATCGTGATCCCGAGCGACTTCACCAAGCGCACGTCCATCCTCGCGCAGGGCAGCGTGATCCCCGGCGACATCGAGAAGCCGATCATCACCGTCTACACCAACCCCCGCACCGGCACCTTCGGCAAGGGCATCGTCGAGTCGATCGCCGACCGTGCCCTGACCACCGTGAACACCACCGTCGGGGAGCAACTCACCACCACGGTCACCGACGCCCTCGCCGCCAGCGCCCCGGATCTGCAGTTGTCCGGCGGCAGCCGGCTGACGCTGGCCGATCCGATCGACGTCCGCTTCGTCGAGCACAAGCCGCTGCCCGACGGCACCGGGCTGGGCCTGTCCGCGTTCTACTACACGCTGCTGCTCATCCTCGCGGGTTTCACCGGCGCCACCATCGTCAACTCGCTCGTCGACAGCGCCCTCGGGTTCGTCCCCACCGAGTACGGACCGTGGTACGTCGACCGGAAGACGGCGCATCTGTCGCGGTTCCGGGTGCTGCTCGTGAAGTGGGCGATCATGGTGATCCTGGGGTTGATCGTCTCGGCGCTCTACCTGTGGATCGCCACCCTGCTCGGCATGCCGGTGACTCGTGCCCTGCTGCTGTGGGAGTACGGGGCCCTCGCGATCACGGCCGTGGGCGTCACCTCGATCTCGGTGATGGCCGTGTTCGGTTCCGCCGGACTGCTGGTGAACCTGTTGATCTTCATCATCCTGGGTCTGCCGTCGTCGGGCGGGACCGTGCCGCTCGAGGCGATGCCGCCGCTGTACGCGTGGCTGTCGACCTTCGAACCGATGCATCAGGTGTACATCGCGACCCGGGCCATCCTGTACTTCGACGGCGGCGGCCCCGCCGGGCTGACCCGCGGCGCCCTGATGACCCTGCTCGGCCTCGGGATCGGCCTCGCGCTGGGGGCGGTGGTGACCCGAATCTACGACGTGCGCGGGTTCCACCGCCGCAGCGATGCCGAACCGGCACCGGTTCCGGCGTAGGACGCGCAAGACGGGACCCCGCTGCTCCTCGAGGGCAGAGCAGCGAGGTCCCAGGTCTCGAAGGTAGCGTTCCGATTCCGCCCGGCCCAGCCGCGCCGGGGTGAAACGGGGGATGAAACGGGCCCTCGCCGGTAGTTCGCCGACAGCGAGGCTGGATGAACGCATCGAATGCCGACACGACCGTTTCGGAGTACGCTCATTAATGAGTTCACTCATTTCGGGAGGCGCGTCATGGTTACTCCGTCGGGAACCCCGGGTCGTCGAGACCGGAACATGCAGGACAAGCAGACCCGAATCTTCGCTGCCGCCGCGTCGTTGTTCGCCGAGAAGGGCTTCGAGCGAGTCACGACACAGCAGATCTCCGAACGTGCGGACGTCGCGGCCGGAACGCTGTTCCGCTACGCGACATCCAAGGGCGAACTGCTGATGATGGTCTACAACCAGCAGTTCCGGGCGGCCCTGAGCGCCGGCGAGCGCGAATCCCGATCGCGGCGCGACCCGGTGGACGCTGTGCAGGCCGTCGTCGGGCCTCTTCTCGCGGCCGCCGACAGCAACGTCGAGAACACGGTGAACTACCAACGAGAACTGCTGTTCGGTTCCGCCGACGAGAAGTACCGTTCCGAGGGGCTCGAGCTCGTCGCCCGTTTGGAAGAGACGATCGCGCACCGGCTCGTCGAGGCCGCACGGAACCGAGGGCTGGACGAGAGACAAGCAGAGGACCAGGCTCGGCACGCCAGCCGGAGCATCTTCGCGATCCTGCACCTGATCCTTGCGCGCGCGTTCACCGGTGCGCATCCCCACAACGACCCCGAAGCCGACCTGCACGCCCAGATCGACCAGATCGTCACGGGCTTCTTCGCAGCACTCGACGACGACCGCCCGGCCCGCGGTAAGCGGGAACCGGGCACGTCCTGACCACACCGAAAGAAGGAATCATGACCAGCCGGATCAGCAAGGTGACGGTCCTGGGGACCGGAGTCTTGGGGGCGCAGATCGCCTTCCAGTCCGCGTACAGCGGATTCGACGTCACCGCCTACGACATCAGTGACGACGCCCTCGCCAACGCACAGAAGCGCTTCGACGAGCTCGCCGAGACGTACAAGCGTGAGGTTCCCGGTGCCGGCGACGGAAAGGCGGAGGCGGCTGCGACCGGCATCCGTCTGTCCTCCGACCTCGCGGACGCCGTCGAGGGCGCCGACCTCGTCGTCGAAGCCGTGCCCGAGGTCCTCGACGTCAAGCGGGACATCTACACGAAGCTGGGTGAGGTCGCACCCGAGAAGACGATCTTCGCCACCAACTCGTCCACGCTGCTGCCGAGTGACATGAAGGACTTCACCGGCCGACCCGACAAGTTCCTCGCGCTGCACTTCGCCAACCAGGTGTGGAAGTTCAACACGGCCGAGATCATGGGCACCGACGACACCGACCCCGCGGTGTTCGATCAAGTCGTCGACTTCGCCGCGGCCATCGGTATGGTTCCGATCCCGATCCACAAGGAGAAGGCCGGCTATGTCCTGAACTCGCTGCTCGTGCCGTTCCTCAACGCGGCGGGTGAACTCGCCGCCGGTGGCTACGCCGACCCCCAGGACGTCGACAAGGTGTGGCGGATCGCCACCGGCGCACCCATGGGGCCCTTCCAGATCTACGACATCATCGGGCTCACCACGCCGTACAACATCCTCTCCCACGGCGACGAGAAGGACCGGACCATCGCCGCGTGGTTGAAAGAGAACTACATCGACGTCGGCAAGCTCGGTGTGGCGACGGGCGAAGGGTTCTACCGCTACTCGAACGACAAGTAACGACGACCGACCACGGCGAAAGGGCTACGCGTCATGTACTACAGCAGCGGAAACTACGAAGCGTTCGCCCGGCCCCGCAAGCCCGCAGGGGTGGACGAGAAGACAGCATGGTTCGTCGGGGCCGGACTCGCCTCCCTGTCCGGAGCCGCCTTCCTGATCCGGGACGGGCAGATGCCCGCGTCCGGAATCACCATCCTGGAACGACTGAAACTGCCAGGCGGTGCGCTCGACGGCATCAAGGAACCCGAGAAGGGCTTCGTGATCCGCGGAGGCCGCGAGATGGAGGACCACTTCGAGTGTCTGTGGGACCTGTTCCGGTCCGTTCCGTCCATCGAAATCGACGGTGCGAGCGTTCTCGACGAGTTCTACTGGCTGAACAAGGACGACCCCAACTTCTCGCTGCAACGGGCAACGGAGAAGCAGGGCCGCGATGCACACACCGACGGCCTGTTCACCCTGAACCAGCGGGCACAGAAGGACATCGTCAAGGTGTTCCTCGCCAGCCGCGAGGAAATGGAGAACAAGCGGATCGACGAGGTCTTCGGCCGTGACTTCCTCGACAGCAACTTCTGGCTCTACTGGCGCACGATGTTCGCATTCGAGGAATGGCACAGCGCCCTCGAGATGAAGCTCTACCTGCACCGCTTCATCCACCACATCGGCGGCCTGCCGGACTTCTCCGCCCTGAAGTTCACCAAGTACAACCAGTACGAGTCCCTCGTGCTACCGCTGTACAAGTGGCTCCTCGACCAGGGCGTGACCTTCCGGTTCGCCACCGAGGTCACCGACATCGACTTCGACATCACCCCGGACCGCAAGCAGGCCACGCGCATCCACTGGGTCACCGAGGAGGGCACAGGCGGAGTCGACCTCGGCGAGAACGACCTGCTCTTCACCACCATCGGTTCACTGACCGAGAACTCCGACAACGGTGACCACCACACCCCGGCCCGACTCGACGAGGGCCCGGCCCCGGCGTGGGACCTGTGGCGCAGGATCGCCGCCAAGGATCCGTCCTTCGGGCATCCGGATGTGTTCGGCGGCCACATCCCCCGGACGAAGTGGGAATCGGCGACTGTCACCACGCTCGACAAGCGCATCCCCTCCTACATCGAGAAGATCTGCAAGCGTGACCCGTTCAGCGGCAAGGTGGTCACCGGCGGTATCGTCACCGCCAAGGACTCCAGTTGGCTGATGAGTTGGACCGTCAACCGGCAGCCGCATTTCAAGCAGCAACCCTCGGACCAGATCGTCGTCTGGGTCTACTCGCTGTTCGTCGACGTCCCCGGAGACTACGTGCACAAGCCGATGCAGGAATGCACCGGCGAGGAGATCACGCAGGAATGGCTCTACCACATGGGCGTTCCCGTCGACGAGATTCCCGAGCTCGCCGCGGACGGCGCAAAGTGCGTGCCCGTCATGATGCCCTACGTGACGTCGTTCTTCATGCCCCGTCAGGCGGGCGACCGGCCGGACGTGGTTCCGGAGGGCGCGGTGAACTTCGCCTTCATCGGGCAGTTCGCCGAGACGACCCGCGACTGCATCTTCACCACCGAATATTCGGTGCGCACCGGGATGGAGGCCGCGTATCGTCTGCTCGACATCGAACGCGGTGTTCCGGAGGTCTTCGGCTCGACCTACGACATCCGGGAACTGCTCGCGGCCACCAGCAGGCTGCGGGACGGGAAGGAACTGCACCTTCCCGGTCCGAAGCTGCTGCGCGAGAACCTGATCGCAAAGCTCGAAGCGACGGAGATCGCCGACCTGCTTCAGGAGTCCGGCCTGCTTTCCGAGTAGCTGCGGGTCCGGAGTCGGCGGTGTCGGCACGACAGTGCAGACTGGACAGGTGCGCACCGTCCTGGTTCCCGACACCGCCGGCGGGCAGTCGCCCGGCGGATGGACCGTTCCGGTCGACGCCGACGGACGACCGCTCGCCGCGGCCGAACACCACGGCGACCTCACGGCATTCGTCCGGGGGTGCGAGGCGACGGACCCGCCGCGGTGGATCTGGACCGGCACCGCCTCCGTCTACCCCGCACTGCTGCGCGGCGGAGCCCGCGTGCGCCGATGTCACGACCTCGCCTCGACACGCGCGATCCTGAACGTACGCGCCGGGATTCCCGCACCACCGGAGCAATCGGTCGACGAGCGTCCGGGACTGTTCGACGTCGTCCCCTCCGCCGACCTCGACTCGGTGCTCGCCGAGTTCGCCCGGCAGCGCGCCGAACTCGGCGGCCGTGCCCGGCTCGAACTGCTCGTCGCCGCCGAATCGGCGGGCACGCTGGCCGCCGCCGAGATGAGCTTCGACGGGTTGCCGTTCTCCGCCGACGCCCACCGGCAGGTGCTCGAGCGCACCCTCGGCCCACGCCCCACCGACGACGGGCTGCCGCCTCGGATAACCGAACTGAACGCAAGGATCGGTGCGGTGTTCGGTCGTGCGCTCAACCCCGCCTCGCACACCGAGGTGCTCGACGCGTTCCGGCGCGAAGGCATCGAGGTGCCGTCCACCCGCAAACGGGTACTGCGCGAACTCGACCATCCGGCGGTGCCGCTGCTCCTGCAGCACCGGGATCTGTCGAAGCTGCACAGCACCAACGGCTGGCACTGGCTCGACACCTGGGTGCGCGACGGCCGGTTCCGCCCGGTCTATGTACCCGGTGCCGTGGTGTCCGGGCGCTGGGCGAGCCGTGGCGGCGGGGCCCTGCAGATCCCGAAGGCGTTGCGGTCGAGCGTGATCGCCGAGACCGGCCACGTTTTCGTGATCGCCGATGCCGGCCAGCTCGAACCGCGCATCCTCGCCGCGATGTCCGGCGACCCGCGGATGACGACGGCGGCGGGGGCCGAGGACCTGTACGCGCCGGTGGCGGCGACCACGTTCGGCGGCGACCGCGCGAAGGCGAAGGTGGCCGTGCTCGGTGTGCTCTACGGCGCGACGTCCGGCGAGTCACGAGCGTTGCTCACGATGCTGCGGCGGAGTTTTCCCGAGGCGGTGGAGTTCGTCGAGCGCGCCGCGCGGGCCGGGGAACGCGGCGAGGTGGTGCATTCGTGGCTGGGTCGCGCGTGCCCGCCCCCCGACGCCGGCTTCTTCACGCACGGCGACGCGCGGGCCCGGGGACGGTTCACCCGCAACTTCGTCGTCCAGGCGACGGCCGCCGAGTGGGCGCTATGCGTGCTGGCCGATCTGCGCCTGCGCCTGGCCGCCGACGACGCCGGTGAACTCGTCTCCTTCCAGCACGACGAGATCGTGGTGCACACCCGCACGCCGGAGACTGCGACGGCACATCTGTCCGCCGCGGTGGGGTCGGCCACCCGGTTGCTGTTCGGTGACACGAAAGTGCGGTTCCCCATGCAGGTCTCGGTGCGCGACTGCTACGGCGCCGACGAGCCGTAGGCGGCGTACGTCCACAGGTGGAACGCGGCGTAGGCCCGCCACGGACTCCATCGCTGCACCCGGGCCGTCACCGCAGCGGCGGTGTCCACGCCGAGAGCCCTGCGCAGCACCAGATCTCCGGCGGGACAGGCGTCGCGGTCCCCGAGCACGCGCACGGCGAGGTAATCCACGGTCCACGGCCCGATTCCCGGCAGCGCGAGAAGGTCCCGGCGGAACCGCACCGGGTCGGACGGGTCGAGACCGTCGGCTGCGGCGCGGGCGAGCGCGAGCACGGTACGCACCCGGGCACCGGTCAGCCCCACCGCCGCCTGCAGTTCGTGCGGATCCGCACCCGCGAGCCGACTCGGCGACGGGAAGCAGCGCAGACCGTCGCGTCCCGGATCGCCGTAGCGCGCGACGAGGCGGCCGGCGAACGTGGCGGCCGCCGCGACGCTGACCTGCTGTCCCAGCACGGTCTGCACGGCGGTGTCGAACCAGTCCGTCGTTCCGAGCACGCGCAGTCCCGGCCGGGCCGCCACCATGGGCGCGAGGTACGGATCGGCGCCGAGCGCGGCGTCGATCGGGGCCGGGTCGGCATCGAGGTCCAGCCACCGCCGGACCGTCTGCTCGAGCTCGGGTAGGTCGCGACGGTCCGCATCGATCCGGACGGACACGTGCTCGGAGCGGGGCCGGATCGCGACCACCGCGGGACCGTGCCGCCCCCGCACCGACCGGACGTGCGTGCCGGTGTCCACGTCGTGCCGTTCGAGGCCGGGGACGGTATGGCTGCGCAGCGCGGCGAGCATCGGCGCCGCGGCCAGCGGCGGCGTCACCGTCGGCCGCAGGACGACGCTCACGCCGCGAGCTCGAGCCGGAGCAGGACGCGCTTGGCCTCCACCCCGCCCACGTACCGGCCGAGGTCGCCGTCGCTGCGCACCACGCGATGGCACGGCAGGACGACGGGCAGCGGATTCGTCGCGCACGCCGTGCCCACCGCCCGGACGGCCCGGGGGCTGCCCGCCACGGCCGCCACCTCGGCGTAGCTCGCGGTCCGGCCGTAGCCGGGCAGGTGCGTGATCACCTCGCGCCGGAAGCCCCGCGCCAGACTCAGGTCGAGCGGCAGGTCGAACGTGGTTCGGGTGCCGCGGAAGTACTCGTCGAGTTGGCGGGCGGCGGTGTCGAGCCGCGCGGGCGCGGCCAGGATGCGGGGGCTGAGATCGGCGGCGAGCCGGTCGAGGACCGCGTCGTGGTTCTCGACGGCGTAGGCGACTCGCACGAGTCCGGCGGGGGTGGCGGCGAGCAGCAGCGGCCCCACCGGGGTGTCGACGATGCGGTAGGCGACGTCGAGCAGGTCGGCGTCGGCGGCAGCGGCGGTCAGCCGGGCGTGCAGGCGGGTCAGGTCGGCGGTGTCGACAGGGGACGGTTCGAGCGTCATGACGGTTCCTCCGTCGGATAGCGGCGGCGCAGCGCGGCCCGGCCGTCGGCGGCGGCGCGGCGCGCGGCGTCGGTGGAGTTGCCGAGGATCGTGGCGATCTCGGCGTAGGGCAGGCCGACCACATGGTGGTAGACGACGGCGGCGCGTTGGGTGAACGGCAGCGCGGCGACCGCGGACCACAGGTCGTCGTCGGGTGCGGGGATGCCCACCTCGGCCGGGCGCTCCGGGAGAACGGCGACCGGTACCGGCGTGCGAGCCCGGGACCGGTGGACGTCGACGGCCTTGCGATGGGCGATCGTCACGAGCCACGCTTCGACGTTGCTGCCCGGACGCAGCGCCGGGTAGGCCCGCAGCGCGGCGAGGAACGTCTCGGACCAGGCGTCGTCGGCATCGACGGGACCGAGCAGCGCACGGCACACCCGCAGGACGGTGCCGCCGTGTTCGGCGACGACCCGCTCGAACGGGGGCAGCGGGTCACTGGCGTGCACGGGTCACCTGCGCCTCCCGGTCGAGCAGGTAACGCTTGCGGTCGAGACCGCCTGCGTACCCGGTGAGGGTGCCGTCGCGACCGATCACGCGGTGGCAGGGCACCACGATGCTCACCGGGTTGCGGCCGTTCGCGGCGGCCACCGCGCGCACGGCGGTGGGGTGCCCGACCGCGGCAGCGAGCTCGGTGTATGTGCACACCGTGCCGTACGGGACGCTCTGCAGCGCCTGCCATACCCGGCGCTGGAACGGGGTCCCGTGCAGCTCGAGCGGCACGGTGAAATCGGTGCGCCGGCCCGCGAAGTACTCGTCGAGCTGCTCGATGATCTCCTCGAAGCCGGTCGCTGCGACATCTCCGAAGGCGTGCGGCCCGGGCCGGTGCCGGTGTTCGGCGAGGTACAGGCCGCTGAGGGACCCGTCGGTCCGCACCACTGTCAGCGGTCCGATCGGTGAGTCGACGACCGTGTGGGTTCGCGTCGCGTTCACAGGTTCGATCCTTCCATCCGGCGTATACGAGGTAGACGCCTCCACGGACGCAAACGTGAGATCGATCCGTGACACAGTTCACCGGGTTGCGGTTGGAATACCCGGGAACGGGTCCGTGTTGAAGAGTTCGGATCGGCACGCTCCGTGTCCCCCGGGCTCAATATTTCTGCCTTTGCAGAGTTCCGTCCGGCTGGAGCTGCATTGCGCCTTTCGCCGTGAGGCGACCGGGCGTGTCGGTCCTTCATCTTTCCTCGGGTGCGTGGCTCCGCCCCGGCTGGGGAACCCGGACTCATGGCCAGGCGAACCGAACCCGCGGTCGCGGCGTCGAGCCAGTGGATCGACGACGACGACGGAATCCGATACCCGCGCGGCAATACGCAACCTGGACGCCCGGCGCCAATCAGACCCTGTGCGGAGTCCCGCTCTCCCGTGCCCGCCTCGCCCGTTTCCCGCACGTGCCGTGGAGCGAGGCGCTGTACCTGGCGGACACCGGCGAGCACGGTGTCGTACCGTGCCGCCGCTGCACCGCGGCCACACGCCACGATCGGCCCCGCTGGACCCGCACGGACCCACGGCCCTGACCGCCGGTTCGGCCCCGAGCCGGGACGCGCGATGCCATGCTGAGGAGCCATGACGGAACCGAGAGAGCGGGCCCGGAGCTTCGAACGGTATCTGACGTTCCTCGACGCGATCGTGGCCATCGCGATCACCCTGCTGGTGTTGCCGCTCGTCGATCGAGCCTCCGATCACGAGGGGACGACGATCGAATTGCTGCACGACGCCGCGGGGGCGCTCGGGGCGTTCGCCCTGAGCTTCGTCGTCATCTTCCGGTTCTGGTGGGGGCAACACCGGCTGGTGCGCGACATCGTCGCCGACGATCCCTGGGTCGATCGGGCCCTGTTCCTGTGGGTGTTCACCATCATCTTCCTGCCGTTTCCCTCCGCGCTGGTGGCCACGAACTCCGACGAGACCGCGACACGCGCGCTGTACATCGGCACCATGGCGGCCAGCGGGGCGGCGCTGATGCTGTCGGCGTGGGCCGCCGGCCGGCACCCGGCCATCACGGCAGGTGCCGCGCCACCGGATCTGGCGGGGACCGTCGCGTTGACGGCGCTCCTGCTGGTCGCACTGGTCCTGAGCGTCACCGTCCCGCCGCTGTCGTACTATCCGCTTCTGCTGTTGCTGCTGTCGAGTCCGTTGACGAGGCTCGTGCGGCGCGGCCGACACCCGTCCGGCGCTCGAGTCAGGTCACCGATCGGAGCCGCTCGCCGCCCAGTCATCCGCGGCGACGATCGTCAGAGCGGATGACCGGCCGGAGAGCGGGTACCCGCTCGGACAGCACCCGCTCGAGCTTCCCGGCCGCGCCCCGCAGTACCTCGGTCGCGTTCCTCGGCAGCATCCCGTAGTTCGGTGCCGCGGCGAGCACCGCAAACCCTCCGCCCGTGCAGAATCCGATCACGCCGGCCTTGCCGGTGCAGCCGGCTGTCCACCGGCAATAGCCGCGCGCCAGCCGGTCATCCGCGGCGACGATCGTCGACTCGGATGACCGAGCGGCGCGCGGGTGTGGGAACGCCTCACCTTCGAAGTGGACTTATTTTTTCTTTTGGGTATGGTCGAGCCGAGTTCGCGATTGCCGATTCGGAAAGGATTGACAATGGCTGCCAAGTCCGCCGTCAAAAGTTCCAAACAGTCCGCCCGCGCTTTGAAGGAGCGCCGCGCGGAAAAACGCGCCAAGGCTCAGGATGCGGGTCAGCTCATCCGCAAGCGCAAGAGCTGACCACTCGAGCAGAGCCAGGACACTCATTCGAATGCACTCCACGACAACGACTCTGGAGACCCTGTACCGGAATATCGGGGAAATGATGACGCGAGGCCGGAATCTCGAAATCGTTTTTCCGGGATACCGCCAGGGGCTGGAAACCGCCCGGTTGTACGTACTCGACGAACTCGCCCGATGCTCCGGATTCTCGATGGCGAGAAAGGACAACACCGAGCAGAAGGCACGAGCCGCATGAAAATCACCAGACACGCGCTGCAGAATATTCGCAGCAATCTGGAAAACGAACTGGCGACCGTCGGATCGTCCACCCACACCGCGGGCTACCGCCGCGGGCTCCACGATGCCTTGGCGCACGTGGTCGCGCTGCAGGACACCACCGACGCGCGCACACCGCACTGAACATCTCCCCTCGCTCCGTCCCGGCCGATGCATCCGGGACGGAGCGTCGTCTCGGCCCGGTGGGCCGGTGTCGAAAGCGATGACCGAACCATGATGCGCATCCCTGCGAGCGCGCCCGTCGCCCGGCTCGAGCCGGGCAGCACACCCGTGCGGGCCGCTGTGCTGAAGGTGATGTTCCTACCCCTGGACATCGGCGAACGGCCTGTACCGCCCCCGGTACCCGCCGTGTCCTACGCCGAGCCGTTCCTGCCGGCCCGGATCGCCGGCGGCACCGACTATCTCGAACGCCCCGCGGCCCTGCTGGCGTTCCGGCACCGCACCGAGCCCGGCACCCGGCTGACCTTCGGGACGCCTGCCTCCGCCGCGCACTCGCGGCCGTACGACGGACCGGCGGGCGCATGTGCGTCGCTGTGGGAGGTCCCTGGCACCGGACCGGTACTGGTCTGCGAGATCCTGTCCGCCGACCCACCGGGTGCCGTGCTCACCTGGCACAGCGACCCCCTGTTCGACGGCGCCGAGACGGGCTTCCGGCGAACCCTCGACACCTTCCTCGCCCCGTTCGGGATCACCG
Organism: Rhodococcus sp. GXMU-t2271; assembly: GCF_041414735.1. Lineage (NCBI taxonomy): Bacteria > Bacillati > Actinomycetota > Actinomycetes > Mycobacteriales > Nocardiaceae > Rhodococcus > Rhodococcus sp. GXMU-t2271. Next base: position 40,575 of record NZ_JAUIZP010000045.1, read on the forward strand.
CCGACGCCAGTCTGGTGGACCTGTTCCCGCGGCTGGACACGCGGTTGCCCGACACCGAGGTGTACCGCCCTCTCGCGCAGGTGGCCGTCCGCACCGCGCCTTTCCTCACCGACGAACCCTCGATCGAGGGTCTGGTGGTCGAGGTTGCCGGCGACGGGCGCGAGGCGGTGCGCCGGCTGGTGGACTGCCCACCCGCCAGTGCACTGGCCGAGGCGGCCGCACGCTCGTGCGGACGATTGCAGGCCTGGCACCGACCGGCAGCGACGGACGTGGCCGTACGCGGGGACGGCCGGGCGTTGCTACTCGACCTCGCCGCCGGCGGCGGACACGTCGGCGCGCACGGCCGGGAGATGCTGTACCACCTGATCGGCTGGGCGGGCCTGCGCGCACAACTGCATGCCGATCACCGTCGCCTGCTGACCGCGCTGCGGCGGCACGAGACGCTCGACCCCGACGAGATCCGCACCGCCCTCGACGATGTCGCCCGGGCACGGGTACGACTCGTCGAACTGGCCGTGCTGTCCGCCGAGGCCCGTCCGGCGCACACCGACCCGACCTGGGTACGCACCCTGCTCGTGTCGTCCGGCGGCGAGGAGGTCACCGCGGCGCGGGTGGCGGTGGAGGAGTTGTGCGACGCCGCAGAGCGGGTGTTGTGGCAGCGCTTGCACCTGCGCTCGACTCGTCGGTCGCGGTGGGCCGACCCGAAGGCGACGGCCGCTGCCGCGACCTGGGTGGTGTTCGTCGTTGCGGTCACCGCGTTCACGGCGTCGACGCAGGTCCTGGCAGCTGCGGCGATCGTCGCCGTGGCCGCCGGTGCGGCCGTGGCGTTCGTCGAGTCAGTCGAGCGCCGACGGGCGCCGAAGCGACGACGCCGAGACCGCCGGTGAGTCGCGCCGCAGGGCATTGCGCCCGCCCCTCCACACCTGCTCCGGACATCGACAACGAACGCGACGGTTGTCGATGTCCGGCGTTGTCCAGCCTGCGAGGCGGGCGGCGGAGAACCGAGCTCAATGCCCCAGTGTGGCGCTCAGCTCGGGGATCCGCGTCACCAAGGCCGAGTACACGAGACGGTCGTTCACCCGGTCGTAGTGGTGTGCGATCAGGTTTCGCATCCGTCCGATCGCCACCCAGTCGACGCCGGGGAACTCGGACTTGAACGTCTCCGGCAGCTTCTCGACGATCGTGGCCACCTGGATCAGGACGTGCCGGCCGTTGTTCCGCAGCACGCGCCCGTAGGGACTGTCCTCCAGGTAGGCATCCAGACCGAGTCCCACCGTGTAGGCCGCATCTGCCGCGAAATCGGCGAGGTCCTGTAAACGACGGCGAACGCGCTCGTCTGCATTCCCCTCCGATGTCACAGCTCCTCCGATGTCACAGCGCCACGGCTTCCTCCCGGGCCCTGTCCCCCACCCGCCCCCCGGCTCGCCCGTCGATGATCTCGACCCGCACGGTGAGCATGTCTTCCAGAGCCTGCTGCAACCCGAGAAGGTCGACGATGTCGTGGCGGTCGCTGAAATCCACGATGAGGTCGATATCCGAGGCGAAGTCGTCGTCGCCACGCGCCACAGATCCGAACACCCTCGGGCTCGGCAGCCCCGCCTCGGCGAAGAGCTCGCACACTTCCCCACGTCGGGCTGCCAGAGCCTCGGAGGGGCGAACGGGCAGCGCTGCCGTCAGCGCCGAACGGGCCGGCTCGGACGGCTGCCGTCGTCCGGTCTCGATTGCGGCGATCAGAGGCTGCTTGATGCCGGAGCGCTCGGCGAGCTCCCGCTGCGAGAGACCCAGAATCCCCCGCCGGATGCGAACGAAGTCACCGAAGCCGCCAGCCACGACATCACGATAACAGATTTTGTTATCACTTGAGGTGATGTGGCCGGACGCGGCCCATGTCCCGCAGCCAGTCACGGGCTCGCTCGGATGCGCAGTTCTCGTGACGACTCGCCGGGCAACCGCCGCGAGAACTGCGCTCCCGGCAGTGCCGCTCAACCGAAGTTCACCTGACGACGAGCGTTCGCGAGGCACGTGACGGCGCCCGTCCCGAACGGACCGAGCCGGTCGAACAGCACCGAGGTGCCCACCGCGACGCCGTCGGCGCTGAGGTGGTGGTCGGCTTCGACGCCGACCTCGGTGCCGACGGGCAGCCGCGAGAGAGTCAGGGTGAGGTCGCCGTTGATGAAGCCGACGCCCTCGTCGCTCCAATTGGCCATGAAGCTGGTGCCCTCACCGACGACCGCGGTCCGCACGAACGGCGACATCCTCTCCCCCACGATCACCGGAATCTGTCTGGACCACATGCGTTTCCGGCTCGCGTTCTGGTGCTCGGCCCGCACCTGCGACCAGCCCTCGGGGTGGGCGTCGCTGCCGAACCAGGTGCGCGCGAATCCCGACTCCGGGTCGTCGAGCGCCTCGACGGGCGGCGTCGGGTGCTCGTCGCGGGTCCACACCGTGCCCGGCGGCTGCTCGGACGGGCGCAGGTAGACGACGGTACCGCGGGCGGTGACGTCGTCGCCCTGGATGAGGTAGGCGTCGGCGACGCGGATGCGGTTGCCGTCGCGCACGCGGGTCGTCTCGAACCGGACGGGCGCGTTCTGCACGGGCCTGAACAGGTCGACGGTGAGCCGGGCGGGAACGAACCCGTCGGGACCGTGGTCCTTGTCGAGTTCCCGGGCGAGCAGGCCGGTCACGCACGGCCCGGCCAGCATGGTCGACGACCAGGGGCTGACGGCGTACTTCGTGGGAAGGCACGTGCCGTCGGATTCGGTGAAGTATCCGCGCGTGGAGTCAGGCATGGTCGGATTCTCGCAGTGTCCGTTTCCGCGGCTCCCGGTCAGGTTCCGAGGTCCTCGCTCGCGCTGCGGTATCGAAGCCATGCCATCGCCGCACCGCAGGCCAGGACGGCGCCGGTCGACGCGCCCACCGACGACCACGCCCACGCACTCGGGCTCCACCCGGCCGGGTCGTCGGTGAGCGGGGTGTAGGCCGTCCACCCGAACTGCGCGAGCAACGGCAGCGCCAGCACCGCCGGCAGGGTCAGCGAGGTGACGGTCACGGGCGCCGTCGACGGCAGGGACGCGACGATCGTGTACGCGGCGGCGAACGGCACCACGAGGACCGTCGCCGCGAAATTCGCGTTGTCCCACGGGGGACGATCGAAGATCCCGGCAGCCGCGGCGAGCGCGAGCAGACCGACCCCGATCAGCGGCATCGGCCTGCGGCGACCCAGCCACACACCGACAGCCACGAGAACCGGCCCGATCAGCAGCGCCGGCCACGCGGCCGGCGACCACGAGACGGCGCCGCCCACGGCGACGACCATCGCCGTCGCCGCCAGGAGCACCGTCCCCGTCCGTCCCCGCAGCCACAGCGCCGCAGCGATGAGCACCGGCACCGCCACCAGACCCCACAGCCACCGACCCTCCCCGAGGTCGTCCAGGGAGAACAGCGCGTGGTGGAACGACCAGTACAGCCCCACCCCGAGGATCGGCGCACCGATGCCGATGGCCACCTCCCGCCCGCGCGCCCGGGCGACCGGCGCCGTGTCGTTTCCGGCGGTCAGCGCCACCACCCCCGCCGCGACGGCGGCGACGATCGCCAGCGGCAGCCACACGGCATCGACCGGCTGAACGCTCGCTGCCAGGTAGGACGCGTACCGCTGAGGCGCCGAGTCCAGCTCCCGGAACTGCGCGAGCGGCTCGGCCGTCAGCAGCCCGGCGACCACCGCTCCGGCCAGCGCGGTGTGCAGCTTCTCGGCGCCCAGCACGACGAGCGCGCCGAGCAGCAGGCCCGCGCCGATCGTCGCGACGTACACGTCGAACCGCCATCCTCCCGGCAGCGCGACGACGGCCACCGCCATCGCGCCGACCAGGGCGGCCGCGAGCACGCGCCGGCGAATCGCTGCCGCTACGGCCAGCGCCGCGAGCGCTCCCGCTGCAGCGGCGGCGACGTCGGAGGTGAACACCGGGCCGGGCAGCAACCCGTCGGCCAAGGGATAGGTGTCGACGCTCGGGGCGGCCAGCACCAGGCCGGCGGTGAAGCCGCCGACGACGAGTAGGACATATCGGAAAATTGACGCCACGCCCTACCATCGCCGGGCGGCTCACCTCGGGCGTGCTCGACGCGCCGGACTCTCTTCGGATTTCGTCACGCACGCCCGAGGCATCCGAACGCGCGTTCGAGTTGACGGTACGCGCCGGCCGTGCCACCATCCCTCCATTGGCCTGAAAACAGGTCGACCCCGGCAGGTGTTGCAGCACCGCACCGGGGTCTGGGCACACGACAGAGGAGACTGTCATGCACCGTAGGGTGGAGTCTATCCACACGCCCGGCAGGGGCGTGTACCCGCAACCGCGCGCGCGTTCCGTCGCGCCGATCCCCCACCGCGGCACCCGCGCCCGGTTGACGTCCTGACGCACGAGCCCCTCGGCATCGAGGGGCTCGTCGTGCATCGCTGTTCCCGATGTGCGCCAGGGTAACCGAGGCACACCGGTCCACGTCGCTACTCTCCCGTGGTCCGACGTCAGCGCACGGACGCTGCGAGCGCGAGTTCGTCGCGCTCGAAACCGACTGGGCACCAGTACCTTTGTCCCCGTAGCTGGTGGCGGGGCACCTGATCGCGCGGGTCGACACGTTCGTTCGGGTCCAGCACAGCCGCACGTCGCCCGCGACGTGGGGCCGAAAGTGCTGGCCGAGACGGTCTATCGGGGTATGGCGACCGGGCAGCGTCGGGGAAGGGGCCGAAGAACACAGGGACCCGCAGGGTCTCCGCTCGGTCGAGGGCAGCCGCCCGCAGGGCGTCCGCTTCCGCAACGTGCCTCATCCTGGGCACATTCGTCATCCGCCGGGAACCCCGCCACCGAGGAAGTCCGTCACCGCCTCCATCACCTCGGCGGTCTGCTCGTCGTGCGGGTTGTGCCCGGCACGGTCGATGATCCGAAGGCGCGCATGGGGAATGCCGGCGGCCAGCTCCAGTTGGCACTGCGGCGGGAACACGAAGTCCTCGCGCCCGGCCACGACGAGCGTGGGGGCGGTGATCTCACCGAGCCGATCCACGACCGTCCAGTCCCTCATCAGGTGCCGGCCCGCGAAGATCAGCGGCTCCGCCCGGGGCCTCGAGCGCCACGCCCCGCTGCTCAGTTCGCGCGCCAGCATGGCGAGGCCGGAGCCGTGGAAGTACGCGTCCCCGATCTGCGAGAAGATCGAAAAGTACTCGCGGGGGGTGAATTCTCCGTTGAACCACCGCCGCGCCAGCTCCGCCTTCTCCCGGCCGTAGCCGCGTGCGAGCAGTACCTCGGACGCGTTCTGCCGCTCCCAGTGACTGTCGGCGCCCGTGTCAATCAGCACGAGGTGCGTGACCCGCTCGGGGTAGCGCAGGGCGTACTCGAGCGCGACCTGCCCGCCGAACGAATGCCCGAGCACCGCCCACCGCTCGAAACCGAGACTCTCGCGCAGGGCGTCGGCGTCCGCGGTGAGGTTCTCCCACGTCATCGCTTCGACGGGTGCACCGATCGAGCGCCCGTTGCAGCGGTGGTCGTAGAACACCAACGTGAACCGGTCCGCGCACTGCCGGAAGGCCTGCATCGTCCACATATCCGCCGACGGTCCGCCGTGCATGACCACCAACGGAGGTCCCTGCCCGACCACGTCGACATTGAGGGAGGTGTCCCGGATCGGGACCCGGCCGGGCCGGACGCGGTGCAGGCTGCCACGCCATTTCACCGCTGCCGACGAAAATCCACGAGAGTGACGTCGTCGCACCTCGCCTGTTGCCGTGTTCGAACTCGTTGTCCGCGAGCTATTTTCGATGTTGCGCTTGAGGACTGCCAGCATGCGTGCCTGCATGATCCACACGACCGGCGGAAAGATCCCGGAGTAGACGAGGCGCGCGACCCATCGCGGTCGGCCGGCTTGATACCCGCTGACGACGAGGCGGGTGCGTCCGCCGGGCAGTTCCTTCAGCTGGAAGCCCCACAGTCCTTCCAGATAGGCGGACGGGCGCGGCTGACCGGGGTCGAGGGTGCCGCCCCGCAGATCGATCAGCCCGTACAGCCCGAGGAACCGGTTCGGCTCGACCCGCGCGACCTTGTACGCGTCCAGAGGTCCCGCCCCGGGCGCCCAGTACTTCAGTTGGTCGCCGGGCCGGATGTCCTGCCATTCCGGGTGCACTTCCCGGGCGCTCGGACGACCGGCGTTGTCCAGGTGATCCCAGGAGTACCAGCCGCCGCGGTCCCAGCCCATCTGCACCAGCCACGGCCACACCTGCTCGGGCGGCGCGTCGATGGTGACGGCCATCGCGCCCGATTTCTCCCCGTCGGGCACCAGATCCGCACCGGGGAACGGCCCGCTGACCTCCTCGTCGGTGGCGCCCCACCGCACGAGCCGCGGGCGCACGAAGCGTCCGTAGACCACGGCTGCCGCCGCGCCTGCTACCGCCACCTTCGGTGCGACTGCCATGTGTCCAGCGTGCGCCGGTTTCCCGGTGCTTCACAAGGGACAAGCGGCCCTCGTCATCCAACTCAGCCGCCGGTGACACGGCTGCCGCTTCGCAGGCCCGAATCCCTGGTTCGAGAGTCTCGCCGAGGCCTCTCACCGGCCGTAGTGATAGCGGCACGCAGCGATGCGGACCTCTGCGTCAGTGATCTTGTAGACCAGGCGTTGTTCATCCGTAATGCGCCGGGACCAATAGCCTGCGAAATCATGTTTCAACGGCTCAGGCTTGCCGATTCCTTCGTTACCGTTGCGCAGGATGTCCTGTACCAATGCGTTGATGCGTCTCAATACCTTCCGATCCTGGGTCTGCCACCACAGGTAGTCCTCCCAGGCATTGACGTCCCACACCGGCCGCACGGTCAGTCGTCACCCTCGATCAGTTCGTGCACTTGCCCCTCGCCTGCCTCGAGCCGTTCCATCGCGTCGAGCAGACGTCGAGCGTTCGCCGGTGAACGCATCAGGTAAGCCGTTTCCCGCAGCGACTCGAAGTCCGCCAGGGAGACGATCACAACGGGCTCGTGGCCCGAGCGGGTAATGACGATCTCCTCTCGGTCGTTGACGACAGAGTCCAAGACCTCGGCGTACCGGGCGCGCGATTCGCTGTAGCTCATAGTTCGCATGACGACCTCCATCCTTGTACAGAAAATTGTACCTCTAGCCGCGGCGGCTGGCCCCTTCCCCTCGCTCCCCCTGATCGATATCGGTTGCGGACCATTGGGGGGCTTGCTCGCGCTGCCGCCGCCGACTCGATCGGCCAGTACGTCGACTGACGGCTCACCCCTACGTCCGCCGCGGTCTGAAGCGAGCCCACCTCTCCGAGCGAAATCGGCCGAACCGGCAGATGGTCGACGACTCCGGCCGAACGGGAGCCCTAGGATCGAGGATGGAAGCCTGGAGATGCGTCCCGAGGACGCACAGCTCACGAAAGAGATAGCCATGGCCGACGAACAGTCCTTCTGGCAGTCCCATCGCACTCTTGCCGGTGTGGCCCGCGACGCCGAACGCTTCGCGGTGCACCTGCCCCTGGTGGGCCGGCTCGGCATTCCCCGGCCCGAACAACTCGCCTATTTCGCCGGCCTCGGCCTGCTCGTGGCGTTGGATCTGATCGAGTGGCCCGTGGCGGTGGCGATCGGTGTGGGCCAGGTCCTGGTCACCGAGCATGCCAAGTCCGCCGCCGAAGATCCTGGCTCGCCGGCCCCGGGGGCGGCGACGGACGGCAGCCCGGGCGCCGCAGTCGTCCCTGCGACGTAGCCGAGCGCACCGGACGCCGTCCCCGCGGCGGTGCACTCAGGACGGCGGTGCATTCAGGACGGCGATCACCGCTTCCTTGCCGGCGCCTTCTTTGCCAGCGGCTCCCCAGTCGTCGACTTTCCCGCCGACGGCTTTGCCGCGGCCGCGGTCGGGGCGGCGCCGGGGCTCGTCGGTGTGGTGTCCGGGGTCGGCGCCGGCGCACGCTCGGTCGTGGGAGCGCCGGACGTCGGGGTGGGGCGGGGTGTGAGCAGCCGGATGGCCAGGGCCGTGGCGCCGAGTCCGGCCAGCACGGGCGCGGCGGCAATGCCGGTTGCCAGTCCGGTAGCGCCCAGCACGACGATCGTTGCCGCCGCCGTCGGCGTCGACTCGGCTCCACTGCCGAGACCGGAGCGAGCTCCTTCGGCGGCGCCGCGCACGCTGCCTGTCAGTGCGCCTATGGCGGCGCCGCCGACGGCACCGGCGGCGCGGGTGGTGGCGTCGGCGGTGCCGATGACTACCTGCGTGGTCTTGTCGAGGACATTCATCACTGCTACCTCCCGATCCGAGCGAAATGCGTCGCGGGTTGCCCCCGACCGCAGTGTCGCGCGACCGCAGCGGCCCGGGCTCGAAATCGGTAGGTTCGAATGCCACTCACTTCGAATGCCACTTACGGAGACGCGCTCCCGGATCTCCGGTCGACACGGCCGATGCTCGCCCGAAGACCTGGTGACGAAAACGATACGGCGTCCGCCACTGCGGTGTCACACCCCGACGATCGGCGCCGATCTCGGAATGCCGTCGAGACTGTCGGCGCCCGGAACCGTCGCCGGTCCCCGCGCGGGCCGGGCACCTCCGTCCGGCAGGATGAGCACATGATGTCGCTTCTCGCCGCGCCCGTCGGAGCCGCCCGCCTCGTCCTGGACCGGACCGTGGAGGTCGCCGAGTTCGCGGTGTCCGTCCCCGGCCGCGTCGTCAACCTGCTCGAGACGACCGAGGCCCTGGTGGGGCGTATCGACGGCGTCGTCACCGAGGCCCGCGAGATCGTCGCGCGGATCGACGACGTGGTCACCGACGCCCGCGCGACCGTCGGGAGGGTCGGCGAGGTCGTCGACAGCAGTTCGGCGGTGGTCGGCGAGGCGGCGACCGTCGCGCACCGCGCGCAGGACGTGGTGGCGTCGGCCGGCCGCACGTCCGACTCGGCGGGCGAACTGCTCGACACGTATGCCCCGATGGCGACGCGGGCCGCGCCGCTCGCCGGCCAGTTCATCGACGAGCTCAGCGCCGAGGAGGTGCACGCGGCGGTCGTGCTGCTCGATCAGCTGCCCGAGCTCGCGGACCGGATGACGGCTCTGATGCCGATCCTCGGCACGCTCGAGACCGTCGCCCCGGAGATCCACGAGCTGCTCGGGGTGGCGAAGGACGTGCGGCAGGCGATCGTCGGCGTGCCGGGGTTCAACTTCCTGCGCCGCCGCGGCGAGGACAAGGAGAACGGCGACGACGACTGACCGTCACGGCCGGACGAGGATCTTGACGTTCTCCTCCTTGTTGGAGATCAGTTCCTCGAACCCGTGGGCGACGATGTCGTCGAGGTCGATGCGGCCGGTGATGAACTGGTAGGGGTCGACCTTGCCGGAGGCGATCATCTCGATCGTCGCGGGATGGTCGTTCGCGTAGGCCAGGCTGCCGAGCAGGTTGACCTCGCGGAAGACCAGGTCGTTCATCGCGACGGACGCCTCGTGGCCCCAGATCGCGACGTTGACGCACGTGCCGCCCGCCCGGGTGGACAGGATCGCGGACTTCAGCACCGCGTCGATGCCGGCGCATTCGAAGGAGACGTCGGCGCCGCGGCCGCCGGTCAGCTCGAGGACTTGCTCGGTGACGTCGCCGTCGCGCGGGTCGATGATGTGGTCGGCGCCGGCCGGCTCGGCCTTCTTCTTCCGCACGTCGGCGGGTTCGACGACGATGATCTGGTCGACACCGGCGGCGCGCAGCGCCGACGTGGTGACGAGGCCGATCGGCCCGGCGCCGAACACGAGCGCCGAGTGGCTCGGTCGCGCTCCGGACAGGCGCACCGCGTGGTACGCCACGGCGAGGGGTTCGACGAGGGCGCCGACGTCGGTGCCGAGTTCGCCGAGCGGGTGGATCCAGCGCCGCTCGGCGACGACGTACTGGGAGAACCCGCCCCCGTAGCCCGACAGACCCACGAATCCCAATGTGCCGCAGACGTTGTAGCGTCCGTTGCGGCAGGCATCGCAGCGACCGCAGATGATGTACGGCTCGACCGCGACCCGGTCACCGACGCGCAGATCGTCGACGCCGTCCCCGACTTCCGCCACGACGCCGGCGAACTCGTGTCCGAGGGTGATCGGCACGGTCTCACCGGTGACGGGGTGCGGCGTGTCGGCGGGCGGGGCGAAGATCGGGCCCTCGAGGTACTCGTGCAGGTCGGTGCCGCAGATGCCGCACCACTCCACCTCCACCTTGACGGTGCCGGGGCGGGTGGCCGGTTCGGGAATGTCCTCGACCCGGATGTCCCCGGGGCCGTGGAAGCGGGCTGCCTTCATGGGTCGATCTCCTCGCTGTACGGGCGTCGGATCATGGTCGGCCTAGTCCGACGCGGGATCATCCGGGTGCGCCGCTGCCGAGGCCGGCGCGTGATCCAGCACACAGCGGGCACGTCGCCGCGGCAAACGTTGCAGTGCGTTGCGCGTACCGTCGGGTGTGGTGCCGGACACACCCGAGGGCATATGCTCGCGGCAACTCGACCGACGAGAGACGGAGACCGTGGGCAACTTCAGCGCCATCGAACCGGGCACCGACCTGCACCGATACGCGCGCGAGCTGGCGCGTATGCACGACGCGGTGATCGGTGGCGGCCAGTCGCCGCTGCGGCCGCGGTCGGTGGTCGCGCGGTCCTGGACGCGGGTGCTCGGCGCCGGCCTCGCACCCGACGGCAGCAACGCCCGCGCCCTGCTGCCGCTCGCCGAGGTCGAACGCCGGCGCCGCGCCTCGCCCCTGTCGGGCGTGATCGGCGACCTCGAGCAGGTGGTGTGCTCGGTGGCCGAGGCGTCGCACATGCTGATGGTGGTGACCGACGCGGACGGGATCGTGCTGTGGCGGGCCGGGTCGGCGAAGGTCCGCAGCCGGGCGGACAGCCTGGGGTTCAGCGAGGGCGCCCGGTGGACGGAGTCGACCGTGGGCACCAATGCGATCGGCACGGCGCTCGCCGAGGCCGCCCCGGTGCAGTTGTTCTCCGCCGAGCACTTCGAGCAGTCCCAGCATCCCTGGTACTGCACGGCCGCCCCGATCCACGATCCCCGCACCGGGGAACTGCTCGGCGTGGTCGACGTGAGCGGTCCGGCGCTGACGATCCATCCCACGATCAGTGCGCTGGTGGAGACGGCGGTACGGCTGGCCGAGGCGCAGCTGTGGCGGCTGCACGAGAACCGGCTCGAGCGGCTGCGCACGGTCGCGGCACCGGTGCTCGCGTCGATGAGCGGTCCGCTGCTGCTCGTCGACGAGCACGGGTGGGTGGCGCACGCGTCGGGCGTCGCGGCCACCAAGCGGGTGGCGGCACCGACCGCCGACCGCACCCTGAGTGTGCCGGGCCTGGGGATGTGCGTCCCGGAGCAGCTCGCGCACGGCTGGTTGATCCGGCCCGCCGGGGGTCCGGCGCGGATCACGATGGAACTCGACCTGTCCGGCGCGCCGACGGTGGTCGTCAGCGGCGCGGACTCGACGTGGCGCAGCGCGCTGTCCGCGCGGCACGCGGAGATCCTGCTGATGTTGCACCTGCGGGGCCGCGAGGGGATGACGGTCACCGAACTCAGCAACGGCATCTACGGCGACCCGGACCACGCCGTCGCGGTGCGGGCGGAGGTGTCCCGGCTACGCCGCGCGCTCGGCTCCGTCGTCGAGAGCCGCCCCTACCGGCTCGCCGACTCGGTCGACCTGACGCTCACCCTCGGTGCGGCCGAGCGGCTCTCGGACTGCGCGTTCGTCCGGCACAGCGCGAGCCCGGCCGTCCGCGCGCTGGCGGACGGCCGGTGAGAGCTCACGCCCGGTAGGCGTCCGTCCCGGCGCGGCTGAGCACCAGGCGCGGCAGCACCGCGCGCGACGACAACCGCAGCACGGCGTCGACGAGTTCGACGACGTCGTTCACCTCGAGCATCTCCTCGGCGGGGATGCGGTCCTTGATCCAGTCGGACATGTCGGTGTCGACGTAGGCGGGCGCGATCGCCGACGCGCTGATGCCGTTGCCGGACTCCTCGGCGTTGAGGGTCTCCACGAGGGAGATCAGCGCGGCCTTGGTCGCCCCGTACACGGCCAGGCCCGCCTCGGCGTAGACACCGGTGATCGACGACAGCGCAACCACTTTCGCTCCACGACGCGGAGCGGCCGATGCGGCCTTGCGCAGCAGCGGCAGTGCCGACTGGACGAACGCGAACGGGGTCTCGAAGTTCACCGACACCGTCTTGCCGAACCGCCGCATCGGGAACTCGGCGATGGTGCCGGCGGTGCCGACGCCCGCGTTGAGGACGAGCGCTCGCATGCTGCCGAACGTCTCCTCGTGTGCCGCGACGACGCGGCTCGCGGTTTCGGGATCGCCGAGGTCGGCGGCGACGACGCGCACTTCGGGCGCGCCCGCGTCGCGAAGGTCGGCGGCGACCGCGTCGAGCCGGGCCTCGTCGCGCGCGGTGAGCGTCAGACCGTAGCCCTGCTGCGCGAGACGGGTGGCGACACCGAGCCCGATGCCGCGCGACGCGCCCGTGACGAGCGCACTGGGGCTGGCGAGATCGGTTGTCATGCGCCACCTCCCCGCAGCGCGGCGAGTCCGGCGGCGGCGAAGACCGGTACGGCCTCCCCCGCCTTGTCGAAGCCGTCGCCGACGGTCGCGCCGACGCGCCAGCGGTGGTTGATGCCCTCGGCGATGACGGCGAGCTTGAAGTTCGCCAGTCCCATGTAGAAGTCCCAGTGGGCGAGCTCGCGCCCGGTCGCGGCCGCGTAGCGCTGGGCGAGGTCGTCGGCCGACGGCAGGCGCGGGCTGGTCCATGCGGCGGACTCGCCGAGCACCTGGTCGAGCGCGGGGTTGCGGTACACGCACATCAGGGCGACGTCGGTGAGCGGGTCGCCGAGCGTCGACAGCTCCCAATCCACCACCGCCGCAATCTTTCCCGCGTCGCCGGGATCGAGGATCGTGTTGTCGATGCGGTAGTCGCCGTGCACGATCGACGCCGCGGACGATGGCGGAATCGAGTCGGCGAGAGCGGCGTGCAGGCGGTCGAGGTCGTCGAGGTCGCGGGTCTTGACCCGGCCCCACTGACCGGCCCACAGCTTGACCTGACGCGCGACGTACCCGTCGGGGCGACCGAGGTTCCCGAGACCGACGGCTTCGTAGTCCACCGAGTGCAGGGTGGCGAGCACACGGACGAGTTCGCCGGTGCACGCTTCGATCTCGGTGTCACTCAGGGTGGCGAGGTCGTCGGTCGTGCGGATCACCCGTCCGGTGACGTGCTCGACGACGGTGAACGGGGCGCCCATCACGGAGTCGTCCTCGCACAGGGCGACCGTGCGGGCAACCGGCACACCGCAGCCCTGGAGCGCCGAGGTGATGCGGAATTCGCGGGCGACGTCGTGGGCGGACGGGGTGAGTCCCGCCGTCGGCGGCCGCCGCAGCACCCACCGCGACGTGCCGTCGGAGATCGCGTACGTCAGGTTCGACTTGCCACCGGAGATGAGATCGGCGCGCAGTTCGCCGTCGAGGGCGATGCCCGAGTCCTCCAGATAGCGTTGCAGGGCACCCAGGTCGAGCCCCTCGTGCTGTGCGGTCTTCATGCCCGGCCCTCCTTCGCGGCGGCCTTCTTCGCGGCGCCGACGGCCCGCTTGGCGATGGCCCAGCGGTGCACTTCGGACGGTCCGTCGTAGATGCGGAACGGGCGGACCTCGCGGGCCAGGCGCGCGACGGGCAGGTCGGCGGAGACACCGAGCCCGCCGCACATCTGCATCGAGCGGTCGACGATCCGGAACACCGCCTCGGCAGCGAAGGTCTTGGCGATGGACGTGGAGTTCGACGCGTGGGAGCCCTGGTCGAGTTCCCAGCACGCCTGCGTCAGCAGGGCGCGGGTGGCGGCGATGTCGATCTCGTTGTCCGCGACCATCTTCTGGATCATGCCGAGGTCGCCGAGTCTGCTCCCGAATCCTTCGCGTTCGGCGACGCGGGCGACGGCGATGTCGTGGCCGCGACGGGCGGCGCCGAGCCAGCGCATCACGTGGGTCATGCGGGCGGGCCCGAGCCGCACCTGCGCGTAGGCGAAGCCCTGGTCGACCTCGCCGAGGACGGCGGAGTCCGGCACGAACAGGTCCTCGAAGAAGACCTCGCAGTGGCCCCCGATCATCGCGCGGTCGATGGTGTCGATGTGCCGGCCGACGGTCAGGCCGGGAGCGTCCGCGGGCGCGAGGAACATCGTCGCCCCGCCGCGCTGCCCGGGTTCGCCGGAGGTGCGGGCCATGATGATGAAGAACCCGGCGCCGTCGGCGCCGGTGATGAAGTACTTGCGGCCGCTGATCTTCCAGCCGCCGGGGGCCTTCTCGGCGCGAGTGGTCAGGGCGTTGGGATCGGATCCGGCGCCGGGGGCCGGTTCGGTCATCGCGAAGCCGGACCGCACGTCGCCGTGGGCGAGCGGCGCGAGGAACTGCTCCTTCTGCTCCGGGCTGGCGATGTGCGCGAGCATGTGCACGTTGCCCTCGTCGGGCGCGGCGATGTTGAGTGCGATCGGCCCGAACAGCGAGTACCCGGCCGCCTCGAACACCGGGGCGCGGTCGACCATGCCGAGGCCGTGGCCGCCGTACTCGACGGGCGCGTGCGGCGCGAAGACACCGGCCTCCTTGGCCGCCTGCTGCAGCTTCACGCGCAGGTCGTCACCCCCGGCGGCGGTGATGTCACCGTTGTGGGCGTCCTCGACGGGCAGCACGTGCTCCCGGACGAACTCCTCGGTCTTCGCCACCAGCGCCTGGACGTGTTCCGGGTACGACAGATCGACAGCCATCGCGATTCCTCCTCCTCACCCCGACCGATCGATCGCTCGGTTGCCTCAACCGTGACATACCCCACCCCGCGCGGTCAACCCAGGGCGCCCTACCGAGCACCTACGGCGCCGTGCCTACCGAGCGCCTACGGCGCCGTGCCTACCGAGCGCCTACGGCGCCGTGCCTACCGAGCGCCTACGGCGCCGTGCCTACCGAGCGCCTACGGCGCCGTGCCTACCGAGCGCCTACGGCGCCGTGCCTACCGAGCGCCTACGGCGCCGTGCCTACCGAGCGCCTACGGCGCCGTGCCTACCGAGCGCCTACGGCGCCGTGCCTACCGAGCGCCTACGGCGCCGTGCCTACCGAGCGCCTACGGCGCCGTGCCTACCGAGCGCCTACGGCGCCGTGCCTACCGAGCGCCTACGGCGCCGTGCCTACCGAGCGCCTACGGCGCCGTGCCTACCGAGCGCCTACGGCGCCGTGCCTACCGAGCGCCTACGGCGCCGTGCCTACCGAGCGCCTACGGCGCCGTGCCTACCGAGCGCCTACGGCGCCGTGCCTACCGAGCGCCTACGGCGCCGTGCCTACCGAGCGCCTACGGCGCCGTGCCTACCGAGCGCCTACGGCGCCGTGCCTACCGAGCGCCTACGGCGCCGTGCCTACCGAGCGCCTACGGCGCCGTGCCTACCGAGCGCCTACGGCGCCGTGCCTACCGAGCGCCTACGGCGCCGTGCCTACCGAGCGCCTACGGCGCCGTGCCTACCGAGCGCCTACGGCGCCGTGCCTACCGAGCGCCTACGGCGCCGTGCCTACCGAGCGCCTACGGCGCCGTGCCTACCGAGCGCCTACGGCGCCGTGCCTACCGAGCGCCTACGGCGCCGTGCCTACCGAGCGCCTACGGCGCAGCGCGCAATGGCGAGGTAGCGGCGGACGACCTCGTCGGGAGACAGCGGTCCGTCCGGCCGGTACCACGAGGCGACGGCCACACACATCGTGGTCACCGCCCGGCTCGCATCCTCCGGGAACTCGGTACCGAACTCGCCGCTCGCCACCCCGTCCCGGACGATCTCGTCGAGCATTCGCTGCTGCTCGTCGCGCAACGCGATGTAGGCCTTCCGGTTGTCCGGTTCCATGCTGCGCATCTCGGTGGAGGCGACGAACGCCTGGTTGCGCCGGAACATGTGGTACCGCAGCAGCGACTCGACGACGGCGTCGAACCGCTCGGACGGTGTCGGTCCGGCCTCCTCGAGGGCTTGTCTGCTCCGGTCGAGCAGATCACGCATCACCAGCGTCGTCAACGACACCAGCAGCGCCTGCTTGGACGGATAGTGGTGATACAGACCCGGAACCGACAACCCGGCCCGGGCGGCGACCTCCCGGATCGAGGTGCCGTCGTAGCCCCGCTCGGCGAACGCCTCGAGGGCAGCCTCGAGCGGCTTGGGCAGGGTCGACGGCCCGTACTGCCGCCATGTCCCCGGTTCGACGGCTTCCTCACGCGTTTCCATGGCATCACCGTAGGCGACCCTGCGGGGCCGGCCGAACGTCACCGCCGGCGGGCCGGCCGAACGTCCCCGCCGGCCGGCCACGGAGCGAGGTGCCGGTATTCGCTCTCGTCAGTAGTCGTCGTCGCCGTAGAGCACCATGCCGCGCAGGTTCCGACCCTCGTGCATGTCGGCGTAGCCCTCGTTGATGTCCTCGAGCCGGTACGTCTTGGTGACCAGCTTGTCGAGTTCGAGCTGTCCACTCCGGTACAGGTCGAGCAGCTTCGGGATCTGCGATCGCGGGCCGACGCCACCGAAGATCGCACCCTGCAGCCGCTTCTGCAGCAGGGTCAGCTCGAACAGGCTCAGCGTGACCTGGGTGTCGGCGGCGCTACCCATGCCGACCACGACGACCTGCCCGCCCTTGCCCGTCAGCGCCATGGACGGAGCGATGATGTCGCCGTGGATCTCGCCGACGGTGATGATCGTGACGTCGGCCATCGCACCCCAGGTGATCTCGCCGATCACCGGCAGCGCCTCCTCGATCGAGGCGAAGGTGTGGGTCGCCCCGAACTTCTTGGCCTGATCGCGCTTGAACTCCACCGGATCGACGGCCACGACGTGCCGGGCACCCGCGTGCGCAGCACCCTGTACCGCATTGATGCCCACGCCGCCGATGCCGATCACGACGACGGAGTCACCCACCTTGGTGCCGCCGATCGCCGTCGCGGAGCCCCAGCCCGTGGCGACGCCACAGCCGAGCAGGGCGGCCTTGTCGAGCGGGATGTCGTCCTCGATCTTGATGACCGACGCCTCGTGCACGGTGACGTAGGGCGCGAACGTGCCGAGCAGGCACATCTGGATCACCGGGTCACCGTTGAGCGTCACCCGGTGGGTCTTGTCGGCGATCGCCTGCCCGGTGAGGAGGTTCGCCCCCTCGTCGCAGATGTTCTGCAGGCCCTTCGCGCACGCGCGGCACCGTCCGCAGGCCGGGATGAAGGCGAGCACGACGTGGTCGCCCTCCCGGATGTTGGTCACGCCCGGTCCGACCTTGGTGACCACGCCGGCACCCTCGTGCCCGCCGAGGATGGGGAAGGACGCCATCGGCGTCGCGCCGGTGCGCAGATGTTCGTCGGAATGGCACAGTCCGGACGCAGCCAGACGCACCTGTACTTCGCCGGCGACCGGATCGCCCAGGTCGATCTCCTCGATCTCCCACGGTTGATTGAGCCCCTTGATCACCGCAGCCTTGGTCTTCACGAACCCTCCCACCGGATCCACTGTGAACTGTGTCACCATGAGTAGAGCAGGACGAGCGTCCGAACGGACCGCTTTGAGGATCTCCCCAGGACGCGAGTTACCTGATACTTTGGGTAACAGAAATGTCCCCACGGAGGTACAGATGATCCACATCCGTCACAGCGCCGTCGCGGAGGTCCCCGTCGACGTGGCGTTCGCCTACCTCGACGACCACCGCACGGTCCCCGAATGGATGTACGGCGTCCACCGCTTCGAACCGGTGGGATCGCAGGTCAACGGCATCGGCGCGATCTTCGACGCCACCATGCAGATCGGCCCGAAGGGCCTCGATTCACGCCTGGCGATCGTCGACTGGGAACTCGACCGCAGGATCGTCCTCGACTCCATCGCCGGGTTCCGCACCTCCTCGTGGTGGGAACTCGCCGATCTCGGCGACGGCCGGGTCCGCCTCGATGTCGACTTCGCTTACCAGCTCCCCGGCGGGCTGGCCGGACGGGCACTGGGCAAGCTCGTCGAACCGGTGGTGAGTACCGCGATCCGCCAGACGGAACAGGCGCTGCGCTCGAATCTCGGCCGCGTCGCCTGAGCGGCGCGCGCTGTCTGCGAGCAGGGAAATTCGCCCGCTCGTCCGGAATTCGCCCGCCCTGTGGCACGGGCGGATTCCGAAGGCGCGAGCATGTCCGCTAGGTTCCCGGCGGAGGTGCCCGATGCCCGACGCCCGTCACATGATCCACGTGCGCCACGACGGGGTGGCGCACGTCGAACTCGACACCGCCTTCGCGTATGTCGCCGACCACCGCACGGTCCCGGAGTGGATGTACGGCGTGACCCGCTTCGAGCCCGTGGGCAGGCAGGTCCGCGGTGTGGGCGCGGTGTTCGACGCGTGCATGCGGATCGGGCCGGCCACCTTCGACTCCCGGCTCGAGATCGTCGAGTGGGAAGACAACCACCGGATCGTGCTGAGCTCGATCTCCGGGTTCCGCACCCGGTCGGCGTGGCAGTTCGACGACCTGGGCGACGGCGACATGCGGCTCGCCGTCGACTTCGGCTACCAGCTGCCCGGCGGTCTGGCCGGGCGTGCGGCCGGGCTGCTCATCGAGCCCCTGGTGGGCACGATCGTGCGGCGGACCGAGAACGCGCTGCGGGACCAGGTCGTCCGGAACGCCTGATCCCGCAGCGCGGAAGTGTCAGAAGTTGCCGCGCGCTTCCTGCTCCCGCTCGATCGCCTCGAACAGGGCCTTGAAGTTGCCCTTGCCGAAGCCGAGCGAACCGTGCCGTTCGATCAGTTCGAAGAAGACGGTGGGCCGGTCGGTGATCGGCTTGGTGAAGATCTGCAGCAGGTAGCCGTCCTCGTCGCGGTCGACGAGGATGCCGCGCTTCTGCAGCTCCTCGATCGGCACCCGCACCTCGCCGATCCGGGCCCGCAGCTCGGGGTCCTCGTAGTAGGCGTCCGGGGTGGCGAGGAACTCCACGCCCTCCTCGCGGAGCCGGTCGACGGCGGTGAGGATGTCGTTGGTGGCCAGCGCTAGGTGCTGCGCGCCGGGACCGCGGTAGAAGTCGAGGTACTCGTCGATCTGCGAGCGCTTCTTCGCCACGGCCGGCTCGTTGAGCGGGAACTTGACGCGGTGGTTGCCGTTGCAGACCACCTTGCTCATCAGGGCCGAGTAGTCGGTGGCGATGTCGTCGCCGATGAACTCGGCCATGTTGGTGAATCCCATGACGCGGTTGTAGAAGTCGACCCACTCGTCCATGTGGCCGAGTTCGACGTTGCCGACCACGTGGTCGAGCGCCTGGAAGATCCGCTTGGGAGCGCCGTCGCGCTTGCGGTAGGTCGACGACTTGTCCACGTAGCCGGGCAGATACGTGCCGGAGTACCGCGAGCGGTCGACGAGGGTGTGCCGGGTCTCGCCGTAGGTGGCGATCGCGGCGAGACGGACCGTGCCGTGCTCGTCGCTGATCTCGTACGGCTCCTCGAGCACCGTCGCGCCCTGGGCCCGGGCGTGCGCGACGCACTTGTCGACGTCGGGCACCTGCAGCGCGATGTCGACGACCCCGTCGCCGTGCCGGCGGTGATGTTCGACGAGCGGGCTGTCCGGATCCACCGCACCCTTGACGACGAACCGCACCGCCCCGCTCCGCAGGACGTAGGCGTGGTGGTCGCGGTTGCCGGTGGTGGGACCGGAGTAGGCGATCAGTTCCATTCCGAACGCGGACTGGTAGTAGTGCGCGGTCTGCGTGGCGTTACCCACTACCCAGACCACCGCGTCCCAGCCACTGACGGGGAACGGGTCCCGCTCGGCGTCGTACTCGACGAGGCCGACGAGCTGCCGCAGTTCCTCGGCGTTCAGCTGGGCGAGCTTCTCGCTGTCGGTAAGGGTGAACTCGAGAGTCATGGCGATTCCTCCTGCCGCCGGACGCGGCGCCATCGGTGTGTCGTGTGTCACCAGGAAAAACCTGTCGCGAGGGCAGCGCAATCTCCCCCATTCCAGCTGGCCGACCTGACTGGAAAACGAGGGAAGCCGGGCGTGCCGCTATACAATCGGCACAGTTTCCGCCGCCTCTTCGGAAGGAACGGCTATGCGTGACGCCGTGCAGCTGGACGAGTTGGATTTCGCGCTCCTGGAGACGCTGCACACCGATCCGAAGATCGGCGCGCTGGAGTTGTCCCGGCGGCTACGGGTGGCGCGCGCGACGGTCTCGGCACGGCTGCGCCGGCTCGAAGAGTCCGGCGTCATCGCCGGCTACGAACCGCGCCTGAACCTGGCGGCCGCCGGATTCGAGGTCCAGGCGTTCGTGACGATGGAGATCGTCCAGGGCGCGCTCGAAGCGATAACCGATGTGCTGGAAGCGATTCCGGGGGTACTCGAGGCGTTCGCGACGACCGGTGCCGGCGACATCCTGTGCCGGATCGCCGCGGACTCCCACCTCGGGCTGCAGCAGACGCTGATCGAACTGAACCGCTCGTCGATCGTCGCCCGGTCGACCAGCGTCATGGTGTTGTCGGAGGTGGTCCGCTACCGGGCCATGCCGCTGCTGCGCACGCTCCAACCGGGCAGAACTGCCAAAGCGCCCGCCTACCGCCGGTAGAGCTGAAATCCGGACCACCAGCCCGCCCCCGCCGAAAACGGCGAGTCAGCTCTGCACACTGCACAGAAAATCAGCGGCCCGCTGCACTACAGCTCTTCAGGCTGACCAGTAGCGCAGGCCGCACTTGCGCGCCCTTTGTAACCACGGTCACAGTCTTCTTCATTCGCCCGCACCGGGCACCGCACCGTCCCGACTCCCGAGAGAAGACATGAAGAACCTGCTGACCCGTTTCGAGGACAAGGCCCCCGAGATCGTCTTCGAGTGGCACGACACCGAGACCACTGCCCGCGGCTGGGTCGTCATCAACTCCCTGCGCGGCGGAGCGGCCGGCGGCGGCACCCGCATGCGCCGCGGCCTCGACCGCCGCGAGGTCGAGTCCCTGGCCAAGACGATGGAGGTCAAGTTCACCGTCTCCGGCCCGGCCATCGGCGGCGCCAAGTCCGGCATCGACTTCGATCCGTCCGACCCCCGCAAGGACGGGGTGCTGCGCCGCTGGTTCGCGGCCGTCGCGCCGCTGCTGCGCGCCTACTACGGCACCGGCGGCGACCTGAACGTCGACGAGATGACCGAGGTCGTGCCGCTCACCGAGAGCAACGGTCTGTGGCACCCCCAGGAGGGCGTCGTCAACGGGCACTTCGCCGCGGACGAGCGCGAGCGCATCCAGCGGGTCGGGCAGCTGCGGCTCGGTGTGGCCAAGGTCGTCGAGGACACCCGCTTCACCCCCGCCCCCGACGCGAAGTACACGGTGGCCGATCTCATCACCGGCTGGGGCGTCGCCGAGTCGGTGCGCCACCACTACCGCATCTACGGGGACGCGGCCGGCAACCGCGAGCTCGCCGGTAAGCGCGTGATCGTCCAGGGCTGGGGCAACGTCGGTGCGGCCGCGGCCTACTACCTGGCGCAGGCCGGCGCCCGCGTCGTCGGCATCATCGACCGCGACGGCGGCATCCTCGACACGGACGGGCTCGACTTCGACGAGGTGCGCACCCTGCTGCTGACCAAGAACGGCAACGCGCTCCGCAGCGACCGGATGCGCCCGTTCACCGAGGTGCACGACGCGATCTGGGACCTCGGTGCCGAGGTCTTCCTCCCGTGCGCCGCGTCCCGGCTGGTCACCCGTGAGCAGGTCGACCGTATGGTTGCGGCGGGGCTCGAGGTGATCGCCAGCGGAGCGAACGTCCCCTTCGCCGACGACGAGATCTTCTACGGTCCCACCTACGAGCACGCCGACAAGTCCGTCTCGGTGATCCCCGACTTCATCGCCAACAGCGGCATGGCCCGCGCCTTCGCGCAGCTCATGGAGGGCGACGTCGAGGTCTCCGACGCCGCGATCTTCGGTGACGTCTCCGACACCGTCGCCGGTGCGCTGCAGCGTTGCCACGATCGCAGCGCCGACCATACGGGCGTCGCGGCCACGGCGTTCGAGATCGCCCTCGACCAGCTGGTGCCGGCCGGGGAGCGCATCGATGACTGATACCTTGGCCACCCCACCGGTCACCACGACCGCGCCCGCACCGCGGGCGATGCTGCACCAGGCGATGCGACCGCGGCAGCTGGTGATGATGAGTCTCGGCGGCGCGATCGGTGCGGGCCTGTTCGTCGGCTCCGGCGCCGGTATCGCGGTCGCCGGCCCGGCCATCCTCGTCTCGTTCCTCGCCGCCGCCGCCCTCGTGGTCCTCATCATGCGGATGATGGGCGAGATGGCGGCCGCGAACCCCGCCAGCGGTGCGTTCTCGGTGCACGCGGAGAACGCCCTCGGTTCCGTCGCCGGTCGCACCATCGGCTGGCTGTACTGGATCCAGGTGGTCATCGTGATCGCGGCGGAGGCCACCGGCGCCGCCGCCATCACCGCCGCCTCGATCCCCGGGATCCCGCAGTGGGCCGCGGCCCTGTTCTTCATGGTCGTCCTCACCGGGGTGAATCTCGTCGGCGTGCGCCGGTTCGGTGAGGTCGAATTCTGGTTCGCGGCACTGAAGATCGTCGCCATCGTCGCCTTCCTCGCGATCGGCGTCGCGATGATCGCCGGGTGGGTGCCGGCCTTCGACAGCACCGGGTTCGCGAACCTGACCGCACACGGAGGCTTCGCCCCCACCGGTATCGCCGGCATCGCCGCCGGCCTGCTCATCGTGGTGTTCGCGTTCGGCGGCACCGAGATCATCGCGATCGCAGCCGCCGAGACCTCGGATCCGCGCCGCAACGTCGGCCGCGCTGTGCGCACGCTGATCTGGCGCATCCTGGTCTTCTACATCGGCTCGGTGCTGATCATGGTGACGGTGCTGCCGTGGACGTCTGAGGATCTCGTCACGGGACCGTTCGTCGCGGTGCTGAACGCCGGCTCGGTGCCGGGGGCGGCCGCGGTGATGACCGTGATTGTCGTGGTGGCGCTGCTGTCCTCGCTCAACGCGATGCTCTTCAGCGCCTCCCGGATGATCTACTCGCTCTCGCAGCGCGGTTCGGCGTACCCGGTGTTCGGCCGGGTGGCCGCCAACGGCGTGCCCCGCAACGCGGTCCTGGCCTCGGTGGCGTTCGGATTCGTCACCGTCGCACTCAACTACGTGCGTCCCGACAAGGTCCTGCCGCTGCTTCTCAACGCGGTCGGCTCGACCATCCTCGTGCTGTGGACGTTCGTGGCGGTCTCGCACCTGGTGCTGCGTAAGCGGGCACGTCGCGACGGCACCGAAGACGCTCTGCCGCTGAAGATGTGGGGCTTCCCGTACCTGTCGTACGCGACGCTCGGACTGCTCGCCGGCATCGCCGTGCTGGCACTGTTCGACTCGGCCGCGCGCACCCAGCTCGTCGCGACCGGCGCCCTCACGGCCACGATCGCGGGCGCGTGCTGGCTCCTGCACCGCCGGCAGGCGGCCCGGCAGCCGTAACGACCGTACAGACGACGACGCCGTGCGTCCTCCCGCAGGGGGGGAAGGACGCACGGCGTCGTCGTGGTTCGGTCCTCGCCGTCAGTCCTTCGGACCACCGGCGACGTAGATGACCTGGCCGGAGACGAAGCCCGCACCCTCACTCGCGAGGAACGACGCGGTGTGCGCGATGTCCTCGGGCTTTCCGGTGCGGGCGACGGGGATCTGCGAGGCCGCGGCGGCCTTGAAGTCCTCGAACGACATCCCGACCCGCTCGGCCGTCGCCGCGGTCATCTCGGTCTCGATGAACCCGGGGGCGATCGCGTTGGCGGTCACGCCGTACTTGCCGAGCTCGATCGCGAGGGTCTTGGTGAAGCCCTGCATGCCGGCCTTGGCCGCGGAGTAGTTGACCTGGCCGCGGTTGCCCAGCGCGGAGGTGCTCGACAGATTGACGATGCGACCGAACTTGGCTTCCACCATGTACTTCTGCGTCGCACGGGACATGAGGAACGCGCCCCGCAGGTGCACGTTCATCACGGCGTCCCAGTCGTCGACGGTCATCTTGAACAGCAGGTTGTCGCGGGTGATGCCGGCGTTGTTGATCAGCACCGTGGGGTCGCCCAGTTCGTTCGCGACCTTCTCCACGGCCGCGGCGACGGACTGCTCGTCGGCGACGTTCGCGCCGACGGCGAGGGCTTTGCCGCCGGCCGCCTCGATGGCCGAGACGGTGTCGGCGCAGGCGGACTCGTCGAGGTCCAGAACCGCGACCTGGAATCCGTCCTCGGCGAGACGCTTGGCGACTGCGGCGCCGATGCCGCGCGCGGCGCCGGTGACGATGGCGGTGCGGGTGCTTGCTTCGCTCACTGCTTACCTCCGGTGTGGTTGGAAACTTCAGTTGATGGTCAGGCCGCCGTCGACCGCGATCGTCTGTCCGGTGACGTAACCGGCGGCCGCCGAGGTGAGCCACACGGCGGTGGCAGCGATCTCGGCGGGATCACCGGTGCGGCCCAGAACAATTCGCGGCTTCATGCTGTCGAGGTAACCGGGCTGGTATTCGTCGGTCATCTCGGTCGCGAAGAATCCCGGCGCGATGGCGTTGACGCGGATACCCTTGCGGGCCCCCCACTGCTGGGCCAGGTCGCGGGTCAGGCCGATCACGCCGGCCTTGCTCGCGGCGTAGGCGGCCTGCGGCAGTCCTGCGGTGGTGAGGCCCAGGACGGAGGAGATGTTGACGATGGCGCTGCCCGGCTGCATGACGCGCCCGACGGCCTGCGCTGCCCAGTACGAGCCGTTCAGGTTGATGTCGATGACGCGCCGGAACTGGTCCGGAGTCTCCTTGGTGGCCGGGACGGCCGTGCCGATACCGGCGTTGTTGATGAGGATGTCGACCTTTCCGAAGTGCTCGACCGCGGCGTCGACCATCCTCTGCGCCTGCTCGGGCTCGGCGATGTCGGTCTCGACGGTCAGCGCGCGACGGCCTGCCGCACGGACGAGTTCGGCGGTCTGTTCGAGTCGGTCCGCGCGACGGGCCGCGAGCACCACGTCGGCTCCGGCCTCGGCGAGGGCCTGGGCGAAGGCGACGCCGAGCCCGGAGGAGGCGCCGGTGACGATCGCGACGCGGTCGTCGAGGCGGAACTTGTCGAGTACGGACATGGGGGTAGTCTCCTCCGAAAATTGGTACCTACGCGACTTGTATAGTTGAATTCGCGCTCGAGTTCAATATGTAGTTTTCGAAAAAGGCGCGGTCACAAGCCCTTTCGGGCCCGCGGCCGCGCCTCGTTCGCGTTCCGGTCGGAAGGGATCAGCTCAGGCGCTCGAGCACCATCGCCATGCCCTGACCGCCGCCGACGCACATGGTCTCCACGCCGAACTGCTTGTCGTGGGTCTGCAGGTTGTTGAGCAGCGTGGCGGTGATTCGCGCGCCGGTCATGCCGAACGGGTGACCGAGGGCGATCGCGCCACCGGAGACGTTCAGCTTGTCCTCGTCGATGCCGAGCTCACGGGCGGAGCCGAGCACCTGCACGGCGAACGCCTCGTTGATCTCGAACAGGTCGATGTCGGAGATGGTCTTGCCGGCGTGGGCGAGGGCCTTCTTGACCGCCTCGATCGGGCCGAGACCCATGATCTCCGGCGACAGACCGGACACACCGGTCGAGACGATCCGCGCCAGCGGGGTCAGACCGAGTTCCTTGGCCTTGGTGTCGGACATGATCACCAGGGCCGCGGCGCCGTCGTTGAGCGGGCAGGCGTTGCCCGCGGTGATGGTGCCGTCGGGGCGGAAGACCGGCTTGAGCTGGCTCACGGCCTCGTAGGTGGTGCCGGGCCGCGGGCCGTCGTCGGTGGTGACGACGGTACCGTCGGCCAGGGTGACGGGGCTGATCTCGCGCTCGAAGAAGCCGGACTTGATGGCTTCCTCGGCCCGGTTCTGCGACCGCACACCCCACCGGTCCTGGTCCTCACGGGAGATGCCGGTCATCGACGCGACGTTCTCCGCGGTCTGCCCCATCGCGATGTACACGTCGGGCAGCAGACCCTCGCTGCGCGGATCGGTCCACGCCGTGCCGCCCTCGGCGAGCGTGGCGGTGCGGGCCTCGGCGTCGGCGAAGAGCGGGTTCTTGGTGTTCGGCAGGCCGTCGGCGTTGCCGGTGACGAAGCTCGACACGGACTCGACACCCGCGGAGACGAACACGTCGCCCTCGCCGGCCTTGATCGCGTGCAGTGCCATGCGGGTGGTCTGCAGCGACGACGAGCAGTAGCGGTTGACGGTGACGCCGGGCAGGAAGTCGTAGCCCAACTGCACCGCGACGACGCGGGCGATGTTGAACCCGGACTGGCCGGCGGGCTGACCGCAGCCGAGCAGCAGGTCGTCGATCTGGGTCGGGTCCAGCTCCGGCACCTTCGCCAGGGCGGCGGCGACCATCTGGGTGGCCAGGTCGTCCGGGCGCACGGTCTTGAGCGACCCCTTCATCGCTCGCCCGATGGGAGAACGGGCGGTGGAGACAATCACAGCTTCGGGCATCACGCGCTCCTTGTTCGGTGTTGACGCTTCGAGTCTCTACAGGCCCAGATCGCGGCCGATGAGTTCCTTCATGATCTCGTTGGTGCCGGCCCAGATCTTGGTGACGCGGGCGTCCTTCCATGCACGAGCCACACGGTACTCGTTCATGAACCCGTAGCCACCGTGGATCTGCACGCACGCGTCCAGGACCTCGGACTGCGTCTGCGCGCTCCACCACTTCGCCTTGGCCGCATCCACTGCGGTGAGCTTGCCGTCGGCATGTGCCTCGACGGCCTGGTCGACGTACGCCTCGGCGACCTCGATCTTGGTGACCAGTTCGGCCAGCAGGAACTTGTTGTACTGCATGGCCCCGATGGCCTGGCCGAACGCCTTGCGCTCCTTCGCGTACTCGATGGTCTCGAGCAGAATGTGCTTGGCGTGGTGCACGTTGTTGACCGCGGAGCCGAGTCGCTCCTGCGGCAGCATCTTCATCATCGAGATGAAGCCCATGCCCTCCTCGCCGATGAGGTTGGCGTGCGGGACGCGAACGTCCTTGAAGAACAGCTCTGCGGTGTCGGCCTCGGGCTGGCCGACCTTGTCCAGCTTGCGGCCGTTCTCGAAGCCCTCCATCCCGCGCTCGACGGCGAACAGGGAGATGCCCTTCGCGCCCTTCGACGGGTCGGTGCGAGCCGCGACGACGACGAGGTCGCAGTTGTAGCCGTTGGTGATGAACGTCTTGGCGCCGTTGAGGATCCAGTCGTCACCGTCGCGCACGGCGGTGGTCTTCAGGTTGGCGAGGTCGGAGCCGCCCGACGGCTCGGTCATGCCGATGGCGCAGATGAGCTCGCCGGTGGCGCAGCGCGGCAGCCAGCGCTCGCGCTGCTCCTCGTTGCCCAGGTGGACGATGTAGGGGACGGTGATGTCCGAGTGGATCCCCATCGACGAGGACAGCGCCATGTTCGCGCGGGCGAACTCCTCACCGAGGATGGCGTTGAAGCGGTAGTCGTTCGCTTCCATGCCACCGAAGCGCTCCGGGATCTCGAGTCCCAGGAAGCCGGCCTTGCCGGCCTCGATCCAGATGTCACGCGGAATCTCGTGACGTTCGATGAGCTCCTCCGCACGGGGCATGACGAACCGGTTCACGAACTCGCGCGCCGACTCGCGGAACGCCTCGTGATCGGGGCCGTACAGGGTGCGTCGCATCAACCGCTCCTCAAATCTGTAAGCATCTGCTTATTTTCTAAGCGTGCGCTTATAGTGAACCGCGGCCGCTATCTTGTCAACCAGGCCGTAGCAGGAACGGGAGCACGACGTGAGCACATCCAGGGACGCGGTGATCAGCGGATCGAAGGCCGCGGCCCGGCTGCGTGAGGCAGCCGTCGAGGTGTTCGCCGAGAACGGCTACGGCGGCACCACCACCCGGCAGATCGCCGCTCGTCTCGACATGAGCCCGGCCGCGATGTACCCGCACTACAAGTCCAAGGAAGAACTGCTCTATGCGATCAGCTACGAGGGCCACGACCTGGCCCTCGAGGTGGTGCGCACCGCCGACCTGCCCGGCGAGGACGCCACGACGCGCCTGTCCACCGTGATCGCCCGGTTCGCGGAGTGGCAAGCCGAGCACCATCGCCGCGCCCGCGTCGTCCAGTACGAGCTGACCGCCCTCACCCCGGAGCACTACCGCGTCATCACCGGTCTGCGCCGACGCACCACGCAGGTCGTCCGCACCATCGTCGACGCCGGCGTCGCCTCGGGTGAGTTCACCGTCCCCGACACCGAGGGCGTCACCCTGGCCCTGATGTCGCTGTGCGTCGACATCTGCCGCTGGTACCCCTCCGGCCGCTACAACGAGCCCCACGCCATCGCGAACCTCTATTCCGATCTGGCCCTGCGCCTCGTCGGCGCCGTCCGTTAGGATCTGCCCCCACACGACGGATCGGGGGGTCCATGAGCGGGGGCACGTTTTCGCGCGGCGATCGGCCGTCCGCGCACGCAACCGGTGTCGGGCGTGATCGGAGAACGCACGGCTTCCCGAGTCGTGCGGTATCCGCGCGGGCGCCAGTCACCCGCGAACGCAATCGAGGCAGCGTACGACTGGGAAACGCGCGAATGGGAAGGAGAACGATCCCGGCACCACCGGCACGACTCGCCACAGACTGCCCGGTCCGCTAGCATCCTGCGCACGACCACGGAATCGGGGGGACTCCATGGGCATGTCAGTCGAGGATTCACACGGCACCGGAAGACGCACGACGCGGCCGGCCGCGATCGTGAGTGGAAGTTCCGGATAAGTTGTCGCACAACGAGAATCCGATCGAATCGATGCTCGCACCGCTGCTCGATCCCGCGGTACCGGATCGGGTCGACGCGCTGACGAACTGGCACACCAGCCTGGTGGCACGGCTCGACGGCAGTTTCGACCCGGACTACGCCACCGTGTTCGAGAACTTCCACGGCATGGAACACGACGCCATCTACCGGGACGTGCAGACAATGGACCCGGGGGCGATGCGCAGCCTGGCGGAGAGTTGGCGCACGATCGCGACCGACATGAGCGTCGGCTTCATCTTCGGAACCCAGATGATCTGCAAGAGGATTGCCGAGGGATGGGACGGTGAGGCGGCGCGGCAGGCCGTCGCGGCGACCCGCTCCTTCGCGAAGTCGACCGAACAACTGGTGGCGGCCCTGCTGTCGGTGTCGACGAAGCTCGCTGCGGCGTCGGAGATCGCCACGGCCGTGCGAACCAATGTGCAACCGCCGCCGGCACGGATCCCGCTGCCGTCGGGCGTGGTGGTGCCCCAGGACGCGGCGGAGTTCGCGCGGGCGGCGGAGGCTGCGCGCACCGAGGCCGTGCGCGTCATGGAGTCGCTCTACGTCCCGCACTACCGTGAATCCGGCACGGCGGTCCCGATCCTGCCGTCCCCGCACGAGGCGACGGCAGGATCGGGACCGGCCGGATCGAGCCCGGTCCGGCACGCCGCGGACGCCACGAACACCGCGGACGGCGCGGACGGCCCAGGTGGCGGTTCCGAGCCCGCAGGAGCCGACAGCGAGGGCGGACCGGCCACGGGCACCCCGTCCACCGATGCTCCTGCGACAGACCGTCCCGCAGCGCCGAGCGGCCCGGCGACGGATGGTGCCGAGTCCGCGACGACCGTCCCGGCGGCGACGACGACGGCCGGCACGGCCACGGCCACGGCCCCGGAGCGCTACCCCGGCGGAGTCCCGGGCGGACCCGGTGGAGCGACGTCGGGGGGTGGCGGCGTGGGGGTCGGTCCAGGCGGCGCCGGCGCTCCGGGACTCGGCGGACCCGGTCCCGTCGGGGGTGTGCCGACGGCGAACGGAACGACCGGTTCGGCGACGTCGGGTCCCGGCACCCGCGCCGGTTCCGCCCGCGCGAGCGGCATGTACCCGGGCATGCTGGGCGCCCCCGCACGTCCGGCGCGTGACGACGAAGCCGCTCGCACGGTGCCCAGCTACCTGGTGGGCGTCGACAACGGGAACGAGCTGATCGGTCCGATGCCGCTCACCGCGCCGCCGGTGCTGGGGGTCGATCCGGCATGACGTGGCGGCTCACACCCGACCGGTTCCTCGCGCTGTGGACGGCGACAGGACTCGACGAGATCCCGTTTCCCCTGCGCTACCGCTCGACCGCACTGTGGGAGGACGAGCACGCCGCGAACATGGAGGCGGCCCAGCGGTGGCGGCGCGCGAATCCCGACGAGCAGCTCACCGCGGCGATGGCGACGATGCGGCATGCGGAGGTCACCGTCGAGGTGTACGGGCAGGTCTCGGGCGACTCCGAGCTGCGCCTCCGGGGCTGCATCAGGCACGACGCCGCAGTTCTGGTGCGACAGGAACCGGGACGTGCCGGCGATTTCGTCGTCACGACCTCGGCGGCGTACGCCCTGGCGGACGCCGTCGTGCAGTGTCTGCCCGACGCGCCTGCAGGCACGGCGCCGGCGCTGTCGGCACCCACCGCGGAGGTGGCCGAGTTCTCGACCCCGACGCAGATCCTGCGGACCGCGCAGGCGCCGCCGGCGGTCCGGTTGCGACGGTTGCTGACCGATCCGCGGTCCGGGACGGGCAACCTGCGGGTGCTGTGTTCACCCGACGGTCTGACCTTCACGCCGGTCACCGATCTCGGTTGGTTCGACGTCGTGGGCGACGGGCGGTACCTGTTCCGCACCGGACGCCACACTCACGTCTGTCCCGCGACGCCGGCGCTGCTGCGCGACGAGCTGGCCCTCGCCGTCGACGGGGCCCGCGAGAAGCGGAGTCGGGTCGGCGATACCGGTTTACGCTGGGTTCATGGCTGAACGGGATCGAACCGTCGACGGCAAACCGCAGAACGCCCGTCCGCGCGACGCGCTGGGGCGCCCCCTGCCCTACGGCGAGGAGGGCGTCGAGCGGGTCCCGGAGGACCTGGACCTCGAGCCCGACGAGGCGATCACCGAGGCCCAGCGGCTGCTCGACCACGGCCATCCGTTTCATGCGCACGAGGTGCTGGAGAGCACGTGGAAATCGGCGCCGGTCGAGGAGCGGCCCCTGTGGCAGGGGTTGGCGCAGCTCGCCGTGGGACTGACGCACCTGCTGCGGGGCAATCCGGTCGGCGCCGCATCGTTGTTGCGGCAGGGGGAGGCTCGGATCCGCCACTACGAGGACGAGCCGCCGCACGGGCTGGACATCGACGGCCTGGCGGCGTGGGCCGAGCACCTGCTGACCGAGATCGAACGCGGCGAGCCGATTCCGGCACCGCCGATTCCCCGGCTGCGGCTGCCCTGATGCCCGTGCTCCCGATGTTCCCGCTGGGAACCGTCCTGCTTCCGGGCGACGCCCTTCCGCTCCACGTCTTCGAACCGCGCTATCGCCGTCTCGTCCAGGACTGCCTCGCAGATCCGGACGGGCCGCGGTTCGGCGTCGTGCTCATCGAACGAGGACACGAGGTGGGGGGCGGCGAGACCCGCCACGACGTCGGCACGGTCGCGCGGATCGTGATGGACACCGAACTCGACGACGGTCGATACGTCCTGGAGTGCATCGGTGAGGAGCGGATCCGGGTGAAGAACTGGCTTCCGGACGATCCCTATCCGCGCGCAGAGGTCGAGCCGTGGCCGGACACGGACTCCGGCCCGGTGGATTTCGCCGGACTGAGCGTGGGGCTCGGCCGGCTCTACGGTCTGCTCGACCGGCTGTCGAACGGGCGGATCGAACCGCCGAGCATCACCGAACTGCCCGACGAGCCCGGCGCGCGGCTGTTCTCGCTGGCACGATTCGTTCCGATAGGTGAAGCGGATCGCCTGCAGATACTCACGGCACCCGGCCCCGCCGAACGGTCGGCGGTGGTGACCGAATGCGTCTCGAACGCAGTCCAGCTCGCACAGTGGCGTCTCGACAGCATGTGAGGTCGAGATCGACCGGTCCCCCGGACCACACAGCCCCCGTTCGCCCACGTCCGACGGCCGCTGCCCATCCGGCGGGCCGAGTTGTCCACACCCTCGGAGCACGGAAACCCCTGTGGACCAGATCAACTGGTATTGTTCCGCTGTCGACAAGGGGGGTCGAGAAATGTCGAAGTGGGGCGTCGTCGTCTTCGAGCTGGGCAAAGTCGTGTTGTGGTGTGTGGCGGGTGCGCTCGCCATCGGCGGGATATCGGCAGCAGGGAGCCTGCTGGCTCCGGATGTTCCGGAGGCGGTGCCGGAGTGGGCCCCACCGGTCACGACGTCACGGACCGAGTCACCCACTGCCACAACGCCACGACGTGAACTGCCACCGGGATTCCCGTCGATGGAGCGGGCTCCGGACCTGCCCGACGTTCCCGAGGGCGCACCGCAACCGGTACCGACGAAGTTCGGACTCACGTACACCACGCCACCCGGCTGGTTCGGGGGAGAGTCCGTGATGGGGTGGAAGGGCCGTGACGGTCGAATGCTGGTGATCGGTTCGGCGTCCTCTCTCGGGAAGGGGTACTGCGCCGCGGAAGACACGTCCACGCTGGCGTCCGTGGGTGTCACGGGGCGGTCCGCCGGTGACCTGCTGACCGTGGCTGCTCACGAGGTTCGAGCAGTCGAGTGGATGTACTCCGGCGGGGAACAGTCGCCGAAGGTCGAGTATTCGGACCCGGTCCATTTCGACATCGACGGAAATCCGGCGGTCCGGATCACGGCGCTGGTATCCGACATTCCTCCCGTCCACGAATGTGCCCCGCCGGCAGCACGGTGGGACTTCGTGGCCACCACCGGTCTGGCCTCGGCGGAGGTCGTGGTCTTCGTCGTGCAGACGGATCGCGGTGTGGCCGGCCAGCTCGACGACGACTCCATCGACGGCCTCGTCGAGTCGCTGAGGAGGTCGTGATGTCCGAGACATACGAGAGGTTCAGTGCCACCGCGAATCAGATCGCCGGCGCTGCCGTCGCTGCGCAGGAGATCGGCAACGATGTGTTGTGGGCCAACCGGTACCTCGCCGTCCACGGTGAGCCGACCGGCACACTGGACGGTGCACTGTTGCGGACGATCCAGGACGGGTTCCGGGCGGTTCTGCCGTCGGCTCAGTCTCGATTCTTCGTCCTTGCCGACCTCTGCCTGAAGACCGGCATCGAATTGAACCGCTGCGCGTGGATCTACTACGACACGGAGAAACGCAACTACGAACGGCTCAACGCCAACCTCCTCTTTCCGGAATCGATCGACGCACACGGTCCCGAGGCACCGGCCACAGGGCCGGCCCGACCGTACCCCGGTCCCGTGCGGCACGGGGGTGCGCGCAGGATCGAACTCCCCCACCCCGAAACCCCCGACGAGGACGTCCGTGAGGTCGTCGCGGAGGCGGCCGGCTGGCTCGGCGACGTCGACAAGACAATCGAGATGCTGACCGGGTGGAGTCCGATCGCGCAGGTGCTCGAACCGCTGGGCGGAAACTGGAACGAACTGGAGCGCCTCGGCAACGCATACCGCGTCGCCGGGGAGGCGGTGGAGACGAGCGGTGAGAACCTTGCCGCCGTCGTCGGGACACTGGATCCCCACTGGGACGGGCAGGCTGCGCGGGCCTTCACGGACTACGCCGCCCGGATCGTCGATGCCCTCCGATGGGAGGGACCGGTCGGACGAGTGATCGAGGAGACGTGCCACCTGGTTGCGGACAAGATCCGGGAAGGGATCGTCACCGCGGTTCGGTCGCTGAGGGAGATGCTCGAGGAAGAGGTAGCGTTCGACGACGGGGTGCAGAAGCTGAAGTTCGCGCTGAAGAAGGTCCCGTTCGCCGGCACGGCCGTACAGATCGTCACGCTCGCCAGGATCGTCCGGGACACGATGGAATTCGTCGACGACGTCGTGGCCCGCATCCGGGAGCTCACGGACGCGCTGACGATGTTTCTCGACGCTCTGGCGTCGCCGGCGAACGCCCTGCAGGAGCGGGTGGAGCAAGATCTGGCGCCGCTGACCGAGGCGTACGAGCGCACCGGGCACCGGGCGGCGGTGGCCGTCGATCTCGCCGGCGTCGCAGACGTGAGCGGCCCCACGAACAGGCCCACCGAAGCGTATTCGGTCGGCGGGGACCCGTGGGCGGATGCGCCGTGAGGGACGTGCCCGCGCACCTCGACGGTCCGCTCCGGCGCATCCACCGGGCCGTGACGGACCTCGACAGCGCGGTGATCCGCGCGCAACGATTCGCCGGTGCCGGCCGGGACCGAAGTATCGAGGTCGACGAGGCGTTACTGGAACAACTCGCGGCAGGTGAGGACGCGTCGCCCGAGTTGCGCCGGTATGCGGCGAGAGTTGCTGCCGGACAATGCCACTGGTTCGAGATCGAGATGGTGGCACGTCCGGTTCCGCCGGAGGTGGCCGAACTGAGGGCGGACCCCCGGCTCCGGTGGTTCCCGCAGTCGCCGCGTTCCGCGCCCGCAGCCGAGCAGGAGCCCTACCGGATCCCCTGGCAATCGTAACGTCCACGGCGGTGTGTCCTTCGGGCTGCCAGGGCAACCCGAAGGACACACCGGCCGCGTCAGCGGCCGAGGAGGGCCAGGCGTTCGATGTCGGTGAAGTCGGTGCCGGCCGCCTCCGGACGGGACCGCCCGACGAGCGAGCCGACGTACGCGAGCAGGAAGCCGGCGGGTACCGAGACCAGAGCAGGGATGGTCAGCGGGAAGAGCGGGTCGATTCCGTGGATCAGGCCGGTGGGTCCGAGGATGTTGGGGCTGATCGCGACGAGACCGAGGCTGACGGCGAGGCCGCCGACGAGCGCCCAGGTGGCGCCGACGCGATTGAAGCCGCGCCAGTAGATGCTCAGCAGCAGCACGGGCAGGCTGGTGCTCGCGGCGACGGCGAACGCGACGTTGGCCAGGAAGCCGAGGTTGAACCCCTTGGCACCGAGCGCGAGGAACATGGCGACAACGGCGATGCCGAGCAGTGAGAGCCGAGCAACCTTCAATTGCTGCTCCCCCGTTGCCTTTCCACCCTTGATCACATGGGTGTACAGGTCGTGGGCGAACGCGCCGGACGTGGCGATGGCGACGCCGGCGAGGACCGCGAGGATCGTGGCGAGCGTGATGCCGATGATCACCGCTTCGAGGGCGGGACCACCGAGGGTGCCGGCGAGCTGGACGACGGCGAGGTTGCCCTGCGGATGCGCCGCGGCGATGGTGTCGGAGCCCAGGGCCCGGATCGCGCCGTACCCGATGAAGGGCAGCACGAGGTAGAAGCCGCTGAAGATCCACAGGGCGACGACGCCGGACTTGCGTGCGGCACGGGCGTCCTTGACGGTGAGGAACCGGACCATCACGTGTGGCAGACCCATGACGCCGAGAGCGAGCGCGAGCTGCTGGGAGATGATGTCGAACGTCTTGGTCGTGGTCTGCGGCTGCGAGGACGTGGACGCGTCGGGCAACGACTCGACGACGTGCAAGGGACTCGGACCGTACTTGGCGAGGACCAGGAACAGGATCAGGGCGGTGCCGGTGAGTAACAGCCCGGTCTTGAGAACCTGCACCCACGTGGTGGCGAGCATGCCGCCGAACATGGTGTAGACGACCATGAGCATGCCCAGGACGACGACCGCCACCCAGAATTTGATGCCGAGCAGGGCCTGCACGAGCAGACCGGCGCCCACGAACTGGATCACCATGTACATCGCGGAGATGACGATCGTGGTGACGGCGAGGGCGGCGCGCAGTCCGCGGCCGTCGAACCGGGCGGCGACGGCGTCGGCGAGGGTGAAGCGGCCGAGGTTGCGAAGCGGTTCGGCGATGATGAGCAGTACCAGCAGGTACGCGAGAGGCACGGCGGTCGCGTAGTAGAAGCCGCTGAAACCGGCGATGCCGATCATGCCGGTGATGCCGAGAAACGAAGCGGCCGAGACGTAGTCGCCGGAGATGGCGAGACCGTTGCCGACGGGCCCGACCTGTCCTTCGGCGACGTAGTGCGAGTCGGTGGAGGTGTTGCGCTTGGCAGCGAGGTAGGTGATGCCGAGGGTGACGCCGATGATGGCGACGACGATCGTGACGCTCAGTCCCATCCCGGTCACCGCCCTTCGAGCGCGGCGAGATGGGCGTCGACGACCGCGTCCATGCGGCGTGCCCAGCGGGTGTAGACCTGCGCGACGACGAGGATCACGCCGAAGACGGCGAAGCCGACCCAGTAGGCGAGGCCGAGCCCGCCGAGGCGGCCCGAGAGGAGGGTGGTCGACGTGGTCAGGGCGATGTAGCCCATGAACACGACGAGCAGGACGGCCGCGGAGCCGAGCGAGCGGCGCCGGCGCTGCCGGGCCAGGGCGAGGACCGCGTCCAGGTCGGCCCCGGCCGGCCGGGCTGCGACGCCGTCGGCGGGTGCAGAGATATCGAGCGACATGATCACCTCGGTGCGAAGACGGTATCAATCAATCAATGGTTTGATTGATTGGCTGCTCCTACGGTAAGTGAGGACCATCACAAAGCGCAAGGGGGGTGCGGGTGTGGCTCAGTCGCGGGTGTGGATCTCCAACTCGTCCGCGGCGGTTGCGAGCTTCTCCAGCAAACCGATCAGGATCGTCTGCTCGGGCTTGCTCAGGACACCGGTCCACGTCTGTTCGCGCCTGTTGTGCGCGGCATAGGTGCTGGTGATGGCGTCGACGCCGGCTTCGGTCAGAGCCAGCTCGACCGCGCGACGGTCGTGCTCCGCACGCCGCCGCGTTACCAGGCCGTCCCGCTCGAGGGTGTTGACCAGGGCGGACACCGCAGCGCGGCTCATTCCGGAGAGCTTGGCGACACGCTTTGCGTCGCTCGGCCCGGAGAGCCAGAGCATGAACAACACCCGGAACCCCGGCCAGCTCCAACCCTGGGGGCGATGGACGCTGGACTCGAGGTCGTAGACGAGGGCGCTGGCAACGCGAGTCAGCTCGAGGACGAGTCGCATCGCCTGCGGGTCCACCTCCGGCATGACCCGCGTCGTCTTGCGCACGGCGAAGTCCACGAAGCTCAGAAAGTCCAGGTCGTCGACGTTCTCGGCAGGCTCGGTCACGCTGCCAGCGTAGAGACGACAACCCCGGATACGGGCACGAAGTGGTCAAAGGCTTGCACATTCGGTGTGACGCCACTTACATTGGATCCAGTTTTATTCAAACGTTTGATCAAAGGTGGTTCCACATGACCTCACTGTCCTTCGCCTCTTCCGCCGATCTGGGCGAGAAGACGCAGACTCTGGAAGTTCTCGCCGACGGCGTGTACGCCCTCACCGCCGAGGGCGATCCCAATCTCGGAGCCATCGAGGGCGAAGACTTCCTCGTCTGCTTCGAGGCGCTCGCCACTCCCGTCGCGGCCCGCGAATGGCTGGCGAAGCTGCGCGAGCACACCGACAAGCCCGTCCGGTACCTGGTGCTCTCGCACTACCACGCGGTGCGGGTGCTCGGCGCCTCCGCATTCGATGCGCAGACGATCGTCGCGCACGAGGCCACCGCCGCGCTCATCGCCGAACGCGGACTCGAGGACTGGGCCTCCGAATTCGGCCGGATGCCGCGACTTGCCAAGGGCGCCGACTCGGTGCCCGGGCTGACGTGGCCCACCGCGACGTTCGCGGACCGCATGACCATCGACCTCGGCGGCGACCGTGGGGAACTGGTGCTCGAACACGTCGGCCGCGGCCACACCGAAGGCGACCTCGTCGCGTGGCTGCCGCAGCAGAAGATCCTCTTCGCCGGTGACCTCGTCGAGGCCCAGGCTGCCCTCTACACCGGCGACGCCTTCCACCGCGACTGGTCCACCGGCACCCTCGACCGGATCAAGGCGTACGGCGCCGAAGCGTTGGTCGGCGGACGCGGCGCCGTCAGCCACGGCCGGGCCGCAGTCGATGCCGCGATCGAGCAGACCCGCCATTTCCTGCAGGTGATGCTCGACGAGGTCGGAGCGGTGCAGCGCCGCGGCGGCACCCTGAAGGAGGCCTTCGACGCCACGCACGCCGCCCTGCACGAGCAGTACGGCCACTGGCCGATCTTCGAGCACTGCCTGCCCTTCGACGTCTCCCGTGTGTGGGACGAGCTGGCCGGCATCGAACGCCCCGTGATCTGGACCGCGGAACGCGACCGCGAGGTGTGGGCCCAGCTGCAGGGCTGAGCCTGCCACGGCACGAGAGGGAAAGATGATGACAGCGCGCAATATTCACAACGGCACCGTTGCGGTGCTCGGTAACGGGCCCGTCGGTCAGACCACGGCTCTGCTGCTCGCCCGGTGGGGCATCCGGGTGATCGTCCTCGACGGCCGCCCGGAGCGCGACCCGATCGGGTCGAAGGCGATCTGCCAGCAGCGTGACGTGCTCGAGGTGTGGGCGGCGGTAGGGGTCGGCGAGCAGGTCGCCGCCGAAGGCGTCACCTGGGACACCGCAAGCACCTTCTACCGCAACGAGAAGTTGTTCACCCAGCCGTTCGTCGACAACGGCCGCTCGGCGTTCCCGCCGTTCGTGAACATCTCCCAGGCCCGCACCGAGGAACTCCTCGACGAGCGCATCGCGGCCGAACCGCTGATCGAGGTCCGCTGGGGGCATCACGTCGACGGCATCGACCAGGACGAGGCCGGCGTACGCGTGCTGTGCACAACGGCGGACGGCCCGGCCGTCGTGCCGGTCGACTACGCTGTCGCGACGATGGGAGCCCGGGCCGACGCGTTCCGCAGGCACCTCGGTCTGGATTTCGCAGGACGCACGTTCGACGACAAGTTCCTCATCTGCGACATCAAGACCGACATCCCCGACTGGGCACACGAACGCCGGTTCTACTTCGATCCGGAGTGGAACCCCGGACGCCAGGTGCTCATCCATCCGTGCCCCGACTCGACGTTCCGGATCGACTGGCAGGTCCCCGGCGACTACGACCTCGACGCCGAGGCCGCCTCGGGTGCTCTCGACCGCCGCATCCGGCAGATCATCGGCAACGATCTCGACTACGAGATCGTGTGGAAGTCTGTGTACCGCTTCCACGCTCGGCTCGTCGACCGGATGCGCGTCGGCCGGGTCCTCGTCGCCGGTGACTGCGCGCATCTCGTCTCCCCCTTCGGGGCCCGCGGCCTGAACTCCGGTGTCGGCGACGCCGAGAACGCCGCGTGGAAGCTCGCCTTCGTGCTGCGCGGCTGGGCCGACGAGTCGCTCCTGGACACCTACGACACGGAGCGGCGCGCCGCGGCCCTGGAGAACATCGAGGTCACCTCCGCGACGATGGACTTCCTGGTGCCGCAGACCGACGAGCTGCGTGCGCGCCGCGTCCGGATCCTCGGCGCGGCAGCCGGCGACCCGGACGCGCGCGCCCAGGTCGACTCGGGTCGCCTCGCCGAGCCGTTCTGGTACGTCGACTCGCCGCTGACCACCCCGGACCCGACCCGGCCCTTCACCGGGCGACCCGCCAAGGGTGTCGCTCCGCAACCGGTTCCGGGCGTCCTGCTGCCGGACATGCCGGTCCGCGCCGGGCGGGCCGTGCGGCTGCGGGCGCTGGCGCGCGAGGGATTCCTGCTCCTGCACGGCAGCGCCGTGGACCCGGAGTCGGTGCGCACGCTCGCGCTGGGCGCAACCCGAGCGCCGGTGCGCATCCACGGCATCGACGATCTCGACCCGAGCGCAGCGCTCGCCGAGAGTCTGTCCGCAGCGCCGCACGAGGTGTGGGTGATCCGGCCCGACGCCCACATCGCCGCCGTCGTCGACGGCACGGACCCCGAGGCTCTGGTCGCCGCCGTCCAGGCTGCCGCCGGCCGGACTGCGACGCCGCTCGCGGCCGTGGGGTGAGGCCGCTCGCGGCCGTGGGGTGAGACGGCCGCGAGGCGCTCCCGTCCAGCGGGGCGGGAGCGCCTCGCCGTCACCGCCCGGGGCGGCGCTCCCGCTCCGACAGCCCGCCCCACACCCCGTGCCGCTCGCGGCCGAGGACCGCGTGGGTCCGGCACTCCGTCAGCACCGGGCAGCTCGAGCAGATCCGTTTCGCAGCTGCCTCACGCCGTCGCCGCAGGACAGGGTCCTCACCGTCCGGGGCGAAGAAGTAGAACTCGCCGAGGGAGCGGCAACTGCCGCGGAACTGCCACCCGAACCCCGGCCGGGTGCGGGTGGCGGTCATCCGACGATCACCACGATCAGGGTCCGTGGCCCGTGCACCCCCTCGACCCGTTCGAGTTCGATGTCGGACGTCGCGGAGGGGCCGCTGATCATGGTGGTGGGGCGTTCCGGCACCAGGCGCATCAGCGTCTCCGGCACCCCCACTTCGACGTCGGCGAGGGGCACGACGCACACGTGCAGGTCCGGCACGAGGGTCAGCGCACGCCGGCCCTGGTCGGGGCCGCCGTCGAGGAAGATGGTGCCCGTCTCGGCACACGTGACCGCGGAGGCGGTGACGACGCCGTCGAGGCCGCCGAGGTCCGGGGCGGGGATCTCGGACGAGTCCACCACCACGTCGCCGTCGAACCGTGCGAGCCACGACCGATCCAATCCCGCGGGAACCCCCACGCGGCGCACGCCGTGCTCGGTCAGCACCCGGGCGAGCACGCCGGCAAGCTCGGCCGGCGCGCACTCGTGCACGTGCGCCTTGTAGTCGACGAGCCGGTCCACGAGCAGTTCCCGCCGCTGCGCGTCCGGCAGGGTGCGTCCGGTGCGGTAGTCCCGCGGCACCTGCACCGGGACCGGTGGGGCAAGTGTCCGGGCGTCGCGGATCCGGCCGAGGATCACGTCGCGGGTGCTCACTGCTGCCGTCCCTTCTCGCGCGCCTGCGCCAGCGCGGCACGTCCCTCGTCGGAGTTCCACCATTGCCGGAAGGTCTGTTTGGGTGGCGCCGGGATGTCACGGGCTTCTGTCCAGCCGGCGAGCGGACCCGGCAGCGAGGTGATCTTCCCCTTCTTCCCGGCCAGGAGCCGGCCGAGTCCCGCCGCCTTCTGCGCCGCCGTCCAGCGACGCGACGACGACATCGCCAGGGACGCCGCCTTCATCGCGGCCGCCTCGATCCCGAACGACGCGTGCTCGACCTTCTGGTGTCGCAGTTCGACGAGCAGCGACGGGATGTCGATCTTGACGGGGCACGCGTCGTAGCACGCCCCGCACAGGCTCGAGGCGAACGGCAGGGTCGCGTTCGGATCGCCCGGGGCATCCATCCCGGCGAGCTGCGGGCTGAGCACGGCCCCGATCGGCCCGGGGTACGTCGAGCCGTAGGCGTGGCCGCCGGTGCGCTCGTACACCGGGCACACATTCAGGCACGCCGAGCACCGGATACAGTGCAGCGCCTCACGTCCCACTTCGTCGGCGAGCGCGGCGGTGCGCCCGTTGTCGAGCAGCACGAGATGGAACTCCTGCGGACCGTCGCCGGGGGTCACGCCGGTCCACATCGACGTGTACGGGTTCATCCGCTCGCCCGTGGACGAGCGGGGCAGCAGCTGCAGGAACACCTCGAGGTCCCGGTAGGTGGGCAGCAGCTTCTCGATGCCCATCACGGTGATCAGGGTCTGGGGCAGTGTCAGGCACATGCGGCCGTTGCCCTCGGATTCGACGACCGCGAGCGTGCCGGTGTCGGCGATTCCGAAGTTCGCACCCGAGACCGCGACCGGCACGGTCATGAACTTGTGGCGCAGGAACTTCCGGGCCGCAGCCGCGAGATGCCGCGGATTGTCGTCCAGGTCGGGGTCGACGCCCGGCATCTCGCGCAGGAAGATCTCACGGATCTCGGCCCGGTTGCGGTGGATGGCGGGAACGAGGATGTGCGAGGGCTTGTCGTGCCCCAGTTGGACGATCAGTTCGGCGAGGTCGGTCTCGTAGGTCGCGATACCCTGCTCCTCGAGGTGTTCGTTGAGCCCGATCTCCTGCGTGGCCATCGATTTGACCTTGATGACCTCGTCGGAGCCCGTCGCGCGGACCAGCTCGGCGACGAGGGAATTGGCCTCGGCGGCGTCGGCCGCCCAGTGCACGACGCCGCCACGGGCGGTCACCGCGGCCTCGAACTGGATGAGCAGCTCCGGCAGCCGGTTCAGCACGTCGGTCTTGACAGCAGCGCCGGCGTCGCGCAGCTGCTCCCAGTCGGGGAGCTCACCGGTCACGCTCAGGCGCTTGGCCCGGATGGTGTGGGTGGCCTTGCCGATGTTGCGGCGCAGCTGGGTGTTTGCGAGTTCCTCGTGCGCCGCGGCAGGAAACGTCACGGCACCCCGCAGATTTCCGGAGCCGCGCGGAGGAAAGGGCGGCATGCCGAGAGCGGTCACGCGGGCACTCCCTTCGGGGAGACGGCCGGTTCGACCGCGGCGAGGATCTCGGCGAGGTGGATGGTGCGGGTTCCGGTGCGCAGACGCGACAGTCCGCCACCGATGTGCATGAGGCACGACGAATCGCCGGCGCTGCAGTACTCGGCGGCCGTCGACGTGACGTTGCGCAGCTTGTCCCCGAGCATCGCCGTGGAAGTCTCGGCATTCTTGAGCGCGAACGTGCCGCCGAATCCGCAGCAGGCGTCG
Source organism: Rhodococcus sp. GXMU-t2271 (assembly GCF_041414735.1). Lineage (NCBI taxonomy): Bacteria > Bacillati > Actinomycetota > Actinomycetes > Mycobacteriales > Nocardiaceae > Rhodococcus > Rhodococcus sp. GXMU-t2271. The sequence goes on from NZ_JAUIZP010000045.1 coordinate 82,914, forward strand.
GCCTCGGGCAGTTCCACGAGGTCGATCTCGCGGACGGCGCGCAGCAGCTGCAGCGGTTTGTCTCCCACCCGCAGCATGCGCAGCGAATGGCAGGTGGGGTGGTAGGTCACGCGGTGCGGGAAGTAGGCCCCGACGTCGGTGACCCCGAGGACGTCGACGAGGAACTCGGAGAGTTCGTACGTCTTGGCCTTCACCTCGTCGACGCGGCTGCACAGCGCCGGCGAACCGTAGCGACCGGCGACGATCTCGTGCTGGTGCCGTACGGACCCGACGCAGGATCCGGACGGGGCGACGATCGCGTCGATGCCGTTGTCGCCGAAGGCATCGGCGTAGTTCTCGACGAGCGGCAACGCGTCGGGCTGGTAGCCGGTGTTGACGTGCATCTGACCGCAGCAGGTCTGGCCGTCGGGGAAGACGACGTCGTGGCCGAGCCGCGTGAGGAGGAGGGCGGTGGCCGAGACGGCGTCGGGGAACATCGTGTCCCCGAGGCACGTCGCGAACAGGGCGATTCGCATGTGGATCTCCGCATCGGGTGTATGTGGTCAGACCACAGTAACCCATGGTAGGTGCCCTGCGTCACCCCCTGTCCGATTTTCTTCCGAATCCCCTACGGCCCTGGATTGTGACCGAGGTCATGGTGTACGGTCCTGTGGTCTGACCACAGATCCCGTCGCGGTCCGCGGCGCAAACCTGGAGTTTCATGTGGAAACCGAACTGCTCGCGGTGACGTACACACCGTCGACCACCGCCGTCGCCGGCAACCTCACCGCGACGGCCCTGCTGGGCCTGGTCCCCCTCCTGACCTTCTTCGTGCTCCTCGCCGGCCTCAAACTCAAGGCCTGGTACTCCGGACTCGGTGCGCTCGCCGTGGCCCTCGTCGTCGCCGTCGTCGGCTTCGGCATGCCGGCGCCGCTGGCCGGCCTGTCCGCCCTGCAGGGCTTCACGTTCGGCCTGTTCCCGGTCATGTGGATCGTCGTCACCGCGATCTGGTTCTACGAACTCACCGTCGTCAGTGGACGTTTCGAAGACCTACGGCACGTGTTCAACTCCGTCGGCCACGGCGACATGCGCATCCAGGCGATGCTCATCGCTTTCTGCTTCGGCGGAATGCTCGAGGCGCTCGCCGGTTTCGGGGCACCGGTCGCCATCACCGGTGCGATGCTCATCGCGATCGGCATGCCGCCGATCCGCGCCGCAGTCACCGTACTCGTCGCGAACACCGCCCCGGTCGCATTCGGCGCCATGGCAATTCCGATCACCACCGCCGGAAACCTCACCGGTATCCCGGCGACCGAGATCGCTGCCGTCGTCGGCCGGCAGACGCCGGTGCTCGCCTGGTTCGTGCCGATCCTGTTGCTCTTGCTGGTCGACGGCCGGCGCGGCGTCCGTCAGGTGTGGCCGATTGCGCTGGTCACCGGCTTCGCGTTCGCGATCGCGCAGTACTGGTGTTCGAGCCACTTCTCGTACGAGCTCACCGACGTCGTCGCCTCTCTCGTCGGCCTCGCCGCAGCCGTGGTCATGCTGCGCTTCTGGCGGCCGAGCACCCCCGACGACCAGCACTCGCACGTGACCGCGGAACCGATCGGTGCCGCGCGCACGGCGATGGCGCTGTTCCCGTACCTGCTCGTGATCGTCGTGTTCGGGATCGCCAAGCTGTGGACGCTCGGCGTGGACGTGCCGAAGTGGCTGGCGAGCACCGACATCAAAATCGAATGGCCGGGCTTGTACGGGAATCTGCTCACCGCGAGCGGCGATCCGTCGACCGGCGCGATCTACACACTGCCGTGGTTGTCGAATCCCGGCACTCTCCTGCTGTTCTCGGGCATCGTCGTCGGCATCGTGTACACGGTGTTCAGCGGCGGCGGCCGGTTCCCGATGACCCTGCGCCTGACCCTCAGCACCTTTCCCGAGACACTGTGGAAGATGCGGCTTTCCGTCGCCACCGTGGCCACGGTACTCGGCTTGGCCTACGTGATGAACCACTCCGGGCAGACCGTCGCCATCGGCACGTGGCTCGCCGGGACCGGCGCGATCTTCGCGTTGCTGTCGCCGATCCTGGGCTGGCTGGGCACCGCGGTGACCGGTTCGGACACCTCCGCGAACGCACTGTTCGCCCGGCTGCAGCAGACCGCGGGACAGGCCGCGGGCATCGACCCGACGCTGCTGGTCGCGGCGAACACCTCGGGCGGTGTCGTGGGCAAGCTCATCAGCCCGCAGAACCTCACCATCGCGGCGACCGCCGTCGGCCGGCCGGGCAGCGAGCCGCTGCTGCTGCGCAAGGTCGTCGGCTACAGCGTCGGCATGCTGGCCCTGCTGTGCGTGCTGGTCTACCTCCAGTCGACTCCGGTGCTGTCGTGGATGCTGCCGTGAGTCGTCCCCCGGGCGGGCACGGCACGGGGCCGGCTCTGCCGCACGCCGGAACGTCGCGCGCCCGGCCGCCGGGCGTTCGGGTCCGGCGACCGGCATAGGCTCACACCATGCCGCACTCCGAGCCCCGCGCATGGGAGACCGTGTTGAACCACCTCGAGCAGCAACTGGTCTCGGGACAACTCGCGCCCGGCCAGCGGTTGCCCGGGGAGCGCATCCTGGCTGCCGATCTCGGCGTGGGCCGCTCGTCGGTGCGGGAGGCCCTGCGCGTCATGGAGGCACTCGGGTTGCTCAGCGCGCAGACCGGATCCGGGCCGACGGCGGGCGCGATGATCGTCTCGCGTCCGACCGGGGGCATGTCGATGCTCATGCGCATGCAGGTGGCGGCGCAGAGCTTCCCGGTGGCGGACGTGGTCCGGACCCGACTCGTCCTCGAGACGGAGGTGATGCGCGCCCTGGCCGAGAGTGATCCGGCGCCCGACCTTGCCCACGCGGAGCAACTGCTCGACGCGATGGACGACGCCGGGCTCGCGGCCCACGAGTTCCTGGTGCTCGACGCCCGGTTCCACATCGCGATGGCGGACGCAGCCGGGAACCAGGTGATCGCGGCGATGATGACCGGACTGCGCGACTCCATCGAGAGCTACGTGCTCGCCGGCGCTCCGCTCGTCACCTGGCCCACGACGTGTGCCCGGCTGCGGTGCGAGCACCGGGGACTGCTCGAGGCGGTCCGTACCGGCGACGCCGACCTCGCCCGTTCCCGCATCGTCGATCACATCCGCGGCTACTACGCGGAGAGCCTCGGGCGTGACCACACCCGTCCGGACGACCCCGGAACGGAGCACTCTCCGCCTCGTGTATAGTCGGTGATGCAACGCGGGGTGGAGCAGCTCGGTAGCTCGCTGGGCTCATAACCCAGAGGTCGCAGGTTCAAATCCTGTCCCCGCTACCACCGCCGGCCCGGACTCTCACGAGTCCGGGCCGGTTTCGTCGTATCGGCCTAGTTCGGCTCGCCTCGCGCTCGTCCCGGCCTCGTCGAGCGGAGGCATCGTCCGTCTCGATAGTGGTGGCGACCGATACATTCGCTCTGTCCGGGCGGCGCGGACGGGTAGATTCCGGCTGTGAACGGATCTGTCGGGCGACCGCGGAGAGTGCGATGAGCGAGGACGGGCCGGCCCCGCTGCCGGCACACCGCAAACGCAACGGACCCCGGGCTCCACAGTGGCTTCGCCCGGCGATCCTGTACGTCCTCCTTGCCGTCGCCGCCTACCAGCTGTCAGGTTGGCTGTTCCACAATCTGCGCGGCTTCCTCGGACTGCTGTTTCTCGCATGGCTGCTGAGCATCACGCTCGAGCCCGTCGTCGACCGGCTCGAGCGTTACGGCCTGCGCCGGGGAGCGGCCACCGGATTGGTGCTGTTCGGACTGCTGGCGTTCGCCGTCGGATTCGTCGCTCTGTTCGGGACGTTGCTCGCCGAACAGCTGGGCCAGTTGCTGAAAGCCTTGCCGGACGCGCTGACCTCGGTCACCGAATGGGCCAACCGTGTCTTCGACACGAACTTCACCACGGGCCCGGAACTGCTGCGGCTGACCCCCGAGACGGTGCGCGACCTGGTCCAGCGGTTCACCCCCGGCGTGCTGGGCGTGGTGTCGTCGGTGGTGGGCGTGGTCTTCCAAGCCATGACGATGCTGCTGTTCGTGTTCTACATGTCGGCCGAGGGCCCGGCGATGCGCCGCACGATCTCGAGTTGGTTCCCGGCCCGGCAGCAACGAGTCATCTCGACCGTGTGGGAGATCTCCGTCGAGAAGGCCGGTGGGTACGTCGTCTCCCGCCTCATCCTCGGTGCGGTCAGCGCCGTGGGCACCGGCATCTTCCTCATGATCATCGGCGTGCCGTACTGGCTGCCGCTCGCGTTGTGGACCGGGATCGTCTCGCAGTTCGTGCCCACCCTCGGGACGTACCTGGCGATCGCGCTGCCCGCGATCATCGCCGCGGCCAACCAGCCGATCGACGGGTTGTGGGTGGTGCTGTTCGGCACGGCCTACCAGCAGGTCGAGAACTACGTCCTGCACCCGCGCATCACGTCGAAGACCGTGTCGATCCATCCGGCCGTCGCGTTCGGATCGGTGATCGTGGGGGCGTCGCTGTTCGGTGCGATCGGCGCGCTGGTGTCGGTCCCGGTCGTCGCTGTCCTCCAGGCTCTGGTGGAAACGTACGGCCGGCGCTACGAACTCGTCGTCGACACCGGCAACACCGGCGACACCGTCGACACCGGCGACCCGGACGACGCCGCACCCGGCCCCGAACCGGGCGACCGCTGAGCGGCTACGCCCGGGGGATCCGGCCCATCAGGTAGAACTCCGGATTGGGCATCATGCCGGCGACACCGGCCATCCTGTTGCTCAGACCGAAGAACGAGGTGACGGAGGCGATGTCCCAGGCGTCCTCGTCCGTGAAGCCGTGTGCGTGCAGAGCCTCGAAGTCCGCGTCGTCGATCTCGTACGCCCGCTCGTTGACCTTGGTGGCGAAGTCGAGCATCGCGCGCTGACGCGCAGTGATGTCCGCGGTGCGGTAGTTGATCGCCACCTGATCCGCCACGGTCGGCTTCTTCTCGTAGATCCGCAGGATCGCCCCGTGCGCGACGACGCAGTACAGGCAGTTGTTGGCGGCGGAGATCGTCGTCACGATCATCTCGCGGTCACCCTTGGTCAAGCCGGAGTCCTCGCGCAGCATGATCGCGTCGTGGTAGGCGAAGAAGGCTCGCCATTCCGCGGGACGTCGCGCGAAGGTGAGGAACACGTTGGGCACGAAGCCCGACTTCTCCTGCACCTCGAGCACCCGGGTGGCGATGTCCTCGGGCAGGTCCTTCAGTTCCATGGCGGGAAAGCGCGTACTCACGGGGCCTCCTGGTCCGTCGCGACAACGAACCTCGAAGTTAATCGCTGTTAACCGAGTTGTCCAGATCGCCCGGCTCGCGGCACGACTACCGGTCGAACCACGCCTGCGCGTCGAGCCGGACGTCCTGACCGCGCGTGACGGCGCGCAGGTCGCCCTCCAGGCGCTCGAGCCGGTCCGCGCCGAGCGTGCGTCCCCACTCCGCCCGCAGGTCGTCGAAGATCACCGCCGACCGCCGCAGGCAGTCGAGGCCACGGTCGGTGAGCACGACGATCCGCGCCCGCGCGTCCGACGGATCCGGCTCGCGCCGAACGTAACCGAGACGCTCGAGCCGGTCGACGGTCTTGCCGGCGGCTTGCTTGGAGACGCCGAGGCGGCGTCCGATCTCGCTCGCCGACGCGCCGGTCGCCCCGACGGCCTGTATCGCGAAGCCGTGGGCCGGCCGCACGTCCGGGTGACCCTCCTCGGCCAGCCGTCGATGCAGTGCGTCGACGAGCGAACGGAATCCGGCGAACAGGAGAAGAGGCAATTCGTAGCCCGGGGCCGGGTCTTGCGCCGTTTCGACAACTCGGTTTACTATTTCGTCAACCACGTTGTCTATCGTATCGGAGGTCACCCGTGTCCACAGCATTCCTCCACCATCGACCCGAGACCGCACCCCCGGCGTCGCGGGCCACCATGGCAGCGATCGAGCAGAAGTTCGGCTACGTGCCGGCAGCCGTGGCGCTCATGGCGGAATCCCCCGAACTGCTGTCCGCCTTCACCCGCGCCGGCGCGCTGTTCGAGCGCAGCAGCCTCGACGAACTCGAGCGCGAGGTGCTGGTGCTGACGATCGCCACGCGCAACGAATGCCACGTCTGCGTCGCACTGCACACCGCCGCGCTGACACGGATGGGCGCGCCGGGCAACCTCGTCGACGCCCTGCGGGCCGGCCGGCCGCTCACCGATCCGCGACTCGAGGCCCTGCGGACATTCACACTCGCCGTAATCGACTCGGCGGGCGCGGTCCCGGCCGACCGATGGGCCACGTTCACCGCCGCCGGCTTCACCACCCGCCATGCACTCGACGTCGTCCTCGGCGTCGGCACCTTCACCCTCTCGACGCTCGCCAACCGCCTCACCGGTGCCGAACTGGACCCGCCGCTCGCCCCGTTCGCGTGGCACCCCGCTCCCGCTCCCACGCCGACGCCGACGGGCCGAATGTCACATTCGGTCGGTCAGATCGACGCGGTGTGACATTCGGCCCGTAGGTGTTCGGCCCGTAGGGTGTTCGGCCCGTAGGGTGTTCGGCTCGTGAGCCTTTCGGGGACGGTGAGGTCAGACGAGAAGGGTCGCGGCCGTCGCGGCGACGACGTCGTCGACGCTCACGCCGGGCGCGGTCTCGACGAGCTTCAGGCCCTCGTCGGTGACGTCGATGACGGCCATGTCGGTGATGATCCGCTGGACGCAGCGCTTGCCCGTGAGGGGCAGGGTGCACTCGTCGAAGATCTTCGGGTCACCCTTCTTCGTGACGTGTTCCATCATCACGATGACGCGCTTGGCACCGTGGACGAGGTCCATCGCGCCACCCATGCCCTTGACCATCGCGCCGGGGATCATCCAGTTGGCGATGTCGCCCTTGGCGGAGACCTGCATCGCGCCGAGGACGGCGACGTCGATCTGGCCGCCGCGGATCATCCCGAACGACTGCGCCGAGTCGAAGAACGACGCGCCGGGGATGGTGGTGATGGTTTCCTTACCGGCGTTGATCAGTTCGGGATCGAGCTCGTCCTCGGTCGGGTACGGGCCGACGCCGAGCACGCCGTTCTCCGAGTGCAGGATGACCTCGACGCCCGGGTCGAGGTAGTTGGGCACCAGGGTCGGCATGCCGATGCCGAGGTTGACGTACTGCCCGTCCGAGAGTTCCCGGGCCACGCGCGCGGCCATCTGCTCGCGGGTCAGCTTCTTCACGGTGGTGGCGGTCTGGGTCATGAACGAACCGTCCGATTCTCGATGCCGACAGTGACAGGTCCGACGGGCACGACGCGCTGGACGTGGATGCCGGGGGTGTGGATCTCGTTGGGGTCGAGTTCGCCCGGTTCGACGAGGTGCTCGACCTGCGCGATGGTGATGCGGCCCGACGTGGCGGCGGGCGGGTTGAAGTTGCGGGCGCTCGCGCGATAGACGAGGTTGCCGTGCCGGTCGCCCTTCCAGGCGTGGACCAGGGCGTAGTCGGCGACGATTCCGCGCTCCATGACATAGGTCTCGCCGTCGAACTCGCGGACCTCCTTCGGAGGCGACGCGACCGCGATGCCGCCGTTGCCGTCGTAGCGCAGCGGAAGCCCGCCCTCCTCGACCTGGGTGCCGACGCCCGCCGGGGTGAAGAACGCGGGGATGCCCGCACCCCCGGCGCGCAGCCGCTCGGCGAGGGTGCCCTGCGGGGTCAGTTCCACCTCGAGCTCGCCGGCGAGGTACTGGCGGGCGAACTCCTTGTTGGAGCCGACGTAGGAGGAGATGGTGCGGCGGATGCGCCCCTTCTCCAGCAGCACGCCGAGGCCGAAGCCGTCGGTGCCGCAGTTGTTGCTGACCGTCTCGAGGTCGGTGGCGCCCTGTTCGAGCAGCGCGTTGATGAGGATTTCCGGGACGCCGACCAGGCCGAATCCACCCACGGCGATGGTGACGCCGTTCGGGATGTCGGCTACGGCCTCGGCGGCGGTGGCAACGACTTTGTCCATGCCTCTACGATAGCGATAATCGTGCGGAATGTGAACCCTCGTCCGTCATACGAACCATTTCGACACTGTTTCATTTTGGAATATTGATTCGCGCCGAGGGAGCCACTAGCCTTGTACGCATAGCGTCCCTCCGTCCATATCGCGAACACGCGCCGAACACCGAGGTCTCATGCTTCATCTGCCGCCCCGCTTTGCGCGCCCCGAAGGCGCACACCCGCCGCTGGACTTCCCCGACTACCGGACCACCGCGCTGCGCCGCCCGGCCCAGCCGCTGACGTTGATCCCGCAGCGGCTCGGCGAACTCACCGGACCCGTCTTCGGCGAGGACCGCGTCCAGGAGGGCGACGCCGACCTGACCCTCGCCCACGGAGGCGAAGCCGCCGGGCAGCGCATCATCGTGCACGGCCGGGTTCTCGACGGCGACGGCAAGCCGGTGCCCCACGCGCTGGTCGAGGTGTGGCAGGCCAACGCCGCCGGCCGGTACCGGCACGTGAACGACAACTGGCCCGCCCCGCTCGACCCGCACTTCGACGGCGTCGGCCGGTGCGTCACCGACGCCCAGGGCAATTACCGGTTCACCACCGTCAAGCCCGGCGCTTACCCGTGGCGCAACCACCACAACGCGTGGCGCCCCGCCCACATCCACTTCTCGCTGTTCGGCACGGCGTTCACCCAGCGGCTCGTCACCCAGATGTACTTCCCCGACGACCCGATGTTCTTCCAGGACCCGATCTACAACTCGGTACCCGCCGAGGCACGGCATCGCATGGTCAGCGTCTTCGACTACGACGCCACCGTCGACAACTGGGCCCTCGGGTTCCGCTTCGACATCGTCCTGCGCGGCCGCGAGGCCACCCCCTTCGAGAACGAGGAGGACGACGATGAGTGAGTTCGCTCCTCGTTACCCCGTCACCCCCGGCGACCAGAGCACGGCCCCGTTCGGCCCGACGCCGTCGCAGACCGTCGGCCCGTACTGGAAGATCGGCCTCGACTGGGGCGCCGACGGCGAGAACGTCGTCCCCGCCGACACCCCGGGCCGGATCACCGTGCGGATCACCGTGATCGACGGCGACCGTACGCCGATCGCCGACGCGATGCTCGAGACCTGGCAGGCCGACGCCGACGGCCGGTTCGGCACCGACGGTTTCCGCGGCTTCGCCCGCAGCGCCGCCGACGAGAGCGGCACCGCCACCGTCCACACGATCAAGCCCGGCGCCCACGAGTCCGACACGGACGCCGACGAGGCGCCGCACCTGAACATCGGGATCTTCGCCCGCGGCATGCTCGATCGTCTCTACACCCGCCTGTACTTCCCCGAGGACCTCGCCGCGCACGCGACCGACCCGGTGCTCACCGCGCTGCCGGAAGCGCAGCGGCGCAAGCTGATCGCCGAGAAGTCCGACGACGGGTACACCTGGACCGTGTACGTTCAGGACCTCGATCCGAACGGTGTGGAGACACCGTTCTTCGCGATCTAGACGGGAGCGTGCCTTGACCGTGCCGGCGCAGTCCGACCCCACCCGCGGTGCCCTCTTCGACCCCGTGTTCGGCGCCGGCGACCTCGCACCGCTGCTGTCCGACCGGGCCTGGATCACCGCCCTGCTCGAGGTGGAGGTGGCGATCACCCGCGCCGCCGAGAAGCACGGTCGGGCAACCCCCGCCGACGTCGCGGGCGTCGCCGCCGCGGCCGAGGACCTCGCCCGCGACCTGGACCCGGCCGAACTGGGCCGGCTCTCGGCGGCCGGGGGCAACCCGGTGATCCCGCTGGTGAAGATCCTGCGGGAGCGCGCCGGCGTCCCCGCCGCCGCGGTGCACGTCGGAGCCACCAGCCAGGACGTGCTCGACTCCGCGCTGATGCTGCTCGCCCGTGAGGCCGGCCGGCACGTCGTCGCCGAGCTACGCGCCGCCGCCGACGCCGCGGCGCACCTGGCCCGGCGGCACCGTGACACCCCCACGGTCGCGCGCACCCTCGGCCAGCAGGCGCTGCCCACCACCTTCGGGGCCCTCGCCGCGACGTGGCTCGTCGCACTCGACGACGCCACCTTCGAACTGGACCGCGCTCTGAGCGCCCTGCCGGTCCAGTACGGCGGGGCGGCAGGAACTCTCGCGGCAGTGCACCCTGACGGACTCGCGTTCGCGGACACCCTCGCCGACCTGCTCGGCCTCGCCCGGCCCCTCGTGCCGTGGCACACCGCCCGCACCCCGATCACCCGGCTCGCGACGGCGCTCGGAGTCGCTGCGGGCGCCGTCGCCAAACCCGCCACCGACGTCGTGCTCATGGCCGCCACCGAGTTCGGCGAGGTGAGCGAGGACGCGCCCGGCGGATCGTCGGCGATGCCGCACAAGCGCAACCCGGTCGCCGCGATCACCGCACGCGCCGCCGCCCGCCGGGTACCCGGCCTGGTCGCGACCGTGCTCGCATCGACCGACCACGAATTCGCCCGCGCCGCGGGCGCGTGGCACGCCGAATGGGAGCCGCTCACCGACCTGCTTCGCCTGACTGGTGGTGCAGCACATCAGCTTTCGACCAGCATCGGCGGACTGCACGTCCACCCGGACGCACTCGCCCGCAACCTCGACCGCACGGGCGGCGCGATCCTCGCCGAGAAGGTCACCGCCGCCCTGGCTCAGCACACCGACGATGCCCGCGACCTCGTCACCGCCGCCGCACAGGCCGGCACCCCGCTCGACCACGACCCGGCGATCACCGGACACCTCGGTGCCGATCGGGTTCGCACCCTGCTGGACCCCACCCGCTACCTCGGCCACGCCGGCGATCTCGTCGACCGTGCCCTCGCCCACCACGACCGGCTCCTCGGAGGACAAGCATGACCGTCACGCTCAACTACGAACAGTACGGCGACCCCTCGGCCCCGCCGGTCGTGCTGCTCGGCTCCCTCGGCTCCGACCTGTCGATGTGGACGCCGCAGATCACCGCGCTGTCCCCGATCGCGAACGTCGTCGCCGTCGACCACCGCGGGCACGGCAAGTCACCCGTCGTGGACGGGCCCTACACGGTGGCCGATCTCGGCGGCGACGTCGTCGCGCTCCTCGATTCCCTCGGCCTCGACTCGGTGCACTTCGTGGGCCTGTCGCTCGGCGGTGCCGTCGGCCAGTGGCTCGCCGCGCACCGTCCCGAGCGCATCCGCACCCTCACGCTGCTGTGCACGTCCGCCGCGTTCGCCCCGCCCCAGCCGTGGCTCGACCGCGCCGCCACCGTCCGCACCGACGGCCTGGCATCGATCGCCGAGTCGATCGTCGGCCGCTGGTTCACCCCCGAACTCGCCGAGCGCGACCCGGAACTCGTCGCACGGCACGTCCAGATGGTCTCCGGCACGAGCGACGAGGGCTACGCCGCCTGTTGTGAGGCGCTCGCGACGTGGGACGGGCGCCCCGACCTGGCCCGCATCGTCGCGCCCACCCTCGTCGTCGCCGGCGAGCAGGATCCGGCCACCCCGCCGGCCACCATGCAGCTCATCGCCGACGGCATCGCCGACGCCGACTTCCACGTCGTCGGCCCGGGCGCGCACCTGGCCAATGTCGAGCAGGCCGGCCGGATCACCGCGCTCGTCCGCGAGCACATCACCCGTGCGACGCCCGCCGGTGCGCAGCGCACCGCCGCGTTCGAGCAGGGCACGCGGGTGCGACGCGCGGTCCTCGGCGACGCCCACGTAGACCGGGCCGTGGCGTCGGCCACCGAGTTCACCCGGCCGTTCCAGGACTTCATCACCCGCACCGCGTGGGGCGACATCTGGTCCCGGCCGGGCCTGGACCACCACACCCGCCGGCTGCTGACGCTGGCGATCCTCACCGCCGTCGGCAACGACCACGAACTCGACATGCACATCCGGGCCGCGCTGCGCGCCGGTGTGGACCCCGACGAGCTCGTGGAAGTATTCCTGCACACCGCGATCTACGCGGGAGTGCCGAACAGCAACCGGGCCTTCGCGCTCGGCAGGCAGGCACTCGCAGACGGCGAGGGGAGCACCGCATGACGATGACCGACGGCGAACCGATCGCGGCATCGCCGGACTACGTGCAGTCGCTCGCGCGCGGCCTGTCCGTCATCAAGGCATTCGACGCCGAGCATCCGCGGCGCACCCTCAGCGAGGTCGCCAAGGCCACGGACCTGACTCGGGCCACCGCGCGACGGTTCCTGCTCACCCTGGTCGAGCTCGGATACGTACGTACGGACGGCTCCCAGTTCTGGCTGACGCCGCGCGTGCTCGAACTCGGCTACAGCTACCTGTCGAGCCTGACGCTGCCGGACGTCGCCCGCCCGCACCTCGAGGCGCTCGCCCAGAAGGTCCACGAGTCGACGTCGGTGTCCGTGCTCGACGGCGGCGACGTCGTGTACGTCGCGCGGGTGCCGGTCAGCCGCATCATGACCGTCTCCATCACCATCGGCACCCGCTTCCCGGCGCACGCCACATCGATGGGCCGGGTGCTGCTGGCCGGCCTGTCCCCCGCCGACCTCGACGCCTACCTCGCCACCGCGACGCTCGAGCCCCTCACGTCGCGGACCCTCGTCACTCCCGACGACCTGCGCGCCGAACTCGACCGGATCCGGCGGGACGGCTACTGCATCGTCGACCAGGAGCTCGAGGAGGGCCTGCGGTCGCTGGCCGCACCCATCCGCGACGCCTCGGGTGCCGTCGTCGCGGCCGTGAACATCTCCACCCAGGCCGCCCGCTACAGCCTCGACGCCGTCCACAGCGACCTCGTGCCCGCTGTCGTCGACACCGCGGCGGCGATCTCGGCCGACCTGGCCCGGACCCAGAACCACTGACCCCCCGATTCCCCGACAAGGAAGTGCCATGCGCGACGTCGTGATCTGCGAACCCCTCCGTACCCCCGTCGGCCGCTTCGGCGGCGTCCTGAAGGACGTCGCGCCGGAAGACCTGGCCGCCACCGTGATCCGCGAGCTCGTCGCGCGCACGGGCTTCGCCGGCACCGACGTCGACGACGTGATCCTCGGTCAGGCCTCACCCAACGGCGAAGCTCCCGCACTCGGTCGCGTCGCCGCATTGAACGCCGGTCTGGGTGTGGAGGTTCCGGGCCTGCAGGTCGACCGCCGCTGCGGCTCCGGCCTGCAGGCGATCCTGCAGGCCGTCATGCAGGTCCAGTCCGGCGGCAGCGACCTGATCCTCGCCGGTGGCGCCGAGTCGATGAGCCAGGCCGAGTTCTACGCCACCGGCATGCGGTGGGGCGTCAAGGGCGAGGCCGTGGCCCTGTCCGATCGGCTGGCCCGGGCGCGGGTCACCGCCGGCGGCCGGGACTTCCCGGTGCCCGGCGGCATGATCGAGACCGCCGAGAACCTGCGGGCCGAGTTCTCCATCAGCCGCGCGGACCAGGACGCCCTGGCGGTGCAGTCGCACCAGCGCGCCGTCGCCGCGCAGAAGAACGGCGTCTTCGCGCAGGAGATCGTTCCCGTGGCGGTGCCGCAGCGCAAGGGCGAGCCGCTCGTCGTCGACACCGACGAGCACCCCCGCGCCGACACCAGCGTCGAATCGCTCGCCAAGCTGCGCCCGATCCGCGCCAAGATCGATCCGGAGTCGACCGTCACCGCCGGCAACGCCAGCGGCCAGAACGACGGTGCGGCCGTCGCGATCGTCACCACCGCCGAGAAGGCGGCCCAGCTGGGACTGCGTCCGCTGGCTCGCCTGGCGAGCTGGGCGGTGGCGGGAGTGCCGCCGCGCACCATGGGCATCGGCCCGGTCCCGGCCTCGGAGAAGGCCCTCGGCCGGCTCGGCCTGACCCTGGCCGACATGGACGTGATCGAGCTCAACGAGGCGTTCGCCGCGCAGGCCCTCGCCGTGACCCGCAGCTGGGGCCTCGAGCCCGACGACGCCCGCCTCAATCCCAACGGCTCCGGCATCTCCCTCGGCCATCCGGTCGGCGCGACCGGCGGCCGGATCCTCGCGACGCTGCTGCGCGAACTGGACCGTCGCGGGGGTCGCTACGGCCTCGAGACGATGTGCATCGGCGGCGGCCAGGGCCTGGCCGCGGTCTTCGAAAAGGTGGCGTAGCCCCGGTGTGTCCTTCGGGCGGCCAAGGCAGCCCGAAGGACACACCGGTCACGTCAGCGGCGGGCGGGCACAGCGGCCGGTTCCGTCGTCGAGAGCGCGTTCGGTGCGGTGATCCGACCGAGCACCGCGATGAGGACCAGGGCGACGAGGACCGGGACGCAGGCCACGAGGACGATGGTGCCGGTGGGAACGCCCAGGCCGATCAGTGCGCCGCCCAGGACGGGGCCGACCACGGAACCGAGCCGGCCCATCGACGCCGACCAGCCCACCGCCGTCGTCGCGGTGGCCTGCGGGTACATCGAGACCGACAGTGCGGTCTGGCCGATCATGCCCGCCTGGATGCCGAGCCCCACTCCACCGAAGACGATCAGCAGCAGCACCTTGTCGGCGCCGAGGAAGGCGGACACGACGAGGAAGACGATCGCCAGCGATGTCGTGAATACGAGCACCGACGGCATCCGGAACCGCAGCGCACCGATCATCAGGACCGCCGCGCCGACGATGCTGCCGATACCGAGCGCCGCCGACCCCAGCGGCGCGAGGCTCGTCGAGAACCCGTAGCTCGTCAGCAGCGTGGGCAGCCACGACGAGAAGACGTAGAACACGGTGAACATCAGGAACGAGAAGCCCCACAGCAGCAGCGTGCGGCTCCGCAGGCCGGGATCGAACAGGCGCGCGACGGAGGCCTGCCGCGCCGCCGACGAGGTGGCATCCGGTGCGGGCTCACCGGCGGCGGCGCGCCCGTCGGGCAGTCCGATCCACAGCAGCGGCAGCAGGACGGCGGATGCGGCGGCGCCGGCGAGGAACACCGACTCCCAGCCGAACGCGGCGATCAGGCGCGTGCCGACCAGACCGGCGAGCAGCGCACCGAGCGAGATGCCCATCGTGACGAACACCGCGATGGACTGCCGCAGCCGGGGCGGGTTGAGCGCCGTCGCGTGCGACACCGCGGCGGGCAGTACCGCGCCGAGTCCGAGTCCGGTGAGCACCCGCAGGGCGGTCAGTTCGGTGATTGTCGACGCGAACGCGGTCAGCAGCGAACCGACGGTGAACACCACCACGGCCGCCAGCACGACGCGGCGGGCACCGAACCGGGCGACGAGGCGGCCGCAGGCCAGATAGCCCAGGGCGACGCCGACGCTGGTCAGCGACAGCGCGGGGGTGAAGTGGGACGGGGCGACGCCCCAGTCCTTCGCGAGTGCCGGGACCGACAGTCCCAGGGCGATCGTGTCGTAGCCGTCGAGGACGACGGCGACGAAGGTCAGGACGAGAACCAGCCAGTTGGGCGAGGCCTCGTCGGTTCGGGTGAGGGACGGTGTGCTGTCGGTTCCGCGCATGGTGGCGTCCTCGGGTCGGTCGATGCCCTGCCAAGGGCGTCGAAAAAGAAGATTACGCGTCCGCCGTCGCGGTCGCTGAGATGATTCCCTGTGCTTCGACCTCGACACCGAGGCCGCCCTCGACCAGGGCCGACACCTCGACCAGGGTCGAGCACGGGAAGTCGCCGCGGAACACCTCCGCGCGGGCCCGCCCGACGGCGGCCTTGTCCGCGATGTCCGTGACGTAGATCCGCAGGGCGAGGATGTCGTCGACCTGCGCCCCGCAGGCTTCGACCAGGACGCGGGTGCGCCGGAACGCCTCCCGCGCCTGCCGGTAGACGTCGCCGCCGCCGACGGGACCGTCGGGGGTGCCGGCGTGCATGCCGGAGACGAAGAAGTGCCGGCCGACGACCCGGGCGTTGCTGAACATGCCCGGACGCGGGGGTTCCGGAACGGTGGGGTGGCCGACCCGGCTCATCGGAGCACCGCACCGCGACGAGCGTCGGATTCGCGGGTCAGCCGCTCCCGTACCGGCACGAAGTCGTAGGTCGGATAGCACTCGGTGTGGAACACCCCCCACGCGCGACGTTCGAGTTCGACGTTGACGGCGGCCAGCCGATCGGCGGGCAGCCGCAGGGTCACGATCTGTCCGATCCCCATCGCGACGACCCACGAGACGACCTCGCATCCCTCGGGCGGGAACCCGTGCCACCAGTCCGCGTCGTCGAGCCGGCCCTGCAACTGTTCGAGGTTCCGGCTCTGGTCGTGCCGCAGGACGACGGTGAGCATCAGGGTCCCGCCACTCATGCCGGCACTCCCGCGAGCACGGCCGCCTGCTGCTTCGCGTCGGCCCGGTAGATCCGGCGGATCCGGGAGACACCGAGGTCGTGCTGGTAGAGGTGTTCCTCGACGTCGGCGTCCGCGGCCAGCGCCTCGAGGACGGCCCGGTCCTGTTCGAGGACCTCCCAGTGCCGTTCCTCGAGCCGGGTCCGGTACAGGAAGCGCCACGCCTCCCGTTCCCAGCCCGACACCCGCCGGGTGCGCCAGTGGAAGATGGCGGAGTGGTCCCGGTCGATCGGGGTGCACATCCCGACGATGCCGAACACCCCGCCGGGACCGGCGTTGGGGGCGTACGGGATCTCGAGGTCCACGTAGTCCATCGATCCGCGCACGAACTCGACCCAGTCGAAGTTCACGCCGCGCTGGTCGGTCTTCTCGAAGAAGAACCCGCGGTCGGTCTCACGGATCCGGAACCGCGCCGACGTGTCGCCGCCGAACATCGAGTGCGAATTGCGGTGCAGGAACGCCCCGTGCATCGGATCGAGCACGTTGTCCATGTAGAACCGCCACGGCCCGGCCCACTCCGCGTAGTTCGGGAACCACGACACCTCGTCGTCCGCGAGCCGGTCCGGCAGCACGAACGGGGTGGGGACGGAGTCGTGGGTCAGGGGCACGAACGCGAAGATCGTGTCGGCGGCTTCGACCACCGACAGCGACGCGGTGGCGCGCTTGCCCTCGAGCGCGCACCCGGGCATGCCGGGCACGGAGACGACGGTGCCGGTGCCGTCGACCTGCACGCCGTGGTACAGGCAGGCGACGCGGTCACCGAGATGCTGCCCGACGGACAGCGGGGCGCTGCGGTGCGGGCACCGGTCCTCGAGCATGTGGACCGCGCCCCGCGCGTCGCGGAACAGCAGCCAGTCCACGCCGAGGCGGGTGACCTTGACCATGGCGCCCGGTTCGACCATCCGCGACGGAAGGATCGGGTACCAGCGGTCGCGCAGGCCGGTCGCGGCGATCTCGTCGGCATCCATCGGCCGACGGGTGCCGACGGCGAATCGGGGTCCGGCCGGGCGCGGGCCGCCGGTGGTGGTCTGTGTGGTCTCGAAGGTGGTCATCTCATCTCCCCAGTCGTCGCATCTCGGCGCGGAAGGTGTCCTCGGTCCAGGGCCGGCCGTCGGGGCCGTGCAGCCCCAGGCCGTTGAGTCCCTCGACGACACCGGGCAGGTCGTGGGTGCCGGTCCCGAAGATCTCCATCAGGGAACCGGCGAGCTTGTCCTCGTAAGGGGTCAGCGGATCGGGATGGGTCTGTCGAGATTCCAGGTACGGTTCGGCGGATCGTGCCGTCGCGGTGCGGTTCACGCGAGAACTCCTTCGATGTGGGGGGTGGGGGCGGCGAGCCCGGATCGGTAGCGGGCGGCGAATCCCTCGGCGATGGCGGCGAAGGCGCTCGCCCATTCGGCGAACGACTCGGGCCGGGTGAGGTGGACGGGCGCCGGACATCCGTCGACGACGACGAAGACTCCGTTGTCGATCTCGCCCGCGAGGCGCTGCGGTACGGACAGATCGGTGTCGTCGCCGAGCGCGGAGGCCACCACCAGGGTGGGGACGGTGATCCGGCCGAGGACGCCGCCGACGGTGTCGACGTCGAGCACGGGATCGGCCAGGATCAGGCTGCGCAGCAGGGTGCCGTGACGGTCGGCCGCGCGCAGGGCGGGTCCGGCATCGGTACCCGCGGCGTACAGGTGCACCGCGCGGCCGTCGCGCAACGCCGCCTCGGCCTGCCCGTCGGCCCACCACAGCGCCTCGGCCGGCGAGTTCATCGCGCACCTCCCGTCGGCACGTGCACCGGTGGGACGAACGGTCCGGGCGGGGGGTCGAGGGCGGTCACGTCGACCTCGACCAGGGCGGGCCGGCGCGCCGCGACCGCCTCCGCCAATGCGGCCTCGAAGACGCCGGGCCGCTGCACGAGGGTGTACGGCATGCCCATGGACGCGGCGAGCAGATCGAACCGCGGCG
Source organism: Rhodococcus sp. GXMU-t2271 (assembly GCF_041414735.1). NCBI lineage: Bacteria > Bacillati > Actinomycetota > Actinomycetes > Mycobacteriales > Nocardiaceae > Rhodococcus > Rhodococcus sp. GXMU-t2271. The sequence continues at coordinate 101,033 of NZ_JAUIZP010000045.1, forward strand.
TGTGCAGGTCCACGCCGGATCGTCGGAACCCGTTGGCTTCCTGCATGTTCCGCAGCACACCGTAGCCGCCGTCGTTGAACACCAGCACGACGCACCACGCGTCGGTGCCGGCGAGCGAGGCGAGCTCGCCGAGGTGCACCGCCAGACCCCCGTCCCCGGCCATGACCACGGTCGGCACGTCCCGGCGGGCATGGGCGGCGCCGAGTCCCATGGCCAGGCCCTGCCCGATGCCGCCGCCGAGCGGGAAGATGTTGGTCCCCCGCTCGTAGAACGGCAGCAGGCGGTTGCCCCACTGGCTGGACGGAATCGTCACGTCGCGGGCGACCACGGACCGGCGGGGCAGCACGCGGCGCATGCCCTCGCAGATCTCGGCGTAGCCGCCGATGTACTCGGTGAGCGCGGCCCGGCTGCGCTTGCGCACCGCCTGCACCCGGGCCGCCCAGTCGTCGCGCCGGCCGGCGCCCTCGAGCGCGTCGAGGAGGCCGTGTAGTGCCGTGCGGGCGTCGGCGACGATCCCGACCGTGGCCGGATACACCCGGCCGATCGCGGCGGGATCGACGTCGATCTGCACCTGCGTGCCGGGCAGCGCGAGGCGGTAGCTCTTGGTCTCGTTGGACCGGAAGTGGGTTCCGACGGCGAGCAGGACGTCGGCATCGGCGAGGAGACCGGCGACCTCGGGGGACGCCGCGAAGTTCCCGACGACGAGGCCGTCGTCCTCGGGCACGATGCCCCGCCCGGAGTTGCTGGTGAGGATCCCCGCCCCGAGCCGGTGCGCGAGGACGCGCAGTTCGTCGCCCGCGCCGGCCGCTCCCCCGCCGAGCCACAGCAGGGGCCGCTCGGCGGCGGCGAGCACAGCGGCGGCCCGGTCCAGTGCCGCGGCGGCGGGGGCCGGCGGCTGCACGCTCCGGACGTCGGCGGTCCGCTGCTCCTGCGGCGACGCCAGATACTGCAGGTCGGTGGGCCATTCGACGCTCGCCGGCCCCTGGGGTGCCGACAGGATGCAGGCGATGGCGGCCTCGAGTTCCGCCTCGGCGTCCTTGGCGTCGGTGATCGTCGCCGCGTAGGCGGACACGGCATCGAGCATCTGCCGTTGCCGGGGGAATTCGTGGATCACGCCGCGGCTCGACGAGGCCGGTTCGGGCGTGAGGAATTCGCTTTCGATCTGACCGGTCACGTGCAGGACGCGACTGCCGGCGGTGAGCGCCTCGATCATCGACCCGGCGGCGTTGCCGGCGCCGGTGCCGGTGCTCGTCAGCGCCACGCCGATGCGGCCCGAGGCGCGGGCGTACCCGTCCGCGGCGTTGACCGCGGCGGCCTCGTGCCGGACCTCGACGAAGGTCAGGTCGCGGGCGACGGCCTCGACGAGGGGCAGGTTGTGGATGCTGACGACGCCGAACGCGGTGTCGATGCCGTGCCGGCGCATGACCGACACGAGGACGTCGCCGCCGGTGGTGCGCCGAGCCGGCTCGGTCGAGGGGATGTCCATGTTTCCTCCGTTGCAGATGACCACTGGGGGGTCAGACGTAGCGTCCGACTCCGCCGCCGACGTCGACGGTCGCGCCGGTCACGTAGCTGTTGCGGGGTGAGAGCAGGGTGGTGACGGGGAAGGCGACCTCGTCCGCAGTTCCGAAGCGGCCCAGTCCGATCCCGCGATCGGCGGCAATCTCGGCGCTCCACTCGTCGAAGTCGCGGCCGTCACCGGATTCGGCGTGGCGGCGCTGCCACTGCCCGGTGTCGACGAGGCCGAGCAGCACCGAATTGACGCGGATGCCCTCGGGGGCGAGCTCCCCGGCGAGGGACTGCGCCAGGTTGAGCAGTCCGGCGCGGGCGGCCGAGGTGACGGCGAGCCGCAGTTCGGGTTGCCGCGCGAGGATCGCGTTGACGATCACCACGGAGGCCGCATCGGACTTCGCGAGCGCCGGCCGGGCCGCGCGGATCAGATGCAGCGCGCCGAAGATCTTGAGCTCGAACTCGTCCCGGATCTGCTCGTCGGTGGTGTCGGTGAGTGTCGACATCAGCGAGCGCCCGGCGTTGCACACCACCCCGTCGATCCCGCCGAACCGGTCGACGACCGCATCGACGAAGGTCTGCACGGAATTCCGGTCGGTGACGTCGCACGCGACGGTCAGGACGTCGGCCGGGTCGGCCGCCAGGGTGCCGGCGGCGGCGCGCAGGCGTGCGATATCGCGTGCGCACAGTGCGACGCGGGCACCTTCGGCGGCGAGCATCCGGGCGGTGGCGAGGCCGACCCCGGAACTCGCGCCGGTGACGATCACCGTGCGTCCGGTGAGGTGCAGGTCCATTGAATCTCCGTGGGTTCGGGTGCTCGCCGGGCGAGCAGGTCAGTTCAGGACGAAGCCGCCGTCGACGACGACGGTCTGGCCGGTGACGAAGGCGGCGTCCTCCGAAAGGAGGAACCGGACGACCCCGGCGACGTCCTCGGGGGTCTGGTCGCGCGGGAGGGCGCGGCCCTGCGCGTAGGTGGCGTAGCGGGCGGCCGGAACGGATTCGGTGGCCTCGACCCGGACGAGTCCGGGGGCGACGGCGTTGACCCGCACCCCGTGGGGGCCGGCGTCCCGGGCCATCGAACGGGTCATCGCGACGACTGCGCCCTTGGAGGTGACGTAGTGGATGAGCCGCGGTGATCCGTAGAACGCCACGTCGGAGGCCATGTTCACGATCGCGCCACCGGTGGCGGCGAGCAGCGGCCACAGGTGCTTGGTCACGAGCCACGTGCCGCGCACGTTGACCGAGGTGATCCGGTCGAATTCGGGCTCGGACAGCTCCCAGAAGGTGTCCCCGCCGACGCCGTCGGCGACGGCGGCGTTGTTGACCAGGCCCACCAGCGGCCCCTCCTCGGCGACGCGCGCGGCCAGAGCGCGCACGGACGCGGCGTCCGCGATGTCCGTGACCACTGCGACCGCCTCGCCACCGCGGGCGCGCAGGGCGGTGGCGGCGGCTTCGGCGTTCTCCGCGTTGCGCTCGGCGATCACCACGCGTCGTCCGTCGGCACACAGCCGTTCGGCGATGCAGTAGCCGAGTCCGCGACCGGCGCCGGTCACCACGACGGTTCCGCTCATCACGCCACCTCTTCCCAGAATCGGACGAGTTCGCCGGCGACCACGCGGGGCTGCTCCTGGATCGCGGCGTGACCCGCACCGGCGACGACGGTGAGCCGCGCGCCGGGAATGGCGTCCGCCAGGAGGCGTGACTCGGCGACGCCGGTGACGTGGTCGTGCTCGCCGACCACCACGAGGGTGGGGACGGCCAGCTTGTGCAGGATGGGCCCGTGGTCGGTCGACGCCATGCATTCGGCGGCGGCCGCGTACCCGGCGGGCCGGACGGCAGCCATGTCGGCGGCGACGCGAGCCCGGACGTCCTCGGCTGCGTCCGGCGCGGTCAGTTTCGGTGCGCGTTCGGCCGCGAAACGTTCGGGGCCGGCGGTGCGCAGCGCCGGGACCCGGTCACGCATGGCGGCAGCGCGGGCGGGCGACGTGCCCGATCCCCGGGTGCTGTCGGCGAGGACGAGCGTGCGGACCCGGCCGGGCCGACGGCGCGCGACCTCGAGCGCGACCACTCCGCCCCAGGACGTTCCGACGAGATGCACGGGCCGGTCCGGGTCGATGTCGCCGAGGACGGTCAGGACGTCCGTCGCGTGGTCGTGGTGGACGTCGGCCGGGTCGGCGGAGCGGCCGTACCCCGCGGCGTCGAGCCGGTACGTCGCGTGTCCGCGGGCCGCGAGTTCCGCGGCGAGCGGTGCACACGAGTTCGCGTTCCCGCCGATGCCGTGCAGCAGCAGCACCGGATCTCCCGTCCCGAGCCGCTCGACGTGCAGGTGCCCGGTCACGACAGCGCACCGGCCGCGACGGCCCCGTAGAAGTAGCCGGCGTCGCGGGCTTCGACGCGGTCGCGGTGACCCGGGTCGGGGCTGCCCGCCATGGCGGAGCGCACGGTCGTGGTGGGCGGCCCGGCCGTCCCCCACTGGTCGGACAGTTCCGGGGTGCGCTTCCAGGTGCGGCACAGCCAGGCGTCCTCGTCGATCTGGGCGACCTCGGAGGTGTACTCGCACACCAGGCCCGACGGATCGGTGAAGTAGGAGAAGGTGTTGTCGCCGGGACCGTGCCGGCCCGGTCCCCACTGCGGTGCGATGCCGTGGGCCTTGAGGCTGCCGATGCCGCGCATGAAGTGATCGAGACTCTGCATCTCGTACGCCACGTGGTTGAGCGAGGGCCACGGCGCCCGGTTGAGGGCGATGACGTGGTGGTCGGAGTTGCAGCGGAGGAAGGACATCTGCCGTTCCGACCAGTCGGAGACCCGCATGCCGAGTACCTGGGTGTAGAAGGCGGTGGTGCGCTCGATGTCGGTCGTGTTGAGCACGACGTGGGCGATCTTGCGGGGGACGGCGCGACGCCCCGCCGGTTCCTGCTCGGTGACGGCGTGGGTGTCGGCCGACAGCTCGACGCAGCGACCCTCCGGATCGACGAGCTGCAGCCCGTAGCCGCCCCCGGCATCGTCGAGGGGTCCCGGGGTGCGCAGCATCGGGATGCCGAACCGGTCGAGGGCCAGTGCGGCGTCGTCGATCTCACGCGGGGTGGCGACGGCGAAGCTGATCCGTCCCAGCGCGTTGGTCTCCCCTCGTTCGACCGTCAGCACGTGGTGCTCGGGTCCGGTGGCGCGCAGCCAGAATCGATCCCCGTCGGCCTCGACGGTCGTCAATCCCCAGGCCTCGTGGTAGAAGTCCCGCGACGCGGCCGGATCCGGCACCGACAGGGTCACCGAGCGCAGTGCGCGCAGCCGGCAGGCGGGCGAGTCGCTGTAGCGTGGAAGTTGGTGGTGGTACATGCGTTCCGGTTCCCTTCTCACAGGTCCAGCACGAGTTCGGCAGAGTGGCAACGGGACACGCACGGGAACATCGTCGATCCGGCGGCGTGTTCGGACTCGGTGAGCAGGAAGTCGCGGTGGTCCACGTCGCCCTCGAGCACCTTGACTTCGCAGGTCCCGCAGATACCTTCGGTGCACGAGTTCGGCACGGGCACACCGGCGGCGGTGAGGGCGTCGAGCACCGACACGGTCGGCGGCACCGGGATGCGCCGGCCGGTGCTCTCGACGATCACGTCGAAAGCGGTGTCCTCGCCCGCGCGCGGCGCCGGTTCCGGGGCCGCGAACCGCTCGGTGCGTACCTGGCCGGGGTCCGGGGCCGCGGCCGTGACCGCATCGATGAGCGGTGCCGGCCCGCAGCAGTAGACGACGGCGGTCGGGGCGAGGCCCGACAGCGCCCCCGCCAGGTCCGGCAGACCACCGGCCTCGTCGTCGGCGTGGACGGTCACCTGCCCGGCGGGTCCGGCGGCGATCTCGTCGACGAACGCCATCGCCGCCCGGGAGCGTCCGGCGTAGAGCAGGCGCCACTGCTGCCCCTCGGCCTGCAGTTGCCGCATCATCGCGACGATCGGGGTGATGCCGATACCGCCGGCCACGAGGACGTGCTCGGTCGCGGCGTCGTCGAGGGCGAAGGCGCTGCGCGGTCCGTCGACGTCGATCTCCGCGCCGATCTGCAACGATTCGTGCACGTAGGCGCTGCCGCCGCGGGAGCGCTCGGCGCGCAGCACGGCGACCGTCCAGCGCGTGGTGTCCCGCGGATCCGAGCACAGCGAGTACTCGCGCACCACACCGTTCGGCAGGTGCAGGGCGAGATGCGCACCCGGCTGCCACTGCGGCAACGCGGCACCGGTCGGATCGACGAACGTCACGCTGGTGACTCCGTCTGCCTCCCAAGTTTTCTGGTGGACGCGGAGGCGACGTCGGACGGACTGCTCCATCGGGATCTCCCTGTCGGCGGGTCTTCTCGGTGGCGTCAGCGAGTGACGCCGTACATCTCCGAGCTCGGCGGGTAGGTGGGCAGCTGCGGCTTGGCGGCGCCGATGATCACGCAGAACAGCGCGTCGGTGTCGCCCACGTTCGCGAGGCTGCGCGGCACGCCGGCGGGCACGCGGATCATGTCGCGGTAGCCGAGCCGGCGGACGGCCTTGCGGGTGCCGTCCTCGACGTCGTGGACTGCGACCTCGAGCTCGCCCTCGAGCACGAAGAACACCTCCTCGACGTCGTGGTGGGTGTGCTCGGGTCCGACCGCACCGGCGGGCAGCCGCATGTTGGACAGGGTGAAGTGTTCGGCGGGCAGCGTGCGGGCGTCGCCCTCGTGGTTGCCGGTGGCGCCGGAGCCGATGTAGCGGATCTGGGCGCGCTTGAAGCGGTCTCCGCCCTTGGCCGCCTGGAAGCCGAGGGTGTCCCAGTCCTCGTAGCGGCTGTCGCGGCTGGCGATGCAGGAGTCGATGAGGGTTTCGAGGTCGACGGTGGTCTTCTCGGGTGCGGCCATGTCGGTGGTCCTTTCGTGCGGTGGGTGGTTCAGGCGCGGTAGGCGACGGCTTCGATCTCGACGGTGGCGCCGTAGGGCAGGGCGGCGACCTCGACGAACGAGCGGGCGGGCCGGGGAGTGGCGAAGATCTTCTCGTAGTGGCGGTTCGCCTGGTCGCGGAGCGACACGTCGGTCACGAAGTACGTGGTCTTGACGACGTCGGACAGGGTCATGCCGATGGTGGCCAGGCGCTCGCCGAGGCGGGCGATCGCGGCGTCGAGGGCGGCGGTCGTGCCGTCGACGGCGATGCCGTGTTCGTCGACCGACAGGGCGCCGGAGACGAACCCGAAGCCGGCGACGGCGTAGGCGGGACTGTACGGATGGGCGGTGGGTTCGTGCGTGACGGCAATCGAATCGGTCACCGGGAGGGGTCCTTTCGGGTTTCGGTCGGGCCGGGGGTGGCCCAGGCGATCGGTTCGCCGGACAGGTCGAGGTAGATGCTCTTCTGATCGCAGTACTGGCGGATGCTGTCGCGTCCCTTCTCGGTGCCGAGACCGCTGTCGCCGAGACCGGTGAAGGGGGTCGAGATGCTGAACTGCTTGTAGGTGTTGATCCATACGGTGCCCGCCTTCACCGCACCGGCCACGCGCCACGCGCGTCGGTAGTCGGCGGTCCAGATGCCGCAGGCCAGCCCGTACACCGAGTCGTTCGCCTGCGCGATCAGGTCCTCCTCGTCGTCGAAGGGCAGCACGACGGCCACCGGCCCGAAGACCTCCTCGCGGCAGATCGTCGCGGAGTTGTCGACGCCGGTGAGCACCGTGGGCGGGTAGTACGCGCCGGAGGCGAGCCGCTCACCGGTCGGGATCGCGCCCCCGCACAGCACCTGGGCTCCGGCGGCGACGGCGTCGTCGACCATGGCAGCGACGTGGTCCCGGTGGGCGAAGGTGACCAGCGGGGCCACCCGGGTGTGCGGGTCGGTGCCGGGCCCGAGGCGCAGCGCCGCTGCGCGCCGGACGAGTTCGGCGGTGAAGGTCTCGGCGATGCTGCGGTGCACGAAGATCCGCGATCCGGCGATGCAGCTCTGCCCGGCCGAGGAGAAGATGCCGTAGAGCACGCCGGCGAGGGCCTGTTCGGGATCGGCGTCCTCGAACACGATCGTCGGGGACTTGCCGCCGAGTTCGAGGGTGATCGGCATGAGTTTGTCGGCGGCGAGATGCGCGAGGTGGCGGCCGGTGGCGGTGCCACCGGTGAAGCTGACCTTGGCGACGTCGGGGTGCCGGACCAGCGCCTCGCCGACTGTGCGCCCCGAGCCCGGCAGGACCGAGAGGACGCCGGCGGGCAGACCGGCCGCCTCGCAGATGCGGGCGAGGAGCAGGGTCACCCACGGGGCCCATACCGGCGGCTTGCTCACGACGGCGTTGCCGGCGGCGAGGGCCGGGGCGATCTTCTGTGCGTCGGACGCGATCGGGGAGTTCCACGGCGTGATCGCGGCGACGACACCCATCGGCTGGTACGTCGACATGGTCAGCCACGGACCCCGGGGCGTGGTCACCGCCGAGTCCATTGTCTCGAGGGCGGCAGCCGTGTAGCGAAAGGTGTTGGCGGCGCTGGCAACCAGTGCCCGGGTCTCGGTCAGGGTCTTGCCTGTGTCGAGGGTCTGCAACCGGGCGACGCGTTCGGCCTCGTCGTCGAGGGCGTTTCCGATGCGGTGCAGCACGCGGGCCCGTTCGTGCGGGAGCAGCGACGACCATCCGCCGTGCGCGGCCCGAAGACCTTCGGCGACCGCGCGGTCGACGTCGTCGACCGTCGCCGTGTGCAGGCCGGCGAAGACCCGGCCCGTCGCGGGGTCGACGGATTCGAGGCACTCTCCGAGTCCACGCTGCCAGCGGCCGGCGACGAAGATCTCGTCGACCGTGTCGACGGGCTCGGCGTGCTCGGCGGTTCCCGCCTGGAGCGGGGACGCGTACGCAATGGGCATGAGGGGGGTCCGTTCGATGGGGAGGGACGCGGACCACGGTGCTCGTGGAGGGTGGTGCGCGCCGGATCGATATCTTTGCACTAAGAGATTTGTAGCGTCTTAGCGCTAAGAGGTCAAGGCTCGAATGCCCAGATCAGCCGGTCGTTACGCCGCATTTACGGCCGTGAAACGGAGGAGACGCAGGTCACAGCGGTGTGGCGGGCGTCATAAATTTCTCGAAGTTTTTTCCGGCCGGACCGTCAGACCCGACGATCGACACCCGAATCCGCGTCGGCATCGAACTCGGCCGCGCGGGCAGAGCACTCCAGGCGGGCGAGCAGGCGCGCCAGCGTCTCGCGCTCCGTCGCGTCGAGGTCACCGAGCATCGCGCGCAGTTTGGCGAAGTGCGCGTCCGCGACCGAGTCGACGAGCGCGGCGCCGGCAGAGGTGAGCTCGACGTACACGACGCGGGCGTCCTGGCTGTCCTTCGATCGGGTCACCAGGCCCGCCTCCTCGAGCCGGTTCACCCGCAGCGACAGCCCGCCCGTGGTGACCAGCGTCTGCTCGGCGAGCTCCCCCGCGGTGAGCCGATGACGGGGTACCGCGCGGCGCAGACAGGCGAGGACGTCGAATCCCGAATCGTTGATCCCGTGCTCCTCGAAGGTGGGCGCGATCCGGGACTTGTAGACGAGGAAGCTCCGATGCAGACGCCCGAAGACCTTCAGTCCCGAGACGTCGAGTTCGGGACGGGCCACCGCCCAGTGCGCGACGATGGCGTCCACGGCGTCGCGTTCTCCAGGCTCTCCCACAATGCCGGGAGTCTACCCGTGGCGCGTTCGCGAACGCGCGCTGCGGAATCGTTCAGCGCCACTGCTCCAGCAGCTGACCCGCCCGCTCGGCCAGAGCGGCCTGCAGCAGAGGGCCGAAGCTGATCCGGCCGACGCCGAGAGCAGCGAACGACGCGAGATCGTTCTTCGCCGGGTGGGCGATCGCATTGACCGGCAACGGCAGCTCCGACGTCAGGCGCCGCTGAATCTCGTCGCTGTGGAAGCCGACCGGATAGAGCACATCGGCCCCTGCGTCGGCGGCCAGCTTCAGACGGTCGATCGCCCGGTCCGCCCGATCGGACTCGGCCCCGACCTTCTTGACGAACAGATCGGTACGGGCATTGACCACCAGGTGCACACCCGCGGCGTCCGCAGCGGCACGCAACCCGGCCACGTACTCGGCGTGCTCGGCCGGCTCGCGCAGCCGGCCGCCCTCACTGTGCACGGTGTCCTCGATGTTCAACCCCACAGCACCCGCGCCCAGCAGCCCCTCGACGATCCGAGCAGGGACCTCACCGTAACCGGCCTCCACATCCACCGAGATCGGGACGTCGACCGCCGCGGTGACCTGCCGTACCCGAGTCAGCAGCTCCTCGAATGTCATTCCCTCGTTGTCCGGCTTGCCGACCGAGTCGGCCACCGGATGGCTGCCCATCGTCAACGCGGAGAAGCCGGCCTGTACCGCCAGATTCGCCGACCAGGCGTCCCACACGGTCGGCAGGACCACCGGGTCACCCGGAACATGCAGGGACTTCAGGGCTACGGCCTTCTCGGCGAGAGTCGTCATGCCGCATCCAACCACACCCACCCGCAGCATTTCCGCCGAACGGCCCACCCCCGGGTGCGAGAAAACCGGGCCCCGCACCGTTCGTGACGAACGGCCCGGGGCCCGGTTTCTCGTCGAGCCGCCCTATCGGACGCTGACCTTCTCGGGTTCCGGCTCCTTCTCGGGAGCGCGGTCCACCCGGGGCGGTACAGCGGCGACGGTCATGTCGTCGGGGACGTCCGCGTCGAGCGTCACCGATTCCTGCGCGTAGTGGAAGTGGGGGCGACGGTGACCGAGGAAGGATCCGAACCACGACATCACTGCGACGTAGCGGTTGCGGAAGCCCACCATGTAGACCAGGTGCACGGCCAGCCACAGCACCCACGCGACGAAGCCGCTCAGCTCGATCTTTCCGACGCGGGTGATCGCGCGGAAGCGGTTGATGATGGCCATGCTGCCCTTGTCCCGGTACTTGAACGGGGTGCCCTTGCCCTGCTTCCCGAGGATGGTCCGGGCCACGTGGCGGCCGCCCTGCATCGCGACGGGCGACTGGCCGGGCAGGTTGTTCAGCGACGTCATGTCGCCGATGGCGTACACGTCGGCGTAGCCGCCCACGGTGAGATCCGGGTTGACCAGCAGCCGGCCGGCACGGTCGGTGGCGCAGCCGGTGCGCTCCGCGAGGACGCCGGCGAAGTCGTTGGCCCGCACCCCGGCCGACCAGATGATGGTCTCGGCAGTGATCCGGCGCTCCTCGTCGTTCTTCGCCTTCAGAGTGGCACCGTGCTCGTCGATGTCGGTGACGAAGGTGTCGAGCACGACGTCGACGCCCGACTTCTGCAGCGACTGCTTGGTGTACTCGCTGAGCTTGCCGCCGAAGGCCGGAAGAGCCTCGCCCGCGCCCTCGACGAGGGTGACGGACACGTCGTCGGCACTGATGTCGTGGAACGACTGCTCGAAGTAGCGGCCCGCGAGTTCCTTGATCTGGCCCGCGAGCTCGACGCCCGTCGCACCGGCACCGATGACCACGAAGCTCAGGAGGTTGCGACGGCGTTCCGGATCGGCGGTGGTGTGCGCCTCCTCGAAGCACCGCAGGATCTGCCGGCGCAGCCGCTCGGCGTCCTCCACGGTCTTGAGGGCGTAGGTGACCTTCTCGAACTCGTCGCGGCCGAAGTACGCCTGCCGGGCGCCCGTCGCTGCGACGAGCGAGCGGTAGCCGACCGTGTGCACGGTGCCGCCGGCGACGTAGTCGACCTCGTGCTCGTCGGGCCGGACGTCGACGACACGGCCGAGCCGCACGTCCGCGTTCGGGTACTTCGCGAGGATGGAGCGGATCGACGGAGCGATCTCCCCGGCCGAGAGGACACCGGTGGCGACCTGGTACAGCAGGGGCTGGAAGAGATGTTCGGTGGTCTCGGAGATCAGGACGAACGGCGTCCCGGCCTTGGCGAGTTTCTTCGCCGTCGCCAGCGCGCCGAAGCCCGAACCGACGACGACGACCTCGGTCCGGTCGGTCACTGCTGTGCTACTCACGATTACCTCTACCTCCACACTGAAGTCGATGTATGACACCCACCGTATGGACGGGAGGCCGTGAAGACCACCAACCTGCCGAAGTCGGGGAGCTCTTATCTCGATCGCTCATAAGTAGGATGGGGGTATGGACTTCCGGCAGCTGCGGTACTTCCTCGCCGTCAGCGAGGAGCTGAGCTTCAGCAAGGCCGCCCAGAAGTGCTTCATCTCCCAGTCCGCGATCAGCCACCAGATCACCCGGCTCGAGAAGGAACTCGGCGCGTCGCTGTTCGAGCGGTCGACGCGGATGGTGCGGCTCACCCCGGCCGGCTCGCGCCTGGTCCCCATCGCGCAGCAGGTGCTGAGCCTCGAAGCGCAGGCGTTCTCGGTCGCACGCGAGCCGCGCAACCGCATCCGGATCGCCGCGAACATGACCTTCGCGTCCCAGAGCCTCGACGCCATCGCGCATGTTCGGGAGCAGTACCCGGCGATCGACATCGAGTTCGTCATCAAGAGCTTCGCCGACCGGATCGACGCGGTCGCCGGCGGCGACGCCGACATCGCCCTGATCCGGGGTGAGGTCGACCGTCCCGGACTCGAGACCGTGGAACTGGGCATCGAGGATCTGGTCATCGTCACATCGAGCCGGCACCCGCTCTCCGCATTCTCCACCGTCGACCTCGGCGATCTCGCGCCCTATCCGCTGCTCCTGCCGCCCCGGCACAGCCAGGTGCTCATCCACACGGTGATCGAGGACGCCTTCCGGGCGGTGGGACGACGGGTGCAGCTCGGACCCTCGATCGCGAGCGACCACACCGCCACCCTCGACGTCATCACCAACCCGCGGGCGTGGACGGTTCTGTACCCGAGCACCGCCGCGGAAACCCCCAGGACCGGCCTGGCCTACATGCGCGAGGCGCGCAACCGGCTCAGCATCCCGGTGTGCGGAGTGCTCCGCAACGACGCCCCCCGGTCGTCGGCCATGTCGAGTCTGATCCTCGCGCTGCGCCAGTCGATGACCAGCCCGGCACCACCGGGATCGGAGAGCTGAACACCGCCACCCGGTCGTCGCAATGCGTACCGATCCGGTGCCTTTTCGTGGAAGGATGACCGAGCCGACGGCGGACCCACGCGGTGAGGAGCGATCATGCAGCGAACCGAGACCTCGTTCACCAGTGCCGACGGCACCCGCGTCGTGTACGACGTGTGGTCGCCCGACGCAGACCCCACAGGCGTGCTGGTGCTCTGCCACGGCTTCGGCGAGCACGCCCGCCGGTACGACCACGTGGTCGAACGCCTCGGCGAGCTGGGTCTCGTCGTCTACGCCCTCGACCACCGCGGGCACGGTCGCTCGGGCGGACGACGGGTGTTCGTGCGGGACATGGACCAGTTCACCGGCGACGTGCATCGCCTGGTCGGCATCACCGCGTTCGATCAGCCCGGCCTGCCGCGGGTCCTGCTGGGCCATTCGATGGGCGGAGCCATCGCCCTGGCCTACGCGCTCGAGCACCCCGACGAGCTCACGGCCCTCGCCCTGTCCGGTCCCGCCGTCGACGTCACCTCCGGCACGCCGCGGCCCGTCGTCGCACTCGGCAAGGTGATCGGGCGCGTCCTACCGCAGCTGCCGGTGCAGAAACTCGACTCGGCGGGCATCTCGCGCGACCCCGACGTCGTCGCCGGGTACGAAGCCGATCCCCTCGTGCACCACGGTCTCGTACCTGCCGGCATCGCCCGCGCGCTGGTCACCACGGGCGAGAGCCTGCCGGCCCGGCTACCCGCACTGGATCTGCCGATCCTGCTGCAGCACGGCACCGAGGACCGGCTCACCGCGCCGTCCGGCAGCCGGCTCGTCGCCGAGCTGGTCGGGTCGCAGGACGTGACGCTCAAGATGTACGAGGGCCTCTACCACGAGGTGTTCAACGAGCCGGAGAAGAAGCAGGTCCTCGACGACCTGGTGGAATGGCTCCGGCCGAGGCTCGGCTGAGGTGGCGGCTGCTCCGCCCGCGCGCATGCCGGCCGCGTTCGTCGGCCACGGCAGCCCGATGAACGCGCTCGAATCGAATCGCTACACCAGGGCGTGGCGGGAGTTCGGTTCCGCGGTGCCGACGCCCCGGGCGATACTCGCGATCTCGGCGCACTGGTACATCAACGCCACCGCGGTGACCGCGATGCCGAACCCGCGCACCATCCACGACTTCTACGGATTCCCGCAGGAGCTGTTCGACGTCGACTACCCCGCGGCCGGGCTGCCGGAACTGGCCGAGGAGATCGCCGACGTCGTGCATCCGACGTGGGTGGGTGCGGACGTCGACTCGTGGGGTGTCGACCACGGCACCTGGTCGGTGCTCACCCACGCCTTCCCCGAGGCGAACGTGCCGGTGGTGCAGTTGAGCCTGAACGCCTACCGCGACTTCGACTACCACCTCGAGCTCGGCGCGAAGCTCGCCCCGCTGCGTGACCGCGGCGTGCTGATCGTCGGCAGCGGCAACATCGTGCACAACCTGGCCGGCATGGACCGTCGCCGCCCGGACGAGGGGTTCGACTGGGCGCACCGGTTCGACGCGGCCGCCCGGGTCATGGTCATGGACCGCCCCGAGGGAGTCGCAGGTCTCGACGGGCACGCGGACTTCGACCACGCGGTTCCCACCCCGGACCACTTCCTGCCGTTGCTGTACTTCGCGGGCCTGGCGGGCGTGGGCGAGGACCTCGTCGAACCGCTGATCGACGGTTTCGCGTACGGGTCGCTGTCGATGAGCGCCTACACCCTCGGTCTCACGTGCACGGCCGGTGACGGCGGTCCCCCGTCCGCTGGGTTCCCCGCCACCCCGGACCCGGTGAACACCAACGCGTGATCGTGATCGTGATCGTGATTGTGGCCGAATGTCACATCGCGTCGATGCAGTCGACCGAATGTGACATTCGGCCACCCCGGGTGCGGCCACCCCGGGTGCGGCCACCCCGGGTGCGGCCATCCCGAGGGGCAGGGTCATGCCGTGTGGCGACGCTCCTCCGCGACGACCGTGCGCCGCGCGAAGTCGATGCTGTGCTGCAGCAGTGTCCGCGCCTCGGGCAGCACCTGCCCGATGACGGGGAAGGCGTGCACCTGGCCCGCCCACAGGTGCGTCTCGACCGTCGTGCCCACCTCGTCGAACGCCTCCGTCATGATCTCGACGTCGGGACGGGTGATCTCGTATTCGGCGACGGAGAAGAACGCGGGCGGGAACAGTGCCGGATCGGCGCGGACCGGCGACTGGGCACCTTCGATGTAATCGGGACCGGCGAGCCAGCGGTCGCGCAGCTTCTCCACCTGCCGCATCGGCAGGTACGCGTCGCGCTTCATGAAGTCGGGATCGTGCTCCTCGAGATCGAGGTTGAGCAGCGGTGAGTACCCGATCACCGCGGCCGGGCGGATCATGCCGCGCAGCGCGGCGATCTCGGCGACCTTCATCGCCAGATATCCCCCGGCCGAGTCGCCGGCGACGACGATGCGCGTGGGGTCCTCGGCCGTCTCCAGCAGCGCGGTGTACGCAGCCATCGCGTCGATGACGGACGTCCCGATCGAACCGACAGGTAGCTGCCGGTAGGCGACGGAGTACACCGGCACCCCCGATTCGGTGGCGAGCAGGGAACACACCGTGCGGTGCGTGGCGAGCCCGCAGAAGACGAAAGCGCCGCCGTGGAAGTAGAGGATCGTCGCGCCGGCGAGGGAGTCCTCGGCGGGACGCGGCGGTTCGATGCGTTCGCTGGGCACCCCGCCGAGAGTGAGGGGATCGATGTCGACGTTGCGCGGGCGGGGCAGCATCTTGTCGACGCGACGGTCGAGCCGGCTGAGGGTCTCGATCCCGCGGTCGGTGGCCGGCCAGTAGGCGAACAGCGGCTTGACGAAGATCCGCACGAACCAGAAGACGAGGATCGCCCGCAGGCTCACCGTCCAGTGCCAGATCGTCGATCCGTGGGTGCGCATGTACGCCACGATAGGACGGGTCCGGCACCGGGTCGAGGTACTCTCCGTCACACGTATCCGTTGCCTCAGACCTGCAACAACGGCACCAACAGCTCTTCGTCGGTCAGCGCACCGTGCTGTCCGGGCAGTTGCGACATGACCAGCTCGCCGTCGGTACGGATCACCGTGGACTCGCCGAGTCCGATCGCGACGACGTCACCGATGCGGCGGCACGCGGCGGGCGAGGGGTCCGGGCCGAACAGTCCGCCGGCGATCACGTCGTCGCGGGTGCCGACCCACAGGTCGTCACCGAGTTCGTTGCGCCAGCGCTCGAGCACCGCGTCCGGTCGCCGGGTGTGCACGTGCCGGCAGCGCGGTTCACCGGCGATCACGTCGACGTCCTCGGAGAGAGCAGGCAGGTGGTCGAAGTCGGCGCGTCGGCCCCGGGAGGCGTCGACCATGCCGTGATCGGCGGTGATCAGCAGCCGTGTCCCGGTGGGTAGGGCGGCGACGAGTTGCTCGACGAACCGGTCGACGACGGTCAGCTGCGCGATCCAGGAGGGGGACTCGGGTCCGTACAGGTGCCCGATCGTGTCGACCTCACCGAGGTAGCAGTAGACGAGGGTGCGGTCGCCGGTGGTGACGGCGGCGACGACGTGGGCGAGCAGGTCGCCGTAGGCGGAGACACCGACGAAGTTGCCGCCGCGGAGCACGGCCCGGGTGAGGCCGCTGCCGTCGAAACTGCGGGGAACGACGGTGGTCACCGTCAGCCCGGCCGCGTCGGCTCGTTCGAACACCGTCGGGTGGGGCTGTATCCATTCGGGGACGAACCGCTCGCGCTGATCGACGGCGGTCCCGGCGAGGGTCCAGCGGAGCCAGTTGAACGGGGCGTCGATCTCCTCGACGTAGGACTGGTAGCCGGTGACGGCATGGGCGCCGGAGGCCAGCCCGGTGCCGAGCGAGGCGATGCTCACCGCGGTGGTGGTGGGAAATCCGGCGCGGAGCGGCCGGCCGTCGAGTCCGGCGAGAAAGGGCGCGGCGGCCGCATTCCGTCGCAGGAGGTTCCATCCCATGCCGTCGACGAGCAGCACGACGGTGCGGGACTGCTCGGGCAGGGCGAGACGGTTGGCCTCACCGGGCACCCCCGCGGACGCGAGGACGGACGGCATCAGATCCGCGAGGGTGGGTTCGGCGTAGACGTCGTGCAGCGGCAGGTCCATTACCCGAGTATGGCCTGCCGGGCGTCACTGGTCCTTGATGTCGGACCCGTGCTTGGTCAGCGGCATGATCTCGATGTTCATGTACGGGAACAGCGGCAGGTTCCAGAGGATCTCGTGGAGTTCGTCGGCGGAGTCGACGTCGAAGATGCTGATGTTGCTGTACTTGCCTACGATGCGCCAGATCTCCCGCCACTTGCCCTCGCGCTGCAGTTCCTGGCTGTATGCCTTCTCCCGCGCGACGGTCTCGGCACGCACCTCGGGGTCGAGGTCGCGGGGGATGTCGACGTCCATGCGAACGTGGAACAGTGCCATGGTCGGTACTCCTTTCGGGCCGTGCGCGGTTCCGGTAGCGGGTGCTACCGGAACCGCGCACGGGGGTGGTCAGTCGCGGGCGAGATGCTTGACGACGTCCATGTCGAGTTCGACACCGAGGCCGGGTCCCTGGGGCAGGTGCAGCTGGCCTTCCGAGTAGTCCAGTGGAGTCTGCAGCAGCTCGACGGCGAACAGCTGCGGCCCGAACAGTTCGGTGCCGTAGTTGATTCCCGGCTCGGCGCAGGCGAAGTGGACGGATGCCGCGGTGCCGATGGGCCCCTCGATCGAAGTGGCGCCGTGGCAGCGGATTCCGGCGGCCTTGGCGACCGCCACGACCTCCTTGCTGCGCTGCAGGCCACCGCACTTGGTGGTCTTGAGGGCGATGACGTCGGCGGCCCCGAGCTTGGCGATCTCGAGGGCGTCGTGCGGGGTCTGCACGGACTCGTCGGCCATCACCGGGGCAGCCACGAGCCGGTTGATCTCGGCGAGCACTTCGCGCTGCTCCCCGGGGGTGGGCTGCTCGATGAGTTCGACACCGCCGTCGACGAGTTGCGGAACGTATCGCAGCGCGGTGAACCGGTCCCAGCGGGCGTTGACGTCGATGCTCACGCCGGCCTTGCCCTCGAGGGCTTGCGCGATCGTGACGACACGCTCGGTGTCGACCTTCGGGTCGAGCGCGCCCATCTTGAGCTTGAACGCGAAGTTCAGCCGTGCCGCCATCTTCTCCTCGACTTCCTCGAGGATTTCGTCGACCGGCGCGGCCCCGAGCGCCCACCGCACGTCGACGCCGGTGCGGAACGCGCCACCGAGCAGGGTGTGCACCCCGACGCCCAGGGCGCGGGCCCACGCGTCGTGCAGGGCTACGTCGACGGCTGCCTTGGCGAAACGGGCACCGGAGACGACGCGTTCGATGTCGACCATGATGCCGCTGATCTCGTCGACGCCGCGGCCGGTGATGTAGGGGGCGATGTAGCGGTCGACGATCGCCTTCATGGTCTCGACGGACTCGCCGCCCCACCACGGACCGCCGGGGACGACGCCCTCGCCGTGGCCGGTGACGCCGCCCGCGGTGGTGATCGCCACGAGCAGGATGGGCTGCTTCTCGGCGGTGGTGGTGGCGAACTTGTGGGGACGCACCAGCGGTACGTCGACGATCGTCGTATCGATCGAGACGATCTTCAGGTCGGGGTCGGACATCGAACAGCTCACAATCGGATTTCGGCGGTGATGCGGGTAACAGTCGGGCCTCCGCGACGACGAATGCCGGTGCCCTTGGCGGACACCGGCATTCGTCACCACACGTGGACCCGGTTCACAGGAGTGCTCAGGCCTGGGGGTCGAGCGCGAAGTTGTAGGTCACTTCGTCGACGCCGTCGGCGTTCGGCTGCGGATCCAGGATCAGCTCGGGCTTGGTCGCGGTCGCGACGTCGTCCTCGACCCACTCGCCGCCCTGGAAGTAGAGCTGGGTGGTGATGGCGCGCTTGCCCGGGGCCTTCACCATGAGGTGCAGGTGGGCGGGACGCCACGGGTGGCCGCCGTAGGAGTCGATGAACCAGCCGGTCGGGCCGTCGGCCGGGATCTTGTAGGGCGCGGGCTTGAGCGTGGTGATCTCGAAGTTGCCTTCGTCGT
The DNA here is from genome assembly GCF_041414735.1 of Rhodococcus sp. GXMU-t2271. Taxonomy (NCBI): domain Bacteria; kingdom Bacillati; phylum Actinomycetota; class Actinomycetes; order Mycobacteriales; family Nocardiaceae; genus Rhodococcus; species Rhodococcus sp. GXMU-t2271. The sequence goes on from NZ_JAUIZP010000045.1 coordinate 119,545, forward strand.
CGCACTCGATGGTGCCGCGCAGGTTCCATTCGGGGATGCCGGGGGCGAACTGCGAGTAGTAGCCCTCTTCGTCGGCGTGCCACAGCTCGATGGTGGCGCCCTGCAGGCCCTTGCCCTCGAGGTCGGTGACCTGGCCCTTGAAGATCAGCGCCTTGGCGGCCTTGTCCTGCTCACGCATCGGCATGGTGCACTTGGCCGGCAGCTTCGGCGAGTCCGGCACGTAGTAGGGGCCCTCGATGCTGCCCTTGGTGCCGGAGAAGTGCTTGCGGTTGTAGTGCACTTCCTCGATCTCGTGCTCGACGAAGACGTCCAGCCACAGCGGCCACTCGCCGTACTCGCCGACGTCGATCATCCACTGCTTGAGCACCCGGTACTCGTCGTAGGTGACCTGGTGCTTGTGGATGATCTCGGCGAACGCACCGAGCACGTCCTTGTAGATGGCAGCGGCGCGCTCGACCGACGTGTCAGACGAGACCCGCTCGCTCTTGAACTTGTCGGTGGCGGCGTTGCCCGAGGCGTGGGCGGTGGGGTTTTCGGTGGTGGTCATGTGTCCTCCTCGGCGAGGCTCGAACGGTGGTCGCGAAAGCTGTGGGTGGTGATCGCGGGGCTGGCGCTCTCGCCACTCGGGTTGTACGCTGTGCGTACTTACATATCGCAGTGCGTACACATACTGTGCGTCCAGTCACAGGTGATTGTCAACACCCGGGTGTCCGAATGGCCCGAAACCGCAGGTAGGAGACCACAATGCCTAGTCAGGACCGGGATTTCGTCCAAAGCATCGAGCGGGGCTTCGCGGTGCTGCTCGCGTTCGACGAGCGGCACCCCAATCCGTCCCTCGCCGAACTGGCAGCAAAGACCGACCTGTCCCGACCTGCGGTGCGCCGCATCCTGCTCACCCTGCAGAAACTCGGCTACGTGAACAGCAACGGCAGCCGCTGGACGCTGACCCCGCGTGTACTCAGCATCGGCCAGCACTACTCCGCCTCCCACGCCCTGGTCGAGGCGGCCATGCCGAGGCTGGTGGAGATCGCCGAGCACACCGGCGAATCCGCCTCCCTCGGCGTGCTCGACGGCGCGGAGGTCGTCTATGCCGCCCGCGTGCCCGTGCGCCGCATCATGAGCATCAACGTCTCGGTCGGCACCCGGGTCCCGGCATACGCCACGTCGATGGGCCGGGCGCTGCTGGCGTGGGCACCCGAGGAGATCGTCGAGCAGGTCGTCGCCGAGACCCGCTTCGAGAAACTCGCCACGGCCACCGTGCGCAACGCCGACGAATTGCGCGCCGAGCTCGCGCGCGTGCGCACCCAGGGCTACGCGCTCACCTCCGCCGAGCTCGAGGAGGGGCTGATCTCGGCCGCGGCGCCGGTCCGGGACGCCACCGGCACCGTGGTCGGCGTGCTCGCCTGCTCGACGTCGACGGCCCGGCACACGCCCGGAGAGTTCCGCGAGCTCGCCGCGGAATGCCTGATGAAGTCCGCGCACGCCCTGGGCGCCGACCTCGGATACCGCGGATAGGGCGCGTCAACCGCGCAGGGTCGCCGAGGGCGCCACACCGTACTTGCGGCGGTAGGCGGCCGCGAATCGACCGGTGTGGGTCATCCCCCAGCGCAGGGCCACATCCGTGACCGACGTCGTCGCCGGGTCGCCGGCCGCGAGTTCCTCGTGGATCCGCTCGAGCCGCAGATCGAGCAGGTAGTCGCGGGGACAGACACCGAGGTACTCGCGGAAGCCCTCCTGCAGCCGTCGCACACTCACGCCCGCCAGCTCGGCCATGTCCGCGGTGGTCCACGGCTGCGCCGGGTCCTCGTGGATACGGTCGAGAACGCGCTTGACGATCCGAGGCCGCGCCGCCGTACCGGCACCCGCATTCGGCATCACGGCGAGCACGAACGCCGAGGTCAGCGCCCCCGAAAGCTGGTCGGCGACGAGGGGGTTGCGCCACAGTCCCTCGTCCGCCCGCAGCTGCTCGACCACCGACTGCAGCAGGGCCATCCAGCTCCGCCCCGCCTCGCTCGTCAGGTCCACCTGGTCGGGCAGCCCCAGGTCGGGACGACCGAGGATCCGGTGCATCTCGCGGTCGAGGTAGTCGCGGTCGAGCTTGACCCCGACGATCTCGCAGTCCTCGGTCCACCGCGTGATCCGCGCCGCCGTGTCGGGCCGGAACACCGAGGCCTGCCCCTGTGCGGAACTCACTTCCCGTCCCGCCGCCACCGACTCGATGTGGCCGGACAGCGGGATGTTGACCGCGTACGCACCCGGATGATCCGAGTCCACGGCGACCTCGGCCCCCCAACCGATGCGGGCGAGCCGCAGCGGACCGAGCTGCAGCGAGCGCACGTTGACGTGCGGTTCCGAACCTCGCGCGAGCGGAGTCAGCGTGTGCGGGAAATACGCGTCGGACACCACATGCTCGGCCTCGTCCCAGTCGGCCGGCTCCGGCGTCGACACCACCTGCGCACCTCCCGTGTGCGTTCTCGGGACCTTCGGCCCGTGTCTTCGGGGGCTTTCAGCCCGTGTCTTCGGGGGCTTTCAGCCCGTGTCCTCGAGGGGCTTCCAGCCCGTGTCCCCGAGGGGCTTCCAGCCCGTGTTCGCGAACCCTACTACCCAGTGTGATGGGCAACACGTCCCCGGGCAAACGGCATCGTTCGTCACAACGACCGCGCCGAACGGATAGCGACCGCGCTCAGCGGATCGCGAAGGCCGTCCGGTCGCTCCTATGGTCTACATCACACCAGGACGGAACGACCGGCAAGGAGCGCCGAAATGGAACAGCGTCGTCTCCGAAACATCTTCGGACAGTTCGCAAGTGGCGTCACCGTGATCACCTGCGCCAATCACGAGGGCACACCTCACGGCGCAACGGTCACCGCGTTCACCGCGGTCTCCCTCGAGCCCCGCCTGTGCCAGGTCACCCTGACCCGTACTTCCAAGGCGTGTGCCTTCCTCTCCGGCGCGCCGTTCGCGGTGAACATCCTCGCCGCCGACCAGGTCGACACCGCCCTGCACTTCGCCGGCCGACCGCAGACCCCCGGCCCGGTGTTCGAGGACGGACCCACCGCACCGGTGCTCACCGGCGCAGCGGCAACCCTGTCCTGCGTTCCGTGGCGCGAGTACGACGGCGGCGATCATGTCATCTACATCGGCGAGATCGTCGACGCGCAGTGCCGCGACACCGAGCCGCTGCTGTTCTACCGCAGCACCTTCCACGAACTCGGCGCACCGAGCGCCTCCGCGGCGTGGAACGGGTCGATGGACGACCCGCACAGCAGCTGGTTCGACGCCCGGACGCGGTTCACCCCGCTGTACGTCGACACCGCCGTCCGCTGACCACGAGCCCCGAACCCTTTCATCCCAGTCACGTCCCAGTCGCAAGGAGACAGCCATGACCACCCTCGAGTCCCGTCCCGACGAGAATGCGATCGACCGTTCGAAGGTCAATGTCGCCGCCGACGCCCCGGCGAACCGGCAGCAGAACTTCGCCACGCGGCCGATGACCGGCGACGAGTACATCGAGTCGATCAAGGACGGCCGCGAGATCTGGCTGCACGGCGAGCGCGTCAAGGACTTCACCAACCACCCCGCGTTCCGCAACTCCATCCGTATGACCGCCCGGCTGTACGACGCGCTGCACACCGGCGAGCACGTCGATACCCTCACCTGCCCCACCGACACGGGCAACGGCGGGGTGACCATGCCGTTCTTCCGCACCCCGAAGACCTCCGACGACCTGCTGAAAGAGCGTGACGCCATCGCCACCTGGGCGCGGATGACCTACGGCTGGATGGGCCGGTCCCCCGACTACAAGGCCTCCTTCCTCGGCACGCTCGACGCCAACAGCGAGCTCTACGCCCCGTTCCAGGACAACGCGAAGCGCTGGTACCGCGAGTCGCAGGAGAAGGTCCTGTACTGGAACCACGCCATCATCAACCCGCCGGTGGACCGCCAGCTCCCGCCCGACCAGGTCGGCGACGTGTTCATGAAGGTCGAGAAGGAGACCGATGCCGGCCTGATCGTCTCCGGCGCCAAGGTCGTCGCCACCGGCTCGGCGATCACCAACTACAACTTCATCGCCCACTACGGCCTGCCGATCAAGAAGAAGGAATTCGCCCTGATCTGCACGGTGCCGATGGACGCCCCGGGCATCAAGCTGATCTCCCGGGCCTCCTACAGCCAGAACGCCGCCGTCGTCGGCTCCCCGTTCGACTACCCGCTGTCCTCGCGCATGGACGAGAACGACGCCATCTTCATCTTCGACAAGGTGCTGGTGCCGTGGGAGAACGTCTTCATGTACGGCGACGTGGAGAAGATCAACGCGTTCTTCCCGCAGTCCGGCTTCCTGCCCCGGTTCACCTTCCAGGGCTGCACCCGCCTGGCGGTCAAGCTCGACTTCATCGCCGGCCTGCTGATGAAGGCGCTCGACGCGACCGGCGCCGGCGGGTTCCGCGGCGTGCAGACCCGTGTCGGCGAGGTCATCGGCTGGCGCAACCTGTTCTGGTCGCTGACCGAGTCGATGGCCCGCGATCCCGAGCCGTGGATCGGGGACACCGTCATCCCCAAGCTCGAGTACGGCCTGACCTACCGGATGTTCATGATCCAGGGCTACCCGCGCATCAAGGAGATCATCGAGCAGGACGTCGCCTCGGGCCTGATCTACCTGCCCTCGTCGGCCGCGGACTTCAAGAGCCCCGAGGTGCGCCCGTACCTGGACAAGTACGTCCGCGGCTCGGACGGCATCACCGCGGTGGACCGGGTCAAGGTCATGAAGGCGCTGTGGGATTCGATCGGCTCCGAATTCGGCGGCCGCCACGAACTCTACGAGCGCAACTACTCCGGCAACCACGAGAACGTCAAGGCCGAGCTGCTGTTCGCCGCCGAGAACCGCGGCATCGTTTCCGGCATGAAGGGCCTGGCCGAGCAGTTCATGAGCGAGTACGACCTCGACGGCTGGACCGTGCCCGACCTGATCGGCAACGACGACGTCAGCGCCTACTACCGCAAGTAACCCCAGCTGCCGCGCGCGGACGATCCCCTGCCGCCCGCGCGCGGCGTTCCACCCGCGAAGGAGTGCCCCGATGACCACTGCCTCGAAGTTCGTCGTCCCCGCCCCGGTACCGGAGTTCGACGCCGTGGTCCTCGGGCACTCCTTCGCCTCCCGGCGGGCGGCCACCCGCCTGCGCGACGAGGTGCGCCTGGCCGTGCTGGAGGCGGACGAGGCCACCGCCGCCCGCTACGACGAGGTCGACCACCGCTGGGAGATCGTCGACGGAACGACCGTCGTCGCGCGGGCCAAGTTCGTCGTCGACGGGGACGGCACCCTCCCGCTGTACGGCCGCGACGGTGCAGGATGCACATCGACCACCTTGACGGAGAACGGTTTTCCCAATCTCTTCCGGCCGCTCACCGCCGCCCACCCCGATCCGGTCGGATACACCGTCGCGTGCCTCGGTTACATGCGCGACTTCGGCCACGACTACGTCGAGCGCCGCGCCCGGATACCGATCTGCGACGACGACTTCCCGGAGTTGTCGTTCGACCGGCCCACCCCGCAGTTCTGGGTCGAGTAGGCCCACAGCGACACAGGTCCCGGACATCGACAACCGTCTCGGCGGTTGTCGATGTCCGCTGTGTGTCACCGGCCGCGCAGTACCTGCGCCGGCGTCGTCCCGTAGCGCCGCTTGAACGCCGTGGCGAACCGTCCGGGGTGACCGAACCCCCACCGGTACGCCACGTCGGCGACGGTGCCGGCACCGACTCCGGCAACCAGGTCGTCGTGCGCACGGCTGAGCCGGATGTCGAGCAGGCACGCCGACGGACTGGCCCCGACGTACTCGGCGAACGCCTCCTGCAGGCGCCGGACGCTGGTCCCGGCCAGCTCGGCCATGTCGGCCGCGGTCCACGCCTGCGCGGGGTCGTCGTTCAGGGCGTCGAGGACGCGACGGACCATGCCCGGCCGCGCCGGAGCGACCGGCCCGTCCTGCGGCGAGACGGCGAGGACGAACGCCGCGGTGACCGCCCCGGCGAGCTGGGCACCGACGATCGGGTTGCTCACCATCTCCAGGCCACCGTCGAGCTGTTCGGACAGCGCCCGTACCAGCCCGTGCCATTCGCTCGCCGGACCGGACAGGTCCAGCTGGTCGGGCAGCACCAGCTTCGTGCGCACCGGCGAACCGAGGATCCGGTCGGCCTCCCGCTCCAGATGGTCCCGGTCGAACTTGACGCCGAGAACGGAACACGTTGCACCCCAACGGGTGATCATGCTCGGCGTGTCGGCCCGGAACACGGTGGCCTGACCGGGCGCCGACACGACCTCGCCGTGGCTGCCACGCGACTCGAGCCGGCCGGTGATCGGGATGTTCACCTCGTACGCGCCGGGGTAGTCGCAGGCGATCGCGACGTCGGCACCCCAGTGCAGGCGCCCGAGGGTCACCCCGCCCAGGTCGACCGTCCGCAACGACAGCGCGGGCCGGTCCGTACCCGACAGATCGGTCAGCTCGTGCGGGAAGTACGCGTCCGCCACCGCCCGGGACGCGGCGTCCCAGTCTCCGATCTCGGCCGTGCTCACACCACGAGGGTACGGATCCGAGACCCCGATCACACAAAGTCGCGCGATGTGTCCAGCCGCCGCGCACATCGTCTCGGCGTCGGCGTGACCCCCGTCATATGTTCCAGGTCACACGACGACGACCCACCCGGGCGTGCGTCCCGGCCGACGACACATCCAGGAGCAGAACCCATGACGAGCACCCTCTCGTGGATCGACGAGATCACCATGACCCAGCTCGAGCGCAACCCGTACGCCGTGTACGAGCGGCTGCGCGCCGAGGCACCCATCGCCTACGTGCCGGTGCTCGGCGCCTACGTCGCCTCGACCACCGAGGCCTGCCATGCCATCGCGACCAGCGACGACTTCGAGGCGATCATCACCCCGGCCGGGGGCCGCACCTTCGGGCATCCCGCGATCATCGGCGTCAACGGCGAGATCCACCAGGATCTGCGCTCGATGGTCGAGCCGGCGCTGCAGCCGGCCGAGGTGGACCGGTGGATCGACGACCTGGTCCGACCGATCGCCCGCCGGTACGTCGAGGCCTTCGAGTCCGACGGCAGAGCCGACCTCATGGCCCAGTTCTGCGAGCCGGTCAGCGTCCGCGCGCTCGGCGACCTGCTCGGCCTGAAGGACGTCTCCTCCGACACGCTGCGCGACTGGTTCCACCGGCTGTCGCTGTCGTTCACCAATGCGGAGGTCGACGAGAACGGCGGGTTCGCCAACCAGGAGCGGTTCGCGGACGGCGACCGTGCGAAGGCCGAGATCCAGGCCGTCGTGGACCCGCTGATCGACCATTGGATCGAGCACCCGGACGACAGCGCGATCTCGCACTGGCTGCACGACGGCATGCCGGAAGGACAGACCCGCGGCCGGGACTACATCTATCCGACGCTGTACGTGTTCCTGCTCGGCGCCATGCAGGAACCGGGCCACGCGATGGGCTCGACCCTCGCCGGCCTGTTCACCCGGCCCGAGCAGTTCGAGGCCGTCGTCGACGACCCGGATCTGATTCCCCGCGCGATCGCCGAGGGCATGCGCTGGACGTCGCCGATCTGGTCCGCGACCGCGCGCATCGCAACCCGCGACACGACGGTGGCCGGCATCGACATCGCCGAGGGCACCGTGGTGATCCTGTCGTACGGCTCGGCCAACCACGACACCCGCAAGTACGACGCCCCCACCGCGTACGACATGACCCGTCCCCCGCTGCCGCACCTGGCGTTCGGCGCCGGCAAGCACGCGTGCGCCGGCATCTACTTCGCCAACCACGTGTGCCGCATCGGACTCGAGGAGCTGCTCGAGACCATCCCCAACCTGGAGCGTGACACCGACGCCGATGTGGAGTTCTGGGGCTGGGGTTTCCGCGGCCCCACCGCGCTGCACGTCACGTGGGAAATCTGACCTCGCCGAGCGATCAGGAAACTGCCATGACCCAGCACACCGTCACCGTCGGCACCACCACCGTGCCGTGCGGACCCGATCAGACCGTCCTCGACGCCCTCCTCCGCGGCGGCGTGTGGATGCCCAATTCCTGCAACCAGGGCACGTGCGGCACGTGCAAGATCCGCGTCCGTTCCGGCTCGGTCGAGCACAACGCCTCGCCCGAGGACACCCTGCCGCAGACCGAGCGGGCCGACGGATTCGCCCTGGCCTGCCAGGCGACCGTCTGTGCGGACACCGTCGTCGAACCTCCCGCGGGCGAGCAGACCACGGCCACGCACGTGTTGCGGGATCTCGTCGCCACGGTGACCGAGGTCCGCGACATCGCACGCGACACCCGGCGCGTCCTGCTCACCCTGGACGCCCCGCTCGAGTTCTCGGCGGGGCAGTACGTCGAGGTCACGGTGCCCGGCACGGATGTCCGGCGGCAGTACTCCCTCGCGAACCCGCCGAGCGAGCCGAAGCTGCTCGAACTGCACGTCCGCCGCCGGCCCGGCGGGGTGGCCAGCGACGGATGGATCTTCGGGGCCGTCTCGGTCGGGGACCGGGTCGACGTCACGGGACCGTTCGGCGACTTCACCTTCGATGCCGAATCGACGGGACCGATGGTCCTCCTCGCGGGCGGGACGGGACTCGCCCCGATGAAGAGCATCGTGCGGCACGCCCTGGCGCTCGACCCGCACCGGGCGATCACCGTCTATCACGGGGTGCGTACGGCCGAGGACCTGTACGACGTCGCGCTGCTGCGGGAATGGGAAGGCCAGCACCCGGGCTTGCGGCTGGTCACCTGCCTGAGCCGCGCGACCGGCGGCGACCGCGAGGGCTACGCGACCGACGCGTTCGTCGAGGACGTGGCGTCGGCGAAGGAGTACACCGGCTACATCTGCGGGTCCGAGGCGTTCGTCGACAGCGCCGTCAAGGCGTTCAAGCGGCGACGGATGTCGCCGCGCCGGATCCGCCGGGAGAAGTTCACTTCGGCGGCATAGCCGCCGGTGCGTCCTTCGGGCTGCCCAGCCCGAAGGGCGCACCGGGCGATTGAGGACCTCTTACCCTCCTGCCGAGGGTCCTAGGTAGGCCTAGGCATTTGCCTGGCGTGACTGCGGCCACATGCTGGCAGTCTGGATGCAACGCGGAGACAGCCCCGCTCGCCATCCGGGGCCGACCGACACCCTTTTGGAGGATCCCCATGACCGAGACCCTGGACCACGTGCGAGCCGAACTCGACGGCGCCCTCGTCGAAGACGCGGAGGCCGGCCGATACCAGGTGCGCCGCAACATCTTCACCGACGAAGAGATCTTCGAGCTGGAGATGAAGCACATCTTCGAAGGCAACTGGGTTTACCTCGCGCACGAGAGCCAGATCCCGAACAACGGGGACTACTTCACCACCTACATCGGCCGCCAGCCCATCGTGATCAGCCGCGACAAGGAGGGCGAGCTGCACTGCCTGATCAACGCGTGCAGCCACCGCGGCGCCATGTTGTGCCGCCGCAAGACCGACAACCGCACGACGTTCACGTGCCCCTTCCACGGCTGGACCTTCCGCAACAACGGCAAGCTGCTCAAGGTCAAGGACCCGCGCGACGCCGGCTACCCGGAACAGTTCAACAAGGACGGCAGCCACGACCTGACCAAGGTCGCCCGCTTCGAAAGCTACCGCGGGTTCCTCTTCGGCAGCCTGAACGCCGACGTCAAGTCGCTCGAGGAGCACCTCGGTGACACCACCAAGATCATCGACATGATCGTCGACCAGTCCCCCGAGGGCCTCGAGGTGCTGCGCGGCTCGTCCACCTACACCTACGACGGAAACTGGAAGCTGCAGGCCGAGAACGGCGCCGACGGCTACCACGTGTCGGCCACGCACTGGAACTACGCGGCCACCACCGCGCGCCGTACCGCCGGCGAGTCGGCCAACGAGACCAAGGCGATGGACGCCGGCACCTGGGGCAAGCAGGGCGGCGGCTACCACTCGTTCGACAACGGTCATCTGCTGCTGTGGATGTGGTGGGGCAACCCGCAGGACCGTCCGCTCTACCCGCGCCGGGAGGAACTCGCCGCCGAATTCGGCGAGAAGAAGGCCGAGTTCATGGTCGGCGCGTCGCGCAACCTGTGCCTGTACCCGAACGTGTACCTGATGGACCAGTTCTCCTCGCAGATCCGGCACTTCCGGCCGATCTCGGTGGACAAGACCGAGGTCACCATCTACTGCATCGCGCCGAAGGGTGAGAGCGCCGAGTCCCGCGCCAACCGCATCCGGCAGTACGAGGACTTCTTCAACGCCACCGGCATGGCCACCCCGGACGACCTCGAGGAGTTCCGGTCCTGCCAGAAGACCTACCTGGCCACCGCAGCCCCGTGGAACGACCTGAGCCGCGGCGCCACCCACCAGCTGAACGGGCCGGACCAGGTCGCCCTCGATCTCGGCATGAAGAACGTGCTGTCGAGCGGGGTGAAGACCGAGGACGAGGGCCTGTACCCGATCCAGCACGGCTTCTGGCTCGACAGCATGCGCAAGGCCGTCGCGGCCGAGGCCGCCGCCGAGTCCACCGCCGCGAACGAGCGCTGAGGAAGACGAGAACATGACCACCGCAATGGAATTGACCCAGAACGACATCGAGCAGTTCCTCTACCGCGAGGCCCGTCTCCTCGACGACCGCGAGTTCGAGAAGTGGCTCGAGTGCTACCACCCGCAGGCCGAGTACTGGATGCCGGCGTGGGACGACAACGGTGAGCTCACCACGGACCCGCAGCGCGAGATCTCGCTCATCTACTACCCCAACCGGGGCGGCCTCGAGGACCGGGTGTTCCGCATCCGCACCGACCGCTCGTCCGCGACGTCGCTGCCCGAACCGCGCACCGGACACAACATCACCAACGTCGAGATCCTCGAGCGCCGCGGCACCGAGATCGACCTGCGCCACAACTGGTTCTCGCTGTACTACCGGTACAACACCACCGACACCTACTTCGGCACGACCTTCGTCACGCTCGACGTCTCGGGCGCCCAGCCGGTGATCAAGAAGAAGAAGATCGTGCTCAAGAACGACTACATCCACCACATCGTGGACGTCTACCTCGTCTGATCCACCCCCGATTCACGAAAGGAGGCCCGTGCCGTGAGTTTCCAGGTGGCATTGAGCTTCGAGGACGGGGTGACCCGCTTCGTCAAGTGCGGACCGAACGAGACGGTCGCCGACGCGTCGTACAAGGCGCGCATCAACATTCCTCTCGACTGCCGTGACGGCGCGTGCGGTACCTGCAAGGCACTCTGCGAGTCCGGCACCTACGACGGTGGCGACTACATCGAGGAGGCGCTGACCGACGACGAGGCCGAGCAGGGCTACTGCCTGCCGTGCCAGATGACGCCCGAGTCGGACCTGGTGCTGCAGATCGCCACGACCTCCGACGTCGCGAAGACCTCCGCCGCGACCTACACGGCGACGATCACCGACATCCGCCGCTTCTCCGACAGCACCGTCGGGTTCTCCGTCGAGATCCCGAACCGCGACGAGCTGGTGTTCCTGCCCGGCCAGTACGTCAACATCACGGTGCCCGGCACCGGGCAGACCCGGTCGTACTCGTTCAGCACCGGCCCCAACGATCCGCACCTGTCGTTCCTGGTGAAGATCACCGAGGGTGGTCTGATGTCGGAGTACCTGCGCGACCGCGCCCAGGTCGGCGACACGCTCGAGTTCACCGGTCCGCTCGGCAGCTTCTTCCTGCGCGAGCGCACACGGCCCGCGCTGCTGCTCGCCGGCGGCACCGGACTCGCCCCGATCCTGGCCATCCTCGCCAGGATGCAGGAGCAGGACAGCGATCTGCCGGTGCATCTGATCTACGGCGCCTCGTTCGATCAGGACGTCGTCGAACTCGACAAGCTCGAGGAGTACACGCGGTCGCTGCCGAACTTCACGTTCGAGTACTGCGTCTCGGACCCGGCCACCTCGGCCGCGAACAAGGGCTATGTCACGTCGCTGTTCGAGCCGAAGCACCTCAACGACGGCGACGTCGACGTGTACCTGTGCGGGCCGCCGCCGATGGTCGAGGCGGTGCGCACGCACTTCGACAACGAGGGCCTCACGCCCGCCAACTTCTTCTTCGAGAAGTTCAACAACTCCGCGACGGGCGCCGCCGAGCAGGCTCCCGAGCCGACCGAGGCGGAGCGCATCGCGGCCGAGAAGGCCGCCGCCGAAACCGGACTGCCGGTGTCGCTCGGGTCCGCGAACGCCGTGGCACAGGACAACTACGAGATCGGCGAGGAGCACCCGCCCGTCACCGAGTCCGACGCCCAGTTCGATGCGCGCATGGCGCTCGAGCTCGGCGCGCTGGAGTTGACCATCGGCCGGCTCACCGACGCGCAGCTCGTGGAGTTCCGGATCCTCGCCGAGGCGTCGACCGCGTCGATCGACCACGACCGCTTCACCGATGCGGGCGCGTTCACCGACACCAACGCCGCCTTCCACGAGTTCCTGTTCCGCTGCTGCGGCAACCCGGTGCTGCTCGAGGCGTACAACCGTCTCGAGGTGACGCAGCTGATGCGCAAGGTCCTGCGCACCGCACAGTGGGTGGACGAGCAGGTTCCGCACGACCACCTGCAGATCGTGCGGGCGTTCGAACGCAAGGACCGTGCGGCGGCGCGCGATCTCATCGTCAGCCATGCCGAGCACGCCAAGGCGACGATGCGCCGCGCCATCGAGGACTCCGCGAAGGCGGAGATCGCGTGAGCGTCCTCCTCCCGATGGGCACCGTGTACCCGGGCCGCTTCGACGGCAGGGTCGTCACCGTCACCGGCGCCGCGCAGGGCATCGGCCTCGTGGTCGCGACCCGCATCGCGGCCGAAGGGGGATCCGTGATCCTCGTCGACCGCTCCGAGCTGGTGCACGAGGTGGCGAAGGAACTGCGCGAGAAGGATTTCCAGGCACACTCCGTCACCGCCGACCTCGAGACGTTCGAGGGAGCCCAGTCCGCGATCGACGAAGCCCGGCAGCAGCACGGCCGCATCGACGTGCTCGTCAACAACGTCGGCGGGACGATCTGGGCGAAGCCGTACGAGCACTACACGCCCGAGCAGATCCAGGCGGAGGTGCAGCGCTCGCTGTTCCCGACGCTGTGGACGTGCCGCGCGGTGCTGCCGTATCTGATCGAGCAACGGTCGGGCACGATCGTCAACGTGTCCTCCGTGGCGACCCGCGGCGTCAACCGTGTCCCGTACGCCGCCGCCAAGGGCGGGGTCAACGCGATCACCGCCGCGCTCGCCCTCGAGGCCGCCCCGCACGGGATCCGGGTCGTCGCCACCGCTCCCGGTGGCACCGATGCCCCCGCCCGGCGGGTGGCGCGCGGCCCCGCCGCGCAGAGCGAGCAGGAGAAGACCTGGTACCAGCAGATCGTGGACCAGACCGTCGACTCCTCACTGCTCAAGCGGTACGGCACGCTCGACGAGCAGGCCGCCGCGATCACCTTCCTGGCCTCGGACGAGGCCTCCTACATCACCGGCACGGTCCTTCCCGTCGCCGGCGGCGACCTGGGATAACCACCCCAGCTCCGCCACAGGCCTCACCGGCAGGCCAGGGATCCCCTGCTGGTGAGGCCCTCTTTCTGCCCCGTTTCACTTGTGACCGCACTCACAGACCGGAGCCGACATGGCCGACAACACAACTACCTGGACGAGTCCCCGGCACCGCAACAGCGTCATCTGGGTCGTCGCCCTCGCCACGCTGGCGATCATCTTCGACGGCTACGACCTCGTCGTCTACGGGACGATCCTGCCCACATTGATGGCCGACCCCAGCCAGATCGGCGCGATCTCCGCGCAGCAGGGCGGCGCGCTCGGCTCGTACGCCCTCATCGGCGTCATGGTCGGCGCCCTCCTCAGCGGCGCGTTCGGCGACCGGATCGGGCGCCGGAAGATGATGCTGATCAACATCGTCTGGTTCTCCGTCGGCATGGGCGCCGCCGCGATGGCCACCAGCATCACCTCCTTCGGCATCCTGCGCTTCTTCACCGGCATCGGCGTCGGCGGTCTCGTCGCCACCGCGGGCGCCGTGGTGGCCGAGTTCGCCCCGCCCGGAAAGCGGAACCTGTTCAACGCGATCGTCTACAGCGGCGTCCCCGCCGGCGGCGTCCTCGCCTCCCTGCTCGCCATCGTGCTGCGCGACGCCATCGGCTGGCGGGGGTTGTTCTGGATCGGTGCACTGCCTCTGGTGATCCTGCTGCCCCTGGCCCTGGTCAAGCTGCCCGAATCCCCGATGTGGCTGCAGGCGCGCGGACGCACGGACGAGGCCGCCGCGGTCTGCGACAAGTTCGGCCTCCCCCGGCCCACGGCCGCTCCGGCCCCGGCCGAGAAGGTCGGCTTCGCCGCACTGGCCACCCGCCGCTACGCGTTGGGCACCACCCTGCTCGGGCTGATGAGCTTCGCCGGGCTGCTGCTGACCTACGGGCTTAACACGTGGCTGCCGAAGATCATGGCCGACGCCGGCTACGACGCGAAGGGTTCGCTCGCATTCCTGCTGGTGCTCAACGGCGGCGCGATCATCGGTGGCCTCCTGGCCTCCCGGATCGCCGACGGCCGCGGCCCCCAGCCGGTCATCGCCACCACGTTCGGCCTCGCCGGCCTGGCACTGATCCTGCTCACCTTCGGCTTCCCGCTGCCGGTCCTGCTGACCGCGGTGGCGATCGCCGGGGTCGGCACGATCGGCACCCAGGTGCTCATCTACGGGTTCGTCTCCAACTACTACGAGACGGCCGCGCGCGGCGCCGGCGTCGCCTGGTGCGCCGGATTCGGCCGGCTCGGTGGCATCTTCGGCCCCATCATCGGCGGCCTGCTCATCGGCGCCGGGCTGAGCAACGACGTGAGCTTCTACATCTTCGCCGGCATCGCCGTGGCCGGCGCCCTGGTGACGGTGTTCGTCCCCGTCCGGCGGGGTGCGCAGTACGTTGCCCGAACCCCGGAGGCTGCGGCGGCCGGCCCCACTACCGTGGAAGTGTGACTCAGCCCACCATGTTGGTCGGACGTACCCGGGAGCTCTCCGAGCTCGACCGTCACCTCGGCGAGGCGCGAGCCGATTCACCCGTGCTCGCCCTCGTCGAGGGCCCGCCGGGTATCGGCAAGTCCGCTCTGGTGCAACGATTCACCGAGCTGCTCGACGGCTGGCAGGTGCGTACGTCCGCGGGCGTCCCGTGGGAGGCGCGGCGCGCGTGGAGCACCGTCGAGCAACTGCTGCAGGCCCCCGCCACCGGACGTGATCCGGTGGAAGTGGCACACGAGTTGTTGTCCCTGGTGGACGATCCCACCGTCCTCGTCGTCGACGACGCCCACTGGGCCGACTCCGAGTCGCTGCAAGCCCTGTCGTCCACCGTCCGCCGTGCCCACGGCAGGCAGCTGCTCGTCCTGCTGGTGATCGTGGATCCGCTGCCGGACACGATCCCCGACAGCACCCGGCAGGTGCTCGATCACCACCGCGCCCTCGCCGTGCACGTGGGGCCGCTCGGACCCCACGACATCACCCAGCTCGCCCTCGCCCGCATCGGTGTGGACCTGTCACCGTGGACCGCGCGGCGGCTGTTCGAGCACACCCACGGCACCCCCCGTCCGGTTCTGCAGCTGCTCGACGAGATCCCCCGCGACCAGTGGCAGCACTGGCGGGCCCGGTTCCCGGCTCCGCAGGAACGAGCGGGCGCCGTGCGCCGCACGCTGGACCGCTGTCCGGCCGAGACCCGGGCACTCGTGGAGGCAGCGGCCGTGCTCGGCTCGGAATGCACACTGACCCAGGCGGCGGCACTGGCCGGTCTGGCGGACCCGATCGCGGCGCTCGACGCCGCACACACCGCCGGAGTGCTGTGCCGACGCGAGCAGCGTGGCACGGTCACCCTCGTCTTCCCGGACCCGATGACCCGGGCCGCCGTCGCCGACGACATCGGCCCCGCCCGCTGGCGCGACCTGAACGCCCGCGCCGCCGAACTCGTCGACGACGAGGGGGCTGCGCTCACCCACCTGGTTTCCGCCACCGCCACCGCCGACGCGGACCTGGCGGACCGCCTCGATCGGTACGGCCGGCGCCGCGCCGCCGTCGGCGCGTGGTCTGATGCTGCCGAGGCCCTGATCGTCGCGAGCGGCATCAGCCCCGACCGTGACCAGCGTGCGCAGCGGCTGATGCGCGGCGTCGACGCCCTCACGGGCGCGGCGGATCTGCCCCAGGCGCTGACGTTCGTTCCGGCCGTCGAGACCGCGCCCGACGGTGCCATGCGCGACGTGGTGCTCGGCTATCTCGCCATCCAGCGCGGGCGGCAGGACGAGGCCACCCAGCTCCTCACCCGCGCATGGCAACTGCTCCCGGACCCGGCCCGGGACCCGGACCTGGGGGCGATGATCTGCCAGCGCATGGTGCTGCACTCGCTGGCCCGGCTCGACGGGGAAGGCCTGGTCGAATGGGCCGACCGCGCGTCGTCCCTCGTGGCCGCAGACACCCCCGCCGCCGTCGAGTCGGCCGCGATCCGCGGACTCGGCCTGGCCATGACCGGCCACGTCGACGAGGCCCGCGCCTCGTACGCCACACTGCCGGAGAACGTCCGGCTCGGCGCCCAGGGCCAGCGCATCCGCATGGCGGAGGGCTGGCTGGCGCTGGCGCTCGACGAGCCGGAGCGGGCCCGAGCGGAACTGGAGAGCGCGGAGCCGACGGTCTTCCGCGGGGGATCGATCCGGATCTCGCTGTGGGCACAGGCGTGGCTGGCCCGCACCGAGTTCGCGCTGGGCGCCTGGGACGACGCTGTCCGCACGGTCGACCGGGCCGCCGCGCAGCTCGACACCGCGGGTCTGGATCTGCTTCGGCCCCTGGTGCATTGGACCGGCGCCCAGGTGCACGCCCTGCGGGGCGACTGGGCTCTGGCTCGCGAGCACCTGCGACGTGGCCGCGCGGGTGCCACCGACTATGCCGTCATGGTGGTGCCGGCCTGCATCGCGGCCGCCCAGTGCGCCGAGGTCGCCGCCGACTACGACGGCGTCCTGCGGCACCTGGCGCCGCTCACCGCGCGTCGACGGCAGGCATTGGTGGAGCCGGGTTTCTGGCCGTGGCCGGACCTGTATGCGAATGCCCTCGTGATGACGGGGCGCGTCGACGAGGCCGACGAATTCCTCCGTCCGTTCGAGGACCTGGCCGGCTCCCGGGGACACCTGTCCGCGCGGGCGAGACTCGGATACGTGCGCGGACGGATCCACGGGGCACGCGGGGACATCGACGCCGCACGCGAGACGTTCGAAGCCGCGCTCGAGAACCTGGCGACGTTGTCGTTGCCGTACGACCGGGCACGGGTGAACTTCGCGTACGGCCAGACGCTGCGGCGGGCCGGTCGGCGGCGGGAGGCGGACGCGGTGATGCGCACCGCCCGGGAACTGTATGCGACGCTCGGCGCGACGTCGTACGTGCAGCGCTGCGACCGCGAACTCAAGGCCGGTGGCTTGAAGGCGAGCGGCGACGGTGCCCGCCGGACACACATGGACCTGGCGGCGTTGACGCCGCAGGAGAAGGCGGTCGCCGCGCTGGTGGCCGCGGGCAATACCAACAAGGACGTGGCGGGTGAGCTGTTCCTGTCGGTGAAGACGGTGCAGTACCACCTGACCCGGGTCTACGCGAAGCTCGGCATCCGTTCACGCAGCGAGCTCGCCGCCCGATTCCGCGAGGACGAGTGAGGAAGCGATGACAGCAGTCGACGAGAAGACCACCGGCCCCGGCGATACCGACCTGCTCGAGCGGCCTGCGCGGCCTCTCACCCGGCCCCGCCGGGTGCTGCGGGATCTGGGCGTCGAGTATGCGGCGAACGGCGTGATCGGCCTGGTGTTCTCGTCGACGGGCCCGGTCGCGGTCGTCCTCGCGGCCGGCGCGGCCGGTGGGCTCGACGCGGCCGAACTCGCGTCGTGGATCTTCGGGATCTTCGTTCTCAACGGGGTGCTGACGGTCGCGATGAGCGTCGCCTACCGGCAGCCGCTCGGCTTCGCCTGGACGATTCCGGGCACGATCCTCGTCGGCGGGTCGCTGGGTCACCTGTCCTGGCCGGAGGTGATCGGCGCGTTCCTGGTCACCGGCCTGCTGGTGCTGGTGCTGGGAGCATCCGGACTGGTGCGGCGAGTGATGGAGGCGCTGCCGATGCCGATCGTCATGGCGATGGTGGCGGGTGTCTTCCTGAAGTTCGGCGTGGACCTGGTGGTCGCGCTCGGCGCGGACGCCGCGATCGCGGCGCCCATGGTGCTGACGTTCCTGGCATTGAGCGCGTTCGGGCGGATCGGCCGGTGGTTGCCGCCGATCCTGGGGGCGCTGATCGCGGGGGCGGTGGCGGTGTCCGCGTCGGGGCGTTTCTCGCCCGCGCCGGGCGGATCGGGCATTTTTGCCTCTCCCGTCTTCACCGCTCCCGTGTTCACCTGGACGGCGTTGCTGGAGTTGGTGATTCCCTTGGCGATCACCGTGCTGGTGGTGCAGAACGGGCAGGGCATCGCCGTGCTCACGGCGGCCGGGCACCGGCCTCCGATCAACGTCACCACGATCGCGTGCGGGGTGTGGTCACTGGGCGCGGCCTGCGTGGGTGCGGTGTCGACGTGTCTGACCGGCCCGACGAACGCACTGCTCACCGCGTCCGGGGAGCGGAGCCGTCAGTACACGGCAGCCGTGTGCTTCGGGCTCTACTCGATCGTATTCGGGTTGTTCGCCCCGCTGTTCGTGCGGTGGATGACAGCTGCGCCGGCAGCGTTCGTCGCGACCCTCGGCGGCCTGGCGATGCTGCGGGCGCTGCAGGGCGCGTTCGTGACGGCGTTCGCCTCGAAGTACACGATGGGGGCGCTGGTGGCGTTCGTCGTCACGGCCGCGAACGTGACGTTCTGGAACATCGGTGCGGCGTTCTGGGGGCTGGTGGCCGGGGTGCTCGTGTCGCGGCTGCTCGAGCGCGGCGACTGGGCCCGATGACCCCGGCGGGTGCGCGAGCGCACCCGCCGGCCGTCAGCGGCCGAACAACTCAGCGGCCGAACAACTCAGCGGCCGAACAACGAGGCGAAGAAGCCGGACTTCGCCTGGGGAGCGGAGTCCTGGTCGCAGGTGCACCGTTCGGCGACCGGCACGGACTTCATCACACTGTCGACGTGCTGGCCGCAGCCGCCCCAGCCGGTCTTTCCGCACTTGGAGCAGGTGACGGGGTAACACATGGGCGTCCTCCTCGGGGGATGATCGGAATCTGCGGTCAATATACCCCCTAGGGTATTAACCGTGCCAGTGTGCACATGCGGGACGACAGCGACGGAGGACGGACATACCGCGAAAATCCGGCGCCGGGACGGGCGAACTGACACCCTGAGGCCGTACCGTTCCTCCTCGCAGACAGGATCCCCAACCCATGGCACGTCCGGTTCGCGTCGTCGTCCTCGGTTCCGGTTCGTGGGGTACCACCGTCGCAGGACTGTCGGCCCGCAACACCCCGACCCTGCTCTGGTCCCGCAACCCGGACACCGCCCGGGAGATCGACGAGGAGCACCGCAACACCCGGTACCTCGGCGAGCGAACCCTGCCGGCCAATCTTCGCGCCACCTCGGACCTTCTCGAGGCCGCACACGAGGCCGACGTGCTGGTGGTCGGGGTGCCGTCCCACGCCGTCCGCGCCACCCTCGCCGAGATATCGAACGAGGTGCGGGCCTGGGTGCCGATCCTCTCGCTGGCGAAGGGACTCGAACCGGGCACCCGCCTGCGGCCGACCGAGGTGATCGGCGAATGCCTGCCCGGTCACCCGGTGGGACTGCTGGCCGGACCGAACATCGCCGGCGAGGTCGCCGACGGGATGGCGGCGGCCGCAGTGGTGGCCACCGCGGACGAACGCGTCGCGGCGGCCCTGCAACCGCTGTTCGCCTCGAAGGTCTTCCGCGTGTACCGCAACACCGACGTCCTCGGCTGCGAACTCGGCGGCGTCCTGAAGAACATCGTCGCGATCGCGGCAGGCATGGCCGAGGGGCTGCGGGTCGGCGACAACACCCGGGCGATGGTGCTCACCCGGGGGCTCGCCGAGATGACCCGGCTCGGCGAGGTGATGGGAGCCAACCCGCGGACGTTCGCGGGCCTGACCGGGATGGGCGACCTGATTGCGACGTGCACGAGCCCCGCGTCGCGCAACCGCCGGATCGGCGAGGCCCTCGCGAGCGGGCTCACCCTCGACGAGGCGGTGGCCCGGCTGGGCCAGGTCGCGGAGGGCGTGAAGACCGCGCCGACGGTGATGGAACTCGCGCGCGAGTACGACGTGGAGATGCCCATCGCCGCCGAGGTCGAGGCCGTCGTGGCCGGCCGCCGCTCCCCCGCCGACGCGTACCGGGGACTGCGCCGGGTCACGCCGGGCAACGAGGAAGACGTGGTCTGATCGGAAGATATCCGGCAATCTCGGATACGGGGTAGAGAGCATTATATTTCCTGATTTGCCTGGTGGGCCCCGAACTTGCACACTGTTCAAGTGATCGACGTCGAAGCACTCGTGGTCGGAGCCGGCTTCGCCGGGCTCGGTGCCGCCGCACACCTGCGGCGACGCGGCCGCGACGTGCTCGTCCTCGAACGCGGTGCCGCCCTCGGCGGGACGTGGCGCGACAACACCTACCCGGGGTGCGAGTGCGACATCCATCCCGCCCTGTACTCGTACTCGTCCGCACCCCAGGCCGCCTGGGCCCGCGGCCGTGCGACCCAGCCCGAGATCCTCGCGCACCTGCACGCGTTCGCCGCAGAGAACGGACTCGACGACCGGATCGTGTACCGCACGGCCGCCGCCGCGTGCCGGTGGGACGAGTCGACGGGCCGCTGGCACGTGCGCACCGACCACGGCCCGGTCTACGCGGCCCGCTTCCTCGTTCTGGCCACCGGCGCCCTGAACGTCCCGCAGATCCCCCGCCTCGACGGCTCCTTCGGCGGCCCCGCGTTCCACACTGCCCGGTGGGACCACGACGCCCACCTCACCGGCCGGCGCGTGGGCGTGATCGGGACCGGCGCGAGCGCCGCGCAGGTGATTCCGCACCTCGCCGACGTCGCCGACCACCTCACCCTGTTCCAGCGCACGCCCGCCTGGGTGCTGCCGCGGCGCGCACAGCGTCTGCCGCTGCCGCACCGCGCGCGCCGGACGGTCGAGTACTGGCGCGGCGAAGCGCTCGTCCCCGCGCTCACCGGGTCCGGCCGCCGACTCGCTCGCCTGGAGTCCCGGGCGCTGCGGCACCTGCACCGGCAGGTGCCCGACCCGGACCTGCGTCGCGTCCTGACCCCGCCGCACCGAATCGGCTGCAAGCGAATCCTGTTCTCCGACAGTTACTACCCCGCACTCGTCCGGGACTCCAGCACGGTGGTCACCAGCCCGATCGCGGAACTGCGCCCGCACGGCGTGCGCACCGCCGACGGCCGGGACCACGCGGTCGACGTCCTGGTGTACGCGACGGGATTCCGGGTCTCCGCCGCCCTCGCCGGACTGCCCGTGGTCGGTCGCGACGGCTGCACCCTGCTCGAGCGGTGGGGCCGGGACGGTGCGTCGGCGCACCTGGGCACGACCGTGGCCGGGTTCCCCAATGCGTTCCTGCTCGGCGGTCCCAACACCGGGATCGGTCACACCTCGCTGCTGTTCATGATCGAGAGCCAGCTCCGCTACGTCGCTGCCGCGATGGACGCCGCCGACCGGGAGGGCGCCGCCCTCGAGGTACGGGCCGCCGCGCAGCGGGAGTTCGCCGACGAGATGCGCCGACGCTCGTCGGGCACCGTATGGACCAGCGGGTGCCGGAGCTGGTACCTGGACCGCGGCGAGGTCAACCGGTCGCTGTGGCCGGCCTCGTCCTGGGGATACCGGCTCCGGACCCGGCGGTTCGACCGGGAGAACTACACCACCGCCGGTCCCGCACGACGGACCTGAACGAGCGCTATACAAGCGCCTGTGCGACCCTGGTCACATGACGATCGACCACCGCGCCTCGCTCTCGGCACTGCTCGACACCCGCTACTCCTGCCGGGCATTCCTGTCCAAGCCGGTACCCCGCGACGACATCGAGTCGATGCTGCGCATGGCGCAGCGCACCCCGTCCTGGTGCAACTCCCAGCCGTGGGAGGTCGTCCTGGTCGGCGGGGACGCCGTCGATCGGCTACGGACCGCGGTGTACGAGCAGGCGGCCTCCGGCCGGCTCGACCCGGACATCCCCGGCCCGGCCGAGTACCGCGGGGTGTACGCCGAGCGTCGTCGCGGCGCCGGGTACGCGCTCTACAACAGCCTCGGCATCGCCCGCGACGACTACGCCCGCCGGACCGAGCAGATGCTCGAGAACTACCGCTTCTTCGGAGCGCCGCACATCGCGATCGTCACGACCGACAAGGCCCTCGGCACCTACGGCGCGGTCGACTGCGGTGGGTACGTCGCCACCCTGCTCCTCGCCGCGCAGGCACTCGGCATCGCCGCTGTCCCGCAGGCCGCCGTCGCGATGGCCGCCGGCGCCGTCCGCCGCGAACTCGGCATCTCCACCGAGCGCGACATCGTGTGCGCGATCTCCTTCGGATACGCCGACGAGAGCCACCCCGCCAACACCTGCCGCACCGACCGCGCGAGCCTGGACGACACCGTGCGGTGGGTGGAGGAGTAACCACCCCAGGGGTCCTGGCCCGGGGCGCCCGGGCGACGGATGGTGGAACTCCCCACCTTCCGCCGCCCGAGAGGACACCCCGTGCACCGCGTCGAAACCGAGGAACTGCTCCGCCGATGGGTACCGCGCGCCGTCGCCGGTGAACCGCACGCCGTCGGCGTGGTGGTGAGTTCCGTTCGCCCCCATGTGCTGAACTTCTGCGCCGCACGCATGGACGAGGGGACCAGCGCGCACACCCCCGCCGAGGACGTCACCCAGGAGGTGTGCCTCGCCCTGGCACGGGCACTCCCGCGCTACCAGGATCGCGGTGCGTCGCTGCTGCGCTTCGCATTCGGCATCGCCACGCACAAGGTCGCGGACGTCCGGCGCAAGGCCGCGCGCACCGTGACA